>CAZKNR010000001.1:0-4917 GCA_964553925.1 uncultured Acidobacteriota bacterium
GCCCTCCACCCCGGAGGCGGTGGAGCAGTTCATCGAGCGCAAGATCCTCTACGGCCCCGGGAAGGCGGCGAACGCCGGCGGAGTCGCGGTCTCGGGCCTCGAGATGTCCCAGAACAGCGCGCGCTGGGCCTGGTCGCGGGAAGAAGTCGACGGCAAGCTCCAGGTCATCATGAAGAACATTCACAAGACCTGCGTCGAGGCCTCGGATCGTTTCGGAACCCCGGGGAACTACGTCAACGGCGCGAATATCGGCGGATTTCTCAAGGTCGCGAACGCGATGCTGGATCAGGGACTGGTATAGCGCGCGGCTGAAGAGGCGCAGAATACTCGCGGCGAAGGAGCCGTCCGACGAAGCCATGCTTCCCGCCGTGCTCTCTCTATTGGGGTTTCCCAACGTGTACAGGACGGCCTTGCCTCCGGGGCAGGACTTCGGGCCAGCGGTGGTTGACCTCCTGAGAGGCTGGATCGGGCGTGGCAGTCCTTTCCCGGCGAGGCGAGCTTCTGGAAGTTCTAATAGCCATAGCCTATACTCTGAATATGACTAAGCAACTAATAGTGGAGCTGGACGAGCTTCTGGCCCGGGAACTGGAGCTGGTCGCACCCGCCCACTCGCGCCGGCGCTCTGCCTTCGTCCGAGCCGCCCTGCGCCGCGCCCTGGACGAGCTCGCCGAGGCGCGGATGGCGGAGGCGTACAAGGCACAGCCCGATGTCGAACCTCCCCACTTCGACCCCCGCGTGTGGGAGCCGAAGACGCCCCCGAGCGTATCCCGGCGGAGACGCCGTTGAATCAATACGAGATCTGGTGGGCGCGGCTCCCGCATCCCGTCGGCCGGCGTCCAGTGCTTCTGCTCTCCCGGAACTCGGCCTACACTGTGCTGAACAAAGTCATCGTGGCGGAAGTGACGTCGACCATTCGCGACATCCCCGTGGAGGTGCGCCTCGGACCGAAGGAGGGCTTGTCGCGGCGGTCGGTCGCGAATCTCGATAACGTCCACGTCGTGGCCCTCAGCGACCTTGCTTCGAGGATCGGCATGCTTTCCGCCTCCCGCGTTTCTGAACTGAAGCGCGCTCTCGGATATGCTCTCGACTGGCCCGAGCTGAAGTACGGCGATGACGCTTATCTCGAATAGATCGATGAAAATTCACGGGCTCGTCGCGCGCGGGATAGAGGTGTAGGCATCGGGCTCGCCGCGGGTTTCGACCGGCTCGACGAGCTCCTGTCGATTCCGACGAATGAACGGGAGTAAGATCCGCGGGTGCTCGCCCGGCGCGTCTCGCTCACGCTCACGCTCCTGACGGCTCTCGCTTCCGGCGCCTGGGGCCAAAGCGCCGCTTTCGGCGAGGACGTTCTCTATGTCTGGTCCTTCGACACCGACCAGAAGTCGAGCGACTTTCTCGCCGTCGTCGACGTCGATTCGGCTCAGGTGGTGAAAACCGTGCCCGTGGGTCTCGTCGGCGGCGCGCACCACACCGAGCACCGAATGCCGGCGGGAGGGTTCTTCTTCGCCAACTCGTTCGCCGCGGGGACGACGTTTCGCTTCAACGTGTCCGAGCCTCGCTCTCCGCGAATCGAAGGGGCGTTCGCCGCGAGAGGACCGTACACGTTCCCGCACGCGTTCGAGCGTCTTCCGAACGGAAACGTTCTCGCGACGTTCCACCACCGCGGTGAAGGAAAGAGCGAGCCCGGGGGCCTCGTCGAGCTCGACGAGCGGGGCGGTTACCTGCGCGGGGCGAACGCCGCCGACCCGGCGGTCGACCCCGACATTCGTCCCTACAGCCTGGCCATTCTTCCCGGGCTCGACCGGGTCGTCTCGACGACGGCCGACATGCACGGGGAGCTCCTCGCCCGCTCGGTCCAGGTGTGGCGCCTTTCCGACCTTGCGCTCCTGAAGACCGTCCTCCTTCCGAAAGGAGAGCGGGGCGACGAGAACCTCATGCCCGCCGAGCCGCGCGTCCTCGCCGACGGACGAAGCGTCATCGTGAGCACGTTCTCCTGCGGTCTGTACCTGCTCACGGAGCTCGCGAGCGAAAGCCCGGCCGTCACCCACTTGAAGACGTTCCCCTACGAGCCGCCCCACCGCTGCGCGCTCCCGGTCCGGATCGGTGAGTACTGGGTGCAGACGGTTCCGACCGCCGAATCGCTGGTGAGCCTGGACGTGAGCGACCCCAGCAATCCGAAGCTCGTCCAGGAGCTGAAGCTCGGAACCGATTATCGCCCGCACTGGATTGCCGCCGACGCCGACGGGAACCGCATCGTCGTCACCGGGCGCGGCGCGATGGAGCATCGAGTGCTCCTGATTCGATTCGATCCGGTCTCGGGCCGGATGGAGTCGGACGCTTCGATCTCGTTCGACCGGGAAACCTGGCCTCACGGAGAAACGGGCCGGGCGACGCCGCACGGGGCGTTGTTCTACCGGTAAAGACGAAGTTGGCCAGGCCGTTGGTGTGGTTGAGGAGCTGGGAGTCAGCGCTGGAGTTGCAAGAGCGGTTGAAAATCGGATTCATTTTGGTATATGGAAACACTCCGAATTGAATCTGTTTCTGAACCGTTCGCCGATCCGGGGCCGGGGTCTCTGGCTTCCCGCATCATTGCCTTTGCCTCGACTGCCGGATTGCTGAAAGGCAAGGAAATTCGCTCGCTCGATCTCAAGACTTGGAAGGACGTCTTGTCGCGCCTGCGCGCTGCGGGGCTCCTCCGAGCAGCCCCTTTCTTGACAGTTCCATCGGGAAGGTCTCTCTCGACCGAGGAGCTGGCCTCTGAGCTGAGGCAGCTTTACGAGGCGATCGAGGAGTCTCCGCTCCCGGATTCGGAATGGGCGTCGATGCGAGAACTCCTCGGTGACGAAATGCTCGCGAAACTGCTCGGTGTTTCCCGGCAGAGTATCCATCGCTACTCCTCCCGCGAGCGGGCCACCCCGCAGGAGGTTGCCGAGCGGCTTCACGTGCTTACGCTCATCGTTTCCGATCTCGCGGGCAGCTACAACGAGTTCGGCATCCGCCGCTGGTTCGGGCGCCCGCGCTCGCAGCTCGGCGGCCGCTCGCCCTCGGTCGTGCTGAAGCGAGGCTTTCGCCCCGACGACGACGACATCCGGCGGGTGCGCGGGCTCGCTGCCGTGCTGGTCTGGGCGGGGGCAACTTGATCCTGTTCAGGCATTGCGACCGTCGCTGCCCCTTTCTCTGGGAGGCGACGAACCAGCCGGCCGCGCGCTGGCATGCCGAGGGAGAGGGGCCAGTTCAGTACTTCGCCGACACCCCCACGGGTGCCTGGGCGGAGTTCCTGCGGCATGAGGGCATCACCGACGAAGCGGATCTCGACGGGATCGGGCGGGCTCTCTGGGCGATCGAGGTCCCGACGCATGTCTTTGTCACCCACGAGCCTTCGCTCGATCCGTCCGTCCTTCGAGGTGGGCTCGATAGCTACCAAGCTTGTCAAAAAGAGGCTCGTCGGCTGCGGGCCGCTGGGGCCGAGGCCATCAGGGCCCCGTCGGCGGCGCTCGAAACCGGAGGCGCGGGAGGCTTTTTCTTCGACGGTGGCGAGCGTGAGGCCCAGCCGATGGATGGCGCCGTCTACGTCGCGTTTGGCCGCCAGCCGGCGTCAATCGGTTGGCCCGTTGTCGAGGCGGGAGCCGCACCCTCTCGCAGTCTCTCCCGGGTGCGGCATCTGTGAGTCATCTCTCCCGCGTGGTCGTATTGTGACGCGGGCTGAGATCGGCCGCCGATGCTGCTCCGCGCCTTGACTTCGCCTGGGAGCCACTCGATACTACGACCGTGTTTCGCAATGAGGCTCTTCGTGCCGTCGTCGGCATTGCGAGTTCGGCAGCGATTGCCGCCCTTTCGGCGCAACCCCTCGAGCACGTCCACCGAGCAAGCAGGGATGGTGTCGGTCACACCGTCGTCCATCGGCACGTCGACCCTTCGCACTCGCACGCGAATTCCTCGGTCGAGCGGCGCGATCACCACCACGTTTCCGTCTGGCTCGACTCCGTTTTTACGAACGTCTCCAAGCACTCCCTGAACCGGCCGGCCACAACCGGCGCCGTCGCGCAGGCGCTCCCGGGTTGGCGTTTCCAGGGGCACGCTCCCTCGGCGGATTTTCAGCCGATTCGAGGCGCGCCTCGAAGCGCAACCATCCCCCGCGCTCCGCCTTCGTCCCTCCCTCTCTCCCTCTAGCTCTAGCTGCGGGCTTCTCGCAGCTCGTTCGCACGTTCGTCGTTTTCCCTAGAGAGGTTCCATGCGCTCTCTGTTCGTTGCCTCGGCTATCGCTCTTGCCACGGGTTCCGCGCACGCCGCCACGCAGGATCCCATCGCTCCGTCCCCAAGGGCGTCCCCGAGGCCGCTTGGCCGGGATCTGCCCGTTTACCAGCCGCCGCCGCGGGGCGAGAGCGGAGAGCCCCAGGCTCCCGCCTTCGAGAACCCCGTGGGCGCGATCGCGCTTCGCGACGCGGTGGCTCTCGCGCTCCTGCACAGTCCCGACCTCGCCGCGTTCGCGTGGGAGACTCGCGCGCGCGAGGCGCGGATACTCCAGGCGGGAAAGCTTCCGAATCCGATCGTGAGCGTGCTCCTGGAAGACGTGGGCGCCTCGAGGATCGACGGGCCCAAGGGGCCTGTGGGGCCTGTCGGGACCGACGCGAGCTCCGCCGCCGTTCAGCCGCAGACGACCATCCAGCTCAGCCAACTCGTGGAGCTCGGGGGAAAGCGGGCGGCCCGCAGGGAGCTCGCCGCCCTCGATCGAGATCTGGCGGCCTGGGACTACGAGACCGCCCGGATCGACGTCTTCACGCAGGTGACCCGCGCGTTCTTCGACGTCCTCGCCGCGCAGGAGACGGTGGCTCTGACCGAGCGAACGATGCAGGCCGTGGGCGAGGTGCGGCGGAGCGTCGGCGCCCGGGTCGCCGCCGGCGCGGTCTCCCCCATCGA
>CAZKNR010000002.1:0-3353 GCA_964553925.1 uncultured Acidobacteriota bacterium
GAGCGATCGAGCAGTTAAGGTGAATATCGCCATCATGCGCGCCTTTGTCCGCCTTCGAGAGCTCCTCGCCGTCCACAAGGATCTCGCCCGCAGAATCGAGGCGCTTGAGAGGAGGCACGCCGACCACGACACGAACATCCGTGTTCTCTTCCAGACCGTTCACGAATACCTGGAAGCAGTGCCAAAGAAAAGCCGTCGCATCGGCTTTAAGTCTGACGAATAGAATCCTGCCACCGAAACTCGACCTCCTCTAGCTGAATCCTGATTCCCCGCCCTTCCTTTAGGTGCGATTTTGTGTCTTCGGAAGGGGAACTTTGTTGCCATTGACCGAAACGAGAAACCGCGGCATTACAAGAGCCTCCCGAGCCTTCGCGAGGTGCTGGACGAGGTCTACAGGGACGATCTGGAAGATCGCGACCGAGGGAAAATCTCCGGACGAGATTTGGAAGGAGGGGGCCTGACGGGACGATGTGCACGGGTGCACGTCGCGACCTTGACACCGCGTCAGAAAGGGAACTAGCCTTCGGGACCAGCAAGAACCCACGATGATTGGGCGCACCCTTTCCCACTACAAGATTCTCCAGAAGCTCGGCTCGGGTGGGATGGGGGACGTCTACCTCGCCGAAGATAGCGACCTCGGCCGACAGATTGCCCTCAAAGTGCTTCCGCCCGAGCTCGCGGAGAGCGAGGAGAGGCGGTCGCGTTTCCAACGAGAGGCGAAGGCGGTCGCGGCGCTCAACCATCCCCATATCGTCACCGTGCACTCCGTCGAGGAGGCCGAAGGCGTCCACTTCATCACCATGGAGCTCGTTCGGGGGAAGACGCTCTCGGAGGTCATCCCCAGGAAGGGACTCTCTCTCGCGAAGTTCTTCGAGATCGCGATACCTCTCGCCGATGCGGTCGCCGCCGCTCATGAGAAAGGGGTCCTTCATCGCGACCTGAAGCCCGACAATCTCATGTTGAGCGACGAGGGACGGCTCAAGATCCTGGACTTCGGTCTGGCGAAGCTGAAGCCCGAGGCCGGGGTCAGAGGCATCAGCGATCTGCCCACGAACGCCCGAACCGAGGAAGGGCGGATCGTGGGAACGGTCGCCTACATGTCCCCGGAGCAGGCGGAGGGCAAGACCCTCGATTCGCGCTCCGACATCTTTTCCCTCGGCATCGTTCTCTACGAGATGGCGACGGGAGAGCGTCCTTTCCAGGGCGAGACCACCGCTTCGGTGCTCTCCTCCATCCTCAAGGACACGCCAAAATCGGTGACCGAGCTCAACCCGACCCTCCCGAGCATGCTGGGAAGGATCGTCCGGCGTTGTCTGGTCAAAGACGCGGAGCATCGGTATCAGACGGCGAAGGACCTGCGGAACGAGCTTCAGGAATTGAAGCGGGAAGTGGATTCTGGCGAGCTTCAGGAGGGCGCGGCTCCTCGAAAGTCTGCGACCGTACCGAAGTGGATGCTTGCCGCGGTGGCGCTTCTGGCCGTAGGCGTTGTGCTCAATCTCCTGCGACGATCGCCGGAGAGAACGTCGGATCCGAGAACCACGTTCACTCAGCTCACCTCCCTGGCAGGTGTCGAGAGCTTTCCCAGTCTGTCCCCGGACGGCGACAGCATCGTCTACGTCAGTCCGGCTTCTGGAAACCAGGACATCTACCTGCAGAGGGTGGGCGGGCAAAAAGCGATCAACCTAACTGAGGATTCGCCGGTCGATGACACCCATCCCGCCTTCTCTCCCGACGGCACCCTCATCGCTTTCCGCTCTGAACGGGATGGAGGCGGCATCTTCGTGATGGGCGCCACCGGTGAGTCCGTGAAGCGGATCTCGGATAACGGTTTCAACCCCGCCTGGTCTCCCGATGGTGAACGAATCGTTTTCTCGACGGCGAGAGTTGATAGTCCGAATCGAGGACCGAGCGTCGGCGAGCTTCGCATCATCCGCGTCGATACGGGTGATGTCCAGGCGATCGAGGTGAATGGGGATGCGGTTCAGCCGCAGTGGTCGCCCCACGGACATAGGATCGCGTTCTGGAGCGTCTCTCTTTCGGAGCGCAATTACCGGGACATCTGGACGGTCCCCGCCGAAGGGGGCGACGCCATCCCGGTTACACGGGACGAGCACATCGATTGGAACCCCGTCTGGTCGCCCGACGGCAAGTATCTCTACTTCTGCAGCAGCCGCGGAGGCGCGATGAGCCTGTGGCGCGTGGCGGTTGAGGAGGAGACGGGAACCCTCTTGGGGATGCCCGAGCTGGTCACGGCGTCTCCTGGATCCCGTATGGGGCTGATCAGCGCTGCCGGAGACGGCCGTCACATCGCTTATCAAGCGGATATCGGCACACAGAACTTACAGACGATCTCCTTCGACCCGGACTCGGAAGCCATCGTCGGAGAGCCGGTAGCCGTCACCAGCGGCTCCAGATGGGCAAAATATCCGAGCCCATCTCCCGACGATCAGTGGGTGGCGTTCTCGTTCTTTACCGGAGGGGGGCAGGCAGATATCGCAGTCATGCGCACGGACGGCACCGGTCTTCGCCAACTGACCGACGAGCCTCATCTCGCCAACTTTTATGCTCGATGGTCGCCGGATGGCAGCGAGTTGGTCTTTTATTCAGGAAGGAGCGGGAATTTCGAGCTCTGGAGCATCCATCCCGACGGGAGTGGCCTAAGGCAGCTCACGGAGACTCCGCATCGGATCACGATATCTGCCTGGTCTCCGGATGGAAAACGCATCGTCTATTACTCGGTGGAGGGCGACTCCTTCATCTTTCAGCCGGACGTGCCGTGGAAAGAGCAGAGACCGGAAAAGCTTCCGCGCCCCCCCGACGGAACATTCGCATTCACGGCCCACTCCTGGTCACGCGATGGCGAGCGCCTGGCGGGCGACGTCGAAACTGAATCGGGAACGCAGCAGCTGGCAGTTTTCTCCTTGCCCTCTCGCGAATACCGAGTGTTCCCGGTGGCAGGCTGTTGCTCGATGTGGCTCAGCGACAATCGAAGACTGTTGTTCTGGAACGGAGGGAAGATCAGCCTGCTCGACGGAGAGGCCGGTAGCTTCCACGACGTTTTGTCTTTGGGCCCGGACAAAATTGACGATTACTTCGGACTCGCGAGCGATCAACGCACGATCTACTTCAGCCGTATCCGACCCGAAGCCGACATCTGGATGGTCACCCTCGACGAGGAGCCGCGGTGAGTTCAAAGACGGCCAAAAAAAACTAAAAAAACACTTGACAGGTTTTTGGAAGCACTGAAGTCGAGCGGGACTTCCTCCACGCAAATGCCCTCCTGACGCGTTCAGGCTCGCCGTCGCGCGCTTGTCTCGCATCTTGAGCTCTGGCGTCCTCGCGACGCACGTTCG
>CAZKNR010000003.1:0-13612 GCA_964553925.1 uncultured Acidobacteriota bacterium
CAGCAGCTCGGCCCTCAGAAGGTCGCCGACTACGCCCGCCGCCTCGGTCTCGAGGGGCCGATTCCGCCTTATCTGAGCATCACCCTGGGCGCCGCCGAGGCGACGCTCCAGGAAATGGTCTCCGCCTACTCGGCGTTCGCCAACCAGGGCATCCGCATGCAGCCCTACATCGTGACGAAGGTGACGGATCGTGACGGCAACGTGCTCGAAGAGGCCTTCCCCAGGGCGGCGTCCGCGATCCGGGCCGACTCCGCGTACATCGTCACCAACCTTCTGCGAGGCGTGGTGCAGCGCGGCACGGCCGCGTCCGCGAGCCGATTGGGAAGACCCCTCGCCGGGAAAACCGGGACCACGAACGACTACACCGACGCGTGGTTCATCGGCTACGACCCGACGCTCGTCGCCGGCACCTGGATGGGATTCGATAAAAAAATTCCCCTCGGCGATCGAGAGACCGGCACGAGGACCGCGCTCGCTCCCTGGATCGATTTCATGGGAGAGGTGCTGGCCGACAAACCGATCGAGGATTTCCCGGTTCCTTCGAACATCGTCTTCATCCCCGTGGACCGCAAGACGGGCTATCCGGCGTCCGGCGAAGATCCGGGGCTCCTGCTCGAGGCGTTCATCGCGGGAAGCGAGCCGGTGGGGTACCCAGGCCAGTAGTGGAATATGCTTCTACTATAATCAGATTATAGACACAACCACGCACAGCATAAACTAAAGCAAAACAACAGTTTGTCACTGATTTGACATATCCACACTAAAACTCGATAATGTGCCTGCTCGAGTCGTTCTCTTAGGTTGTGATCTTTCCGATCTCACTGGTAACCTAGTGTAAGAGAGGACGAGCGAAGGGGGTTCTTTCAATGGAAAAATCACAGCTCCCCATTCAGGGCGAGATCCATCGGGGCGTTCCCATTCTCCCGCTTCGGGACACCGTGATCTTCCCTCAGTCGATTCTGCCGCTCGCCGTAGGCCGGGAAAGCACGGTGAAGCTCCTCAACGAGAACGCGGACCGCGCGGAGTTCATCGGCGTCGTGACCCAGAAGGACGCCGCCGTCGAGGCCCCGGGCGCGGATGACCTCCACGGCGTTGGGTCGAGCGTTCGCATTCACAAGTCCGTGCGCATGCCCGACGGCTCGGTCCGGCTGGTGGTCCAGGGCGGCTTCCGCTTCCGCATCCTTCGTGTGGTCCAGGTGAATCCGTATCTCAGGGCCGACATCGAGGTCCTCCCGACCTTTCTTCCGACGGAGGACGAGATCGAGGTCGACGCGCTCACCCGCGGGGTCCATTCGGTTTTTTCCAAGGTCGTGGAGATGTCGCCGCAGCTTGCGGACGAGGTCGGCTCGCTCGCCGCCACGCTCAACGACCCGGGCCGCCTCGCGGACTTCGTCGCGCAGAATCTTCCCAATCTCGACACCGAGAGCCGGCAGAAGGTTCTCGAGACCCCTAGGGTCCGCGACCGGCTCAAAACCGTCCACGAAGCGCTCCTGAGGGAACAGGAAGTTCTCGAGGTCGGAAGCAAGATCGAGTCCCAGGTCAAAAACGAGGTCGGAAAGACCCAGCGCGAGTACTACCTCCGCGAGCAGATGAAAGCGATCCAGAAGGAGCTCGGCGAGAACGACGAGAGCACCAAGGAGATCGAGGACCTCCGCACGAAGATCCAGGAAGCAAAGATGCCGGAGGAGGCCGAGAAGGAAGCCCTTCGCGAGCTCAACCGGCTCTCGAAGATTCCGCCCGCGTCCGCGGAGTACACCGTGGGCCGGACCTATCTCGACTGGCTCACCCGCGTTCCCTGGTCCAAGAAGACCGAGGACGTCTACGACATTCCCCGGGCGAAGGAGATTCTCGAAGCCGATCACTACGACCTCGAGAAGGTCAAGGATCGCATCCTCGAGTTCCTGGCGGTTCGCAAGATGAAGCCGAACATCAAGGGACCCATCCTGTGCTTCGTGGGCCCTCCCGGCGTCGGCAAGACCAGTCTCGGAAAATCCGTCGCGAAGTCGCTCGGGCGCCAGTTCGTCCGCCTGAGCCTCGGCGGGATTCGGGATGAAGCCGAGATCCGCGGCCACCGCCGGACCTACATCGGCGCGCTCCCGGGCCAGATCATCCAGAGCCTCGTCCGCGCCGGCTCCAGGAACCCGGTGTTCATGCTCGATGAAGTCGACAAGCTGGGGATGGACTTTCGCGGGGACCCGAGCGCGGCGCTCCTCGAGGTCCTGGACCCGGAGCAGAACGACACGTTCCGCGATCACTACATCGATCTGGCGTTCGACCTTTCCGAGGTGCTGTTCATCGCGACCGGCAACATGATGGACCCCGTCCCGCCCGCGCTGAAGGACCGGATGGAGGTCATCAACCTCGCGGGCTACACCGAGGAGGAGAAGATCCAGATCGCCGAGCGCCACCTCGTCCCGCGGCAGCTGGACAACCACGGGCTCACCGATCCCGCGATCGCTCCCACGTTCGAGCGGGCGACCATTTCCCACCTCATTCGCTACTACACGCGAGAGGCCGGGCTCCGCAATCTGGAGCGGGCGATCGCCAGCATCTGCCGCAAGGCCGCGCGCAAGATCGCGGAAGGAGAGACGAAACCGCTCCATGCCACCCCGGACATGCTTCAGGAGCTCCTGGGAGCGCCCACGTCGCTCTCGCGAGAGATCCACGATCGCGTGAAAGTGCCCGGAGTGGTCATCGGTCTCGCCTGGACTCCGTTCGGGGGCGACATCCTCTTCATCGAGGCCTCGAAGCTCAAGGGAGGAAAAAACCTCACGCTGACGGGCCAGCTCGGCGACGTGATGAAGGAGTCGGCGACCGCGGCTTTGACCTGGGTTCGCGGCCAGAGTTTGTCTCTAGGGCTCGATGCAGACTTCTATCGCAAGATGGATCTCCACCTCCACGTCCCCGAAGGCTCGACCCCCAAGGACGGTCCGTCGGCAGGGGTGACCATGGTCGCGGCGCTGGTCTCGATTCTGACCGACACCCCGTCCCGGCCCGATGTCGCGATGACCGGCGAGATCACGCTCTCCGGCCACGTGCTTCCCGTCGGCGGGATCAAGGAGAAGCTCCTCGCGGCCCACCGCTACGGGATCAAAGAGGTCCTCATCCCCAAGCTCAACGAGAAGTCGATGCTGGAAGATCTCCCGGCGGAAATCCGAAATGAGATGAAGATTCATCTCGTCGCGACTCTCGACGAGGTGCTTCCAATCCTCTTTCCGGCGCTCGTAATCAAGCTGGTGCCGCCGCCGCCCGCGGGAAAGTCGTCGGAGATGCGCGTCCAGTAACGGCCCGTGGACTATAAGGACTACTATCAGGTCCTCGGCATCGCCAAGAACGCCAGCGAGAAGGAGATCAAGCAGGCGTTCCGCAGGCTCGCGCGAAAGCACCATCCCGACGTCAACCCGGGGGATCGTGGGGCGGAGTCGAAGTTCAAGGAGATCAACGAGGCGCACGAAGTCCTCTCCGATCCCGAGAAGCGGCGCAAGTACGATCAGCTCGGCGCCAACTGGAAGCAGTACGAGCAGTACGGGAGGGGACCTTCTTCCGGCGGGCCCGGCGGCTTCGGCGGCTTTCGCGTGGACTTCGACGGTCTGGGCGGAGCCGGCGGCGGATTCTCCGACTTCTTCAAGACGTTTTTCGGCGGCGGCGGCGATCTCGAGGACCTGTTCGGCCAGTCCGCCGGCGGCGGAGTCCGCGGCGGCCGGCGCCAGAGAAGCGCGCGGGGATTCGGAGCCGCTTCCGAGCCCGGGCGCGACGTTTCCGCCGTCGTCGAAGTGAGCCTCGAGGAGGCCCACCAAGGCACGACGAGACGCATGTCGATCGAGGGCGGTCCCGGCTCGCAGGCCTTCGACGTGCGGATTCCCCCCGGCGTGAAAGAGGGATCGAAAGTCCGCGTGTCCGGCAAGGGAGAAAAATCCCTGGGTGGCAGCGCCGGGGATCTTTACCTCGAGGTCAAGATGAAGCCCCACCCCCTCTACCGGCGAGAGGGAGACGACCTCTATGTCGACGTGCCGGTGACGTTCGGCGAAGCGGCGCTCGGCGCCGAGATCGAGGTTCCGACGCTCTCAGGGCGGGCGCGCATCCGGATTCCCGCCGGCTCTCAGGCCGGGCGGCTCATGCGGCTGAAAGGCAAGGGAATGCCTCCATTAAAGGCCGGGGAGCCCGGTGATCTCTTCGCGAAGCTCGTGGTGGTGGTGCCGAAGGAGCTGCAGCCTCGCGAGCTCGAGCTCGTCAAAGAGCTTCAGACCCTCCGCTCGGAGAATCCGCGGGCCCACCTCGGGTGCGCCTGAGCGACGGACCTCACTTCAGACGATTCTATGGAAGGCGTTGCTGAGCGATAATACAAATTGTGAGGCCTCGTGCTGACCGACGCTGAACTCGAAGAGCTCATCGAGGACGAATCCGATCGTGTGGAGCATAAACGCAACAACGCCGATTCCGAGAAGATCCACGAGACCATCTGTGCGTTCGCGAACGATCTGCCTGGCCACGGAAAGCCGGGAGTGCTCTTCATTGGCATCGAACCCGATGGAACTTGTGCGGGTCTTCACGTTGATGACGACTTGCTGCTGAAACTATCGTCGATCCGGGACGACGGTCTGACCCTCCCGCTTCCTTCCATGGTGGTTCAGAAGCGGACAGTGAGGGGATGTGAAGTAGCGGTCGTCATTGTTGAACCCTCCCTCAGCCTTCCGGTTCGTTATCGCGGCCGTGTTTGCGTACGGGTCGGCCCGCGTCGCGCCACGGCGAGCCCCGATGAAGAACGTCAGCTGGTTGAGCGTCAGCGCGCCTTCAACCTTCCATTCGATGCCAGGGAAGCAGATTCAGCGTCTCTGGAAGATATCGACGCGTCCTATGCGCGGGATGAGTACCTCGCCGCCGCCATCGCAGCAGAGGTGCTTGCCGAGAACAGACGGCCGGTGGAGCATCAGCTCAGGTCCGTTCACTTCCTCGGTCCGCATAACCTGCCTACCCACGTGGGACTACTGGTCGCCGGCGTCGATCCGCAGGCTTGGATCCCGGGCGCATACATTCAGTTCGTCCGCTTTGATGGCACCGAATTGACGCATTCGATCCGAGATGAGAAGGCGCTATCCGGTCGCCTTTCAGACGTGCTTCGACGCATTGACGACGTCCTTCAGGCACACAACGAAACCGCGATCGCATTCACGGAGACACACACTGAAAAGCGCAGCCCCCAGTACCCTCTTGTGGCGCTTCAGCAACTGATTCGAAACGCGGTAATGCATCGAAACTATGAAGGCACCAATGCACCTGCTCGCGTGTATTGGTTCGATGACCGCATTGAGATCCACAATCCTGGGGGGCCCTACGGGCAGGTGTCCCGCGAGAACTTTGGGCAGCCATACGCGAACGACTACCGGAACCCTCATCTTGCCGAGGCGATGAGAAATCTGGGTTTCGTGCAACGATTCGGGATCGGTATCGCCACTGCGCAAACGGAGCTCGCGAGTAACGGTAACCCGCCAGCAAAGTTCGACGTTCAGTCCGCAGCCGTCCTGGCCACCGTGTGGAGGCGACCATGAGCGCCCCCGTCATTGCATTTTTTAACAATACGGGCGGCGTCGGGAACAGCTCTCTCGTGTATCACCTGGCATGGATGTACAGAGACGAACGACGCCGGGTGTTGGTGGCGGATCTCGATCCGCAGGCGAACCTGACGGCGTCCTTCCTCGAGGATGAGAGACTCGAACAACTGTGGCCCGAGCGTCGTCATGAACAAACCCTCTTTGGCTCGGTGGAGCCTCTCGTTCGCGGCACCGGTGACATCGTCGATAAACCCCATGTCGAAGAAGTGTCCGGTGGACTCGGACTCGTACCGGGCGACCCCGCGCTGGCGCAGTTGGAAGATGAACTTTCACAACAGTGGCCACATTGTATAGACGGACAGCAACGTGCGTTCGGTGTGATATCCGCATTCTGGCGAGTGCTGCAGCGCGCGGCATCGTCACACAACGCGGAGTTCGTCCTCATCGACCTCGGGCCGAATCTCGGTGCCATCAATCGCGCTGCGCTCGTCGCCTCAGACTACCTCGTCATTCCCCTTGTATCCGACCTGTTCTCACTTCAGGGTCTCAAGAACTTCGGGCCCACGATCCGGAAGTGGCGCAAGGAGTGGACCACATGCATCCAGCACAACCCGAATCCACGCTTGGATCTACCCGCCGGTCGGATTCAGCCCGTGGGTTACATCATCATGCAACAAGCTGAGCGGCTGTCTCGACCCGTTCGCGATTATGAACGCTGGGCGCGGCGAATTCCCGACGACTACAGTCGTGAGGTCCTAGGGGAGTCGCTCCCGACGCCTCCAGACAGCCATTTGCTGGCTCGTGTGAAGCACTACCGGAGCCTGTTGCCCATGGCCCAAGAGGCGCGAAAGCCAATGTTTCACCTCACAGCCGCGGATGGTGCTATCGGTGCGCACACCCGCGCTGTTTCCGAGGCGCGCGAGAACTTCTCGAAGCTCGCAGGTGAGATTCTACTGCGATGTCAGCTGGCTCAGCGGCTTCCCGTGTAAACGCACGACTGAAGACAGCTTCATGACCCAGAACGTCATCGTCCTCTTCGGGGGCGACGGAAGCGAGTATCGAGTTTCGGTCGCCTCGGCCCAGAACGTAGCGTCGCTCCTCGAAAGCGCTTCTCTGTGGTTCTGGAGACCCGACGGATCCGTGGCTTCCGTCGCGCGGTCCGAGCTCTTGGCGTTCGAGAGCCCTTTCGAGCGCGACTTCTCGCCCGAGCTCTCGCATTCCTGGCCCGACCTCGCGGCCGCTCTCGATTCTTCCGAAGCCCGAGCCCTCACGTTCTTCCTCGCCCTCCATGGAGGATCCGGTGAGGATGGAACGGTGCAGGCCCTCCTGGAAAAGAGGGGCCTCGCCTTCACCGGTTCCGGCTCGGAAGCGAGCCGGCTCGCGTTCGACAAGCTCGCTGCCCGGGAGAGGGTATCGACTCGGGGAGTCCGGGTCGCCGAAGCCTGCACTGTGACCGCCGATTCAGCGACGCACGAGAGGCTCGCGAAGCTCTTCGAGACCCACGACAAGATCGTGGTGAAGCCCGTCGCCGACGGCTCGAGCCACGGTGTCCGCATCGTCGCGAACGAGCGCGATCTCGACGCCGCCATCGTCCACGTCGTCGCGCATCCCGACGTCCGTCATCTCGCCGAGGCTTTCATCGAAGGCCGCGAGCTCACCGTAGGGGTCATCGAGGAGGAGGACGGTCTCAAAGCCCTGCCCTGCTCCGAGGTGGTCCTCGAGGCAGGACGCACATTCGACTTCGACGGGAAGTACCTGGGAAAGGGCGTTCGCGAGATCACGCCCGCGGATGTCTCGGCGGAGATGTCCCGGGCCGCCCAATCCCTGGCTCTCGCCGCCCACGAGGCCGTGGGATGCCGCGGCTACTCCCGCACCGACGTCATCATGGGAAAGGACGGGCCGGTGTTCCTCGAGATCAACACCCTTCCCGGTCTGACCCGGGCGTCCTTCATCCCCCAGCAGCTCGCGGCCGCCGGCATCGACATGCGCCGCTTCCTCGAGCGGCAGATCGAGATTGCGGTCAAGGAGAGGGCGGGAGAGGGCCCCTGCTAGAATTCAAGCCGGCAATAACTCGAATGCCGGTGACGAAATTACACTCCGACCGAAGATTCGAAGCATGTCCGCAGGCTCAGGATCGCGAACACGTTCCTCCTCGAGCTTCCGCCTCACGTCATCTCGATCCACGGGGGGGATACGGACGGCGAAAAACGGGAACAAAACGCTGGAGCGGTACACCTTTTCCAGATCGCCGAACCCCTCGATCGGACGAAGGTTGCCGCGCCTCTTGTACTCGTCGTCATAACGAAACGTCCATGCAGCGCCTTGAGATTCGAGGTGGCCAACGGTAACGTGCTCTCCCGCAGGTGGAACGTATCGCAGCACGAATCGCGCAGGCTTACGCCCTGGTCGTAACCGTTTTAGTTTCTCTAACAAGCGCATAGCTTTCACCAGTATACCTACGTATATGGATGTAGATATCACTCCTCGTTCCAGTTCTGTCAAGGAACGACGCCAGCCAGCTATCGCAGCCGTGCGAGAACCAGATCGCTCTCGCTCCGAACCACGCGGGTGAACAGCACCCGTTTGCGAGTCGGATCGAGCGCGAGCCCGCCTCCAGGATCGGCGTCGATCGTCCCCAGATTCGAAAGCGCTCCCGAAGGCAGGTCCATTCGATATAACCGAATCTCCCCCGATTCGACGCCGAGAAACCAAACCGTGGTCTCGTCGAGCGTCCATGCGACCGAGTCGGCGAGCGCCTCCGTCCCCGCGACCTTCGCCTCCGCGCCCGACTTGAGATCGAGGCGATGGAGCCCGGGCGAGTCGAACTTCGTGAAGTAGAGCGTGGCGCCGTCTTTCGAGAAACGGCCCGCGTATCCTCCATCCGACGTCAAAGGCTCCCCTCTCTCCGAGCTCCAGATCTGCCACCTACCCGATCGATCGGAGCCGAAGAGCACCTCGCTCCCGTCGGGACTAAACACGGGTGCCACCTCGTTCCCCGGGGATGGCGCGACGGGCTCGGGCGTGCCTCCGTCGATCGAGATCGAGAACAAGTCGGCGTGGCCCTCGGGTCGCGCGTCGAAAACAATCGAGCGCCCGTCGGGCGACCACGAGGGCGCTCCAACCTCGGGGCCGCCGAAGCTCGTTAGCCGTCGAGCGCTTCCGCCCGAGACGTCGGCGACCCAGATCTCCGGTGAGCCCGACCGGCTCGAGACGAAGGCGATGCGGCTCGCGTCGAGGGAGAGGGCGGGCTCGCGATCCTCGTGTGTCGACACCAGGAGCGGCTCCGGCGCCGCGTCCGTCACTCCGAGCGCAAGGGCATCGATGTCGGAATCGCGCCACCTCTCCTCGAACAAAAGCTCGCGGCGGGATCCGATCTCAGGAGCGCGCGGCGTTCCTCCGGCGAAGACCAACCGGATCGGTTGACCTTCCCGGAGCGGAAACCTCCAGAGGCCGAGGGCGCCGCTGCGCGCCGACGAGACCACGATCTTGTCGCCATCGGGAGTGAAAGCGGCCCCACGCACCTCGCGCCCGTCGAAAGTCACCCTCTCCGGCTCTCCTCCATCGACTTCGATGCGGTAGACGTCCTGGGTGTTCATGCTCACGCTCCGGGTGAACGCGAGAAACCGGCCGTCGGGAGAGAACGCGGGATCCTTGTCGCCCCAGTGCTGGCCTCCGGGCGAGACCAGTTTCCGTTTCTCGCCGGTCGCCGGAGCGAAGAGATAGATCCCGAAAGATTCCACGTCGCTCTCGCGATCCGAGAACGCGAGGTAGCGGCCGTCGGGCGACCAGACGAGATCGGGGTTCTGGCTCTTCCCGCAGGAGCCGAGCTCGCGCTCGGTCCCGCCGGGCACGTCGACTTCCAGGATGCGGCAATCCCCCATCGCCGGATAACGCGCGAACGCAATCCGTTTTCCATCGGGCGACCAGCTCGGCGCGAGGTCGACGTCGGGATCTTCGGTCAGACGCGCGAGGGTCTCCTCGGAAAGGGGCTTCACGTAGACGTCCCAGTTGTCGCCGGAGGCTCCCTGCCAGGCGAACGCGACGCGCGTGCCGTCGGGAGAGAGCGCCGGCTGGATCTCGCGGCCGGGATACGTCGTGAGCGGGCGGCCTTCGAGAGCCAGGGCCTTCTCGCGGTCGATGTCGAGAGAGCCCCACGCGAGAAGACTCGCGACCGCCGCGACCGCAAGGGCACCTCCCCATAGCGGGAGCCTGCGCCGCGATGAGCTCCGCTCAACGGAGCCGACCGCGGCGATGACCCGATAGCCCCTCTTGGGAATGGTCTCGATGTATCGCGGGTCCTTGCGATCGTCGTCGAACGCTTTGCGCAAGTCTGCGACCGCCCGGGTCAAGACTTCCTCCTGCACGTGGACGTCGGACCACACGCTCGCGAGGAGATCCTCTCGTGTGACGAGCTCGCCGCCGCGAGCGACGAGGACCAGCAGGACCTCCATGGCCTTGGGAGTGATCCTCTGGGAGACGGAGCCGCGCGCGAGTCGTGTGATCTGGTTCAGGGACGGCTCGACGCGCCACTCGCCGAGGAGAAACGGCTGGGGCGCCATCGCACGCGATTCTAGCACCGGCCTCGCCGCGAGAGCCGAGCTCAGTTCTCGGGCCGAGGGAGGAGAGCGCGCCAGTCCAGCACGACGTGGATCGCGGGCGCCCGGACGGACGCAGGCGCGGTGTTGACGAGAAAACGCTTTCCGTCCGCTGTGACGGCATAGTGCCAGCGGTAGGCGTTGTTGAGGATCGGCACACGCGTCTGGAAGAGCGGTGCCGGTTCGCCGGGATGGAACGTCGGCCTGGAGCAGGACGGGCACGGCCATCATCATCCGATCCGTGCGCAGGAAAAAGAGCTCCCGTCCATCCTCTCGCCACTGCGGCTCGCTCCCGCTCTCTGAGGAGACCTGAACGTGCTGCTCGCCGTTCGGAAACGACTGAACGTACACTTGCGGAACACCGGTCTCTTCGGAGACGTACGCGAGCCAAAGACCGGCTGGCGACAAAGTGCCATGATACTCATCGAATGCCGTCTGAAGGATGGCCCGAGGGCGTCGCGACTCGGTCGGAAGGTCCCATAGGTCCCACGACGACCCCGCACCCGTGTTGGTGAATACCAACGTAGTCCACCTGCGGCCACCAGATGACGCCGGGAAAGGCTCGCCCCTCCTGGTACCAGGTCCTCGCACGCTGCCTCTGGCCCTCATCGTTCGTTACGAGCACGCGTCCCAGTTCCACGGCGCGCTCGAAATGCACCGGATCGACCGTCCTTTCTGGAAACGCCTCGATCGCTCGCACCACGTCCCAGCCCGCGCTCTTGGGCGCATGGATGACCGGTCCCTGGACGTCGGCGTCCGTGTAGAGGGGGAAGCGCCCCGCCACTACTTGGCAGTACGCGGCCGAGCGAGGTCGACGGCCCGCTCCTGCTCGTAGCGATCGGCAGCGGTTTCGTCGGCGCGAAGCTCCGCCTCAATTTCCTCGGGGTGATCGTAGTAATAGGTGAGGGCAGCGTAGACCTGGGCGCGTTCGAGGTCGGGATAGGCCGCCAAGATCCCAGCCTCCCTCGCGCCCCGTTTGTGGAGGAACACCACATTCATCACGCGCACACCGGTATCGTCGATCGCGGCTTTGCCGCCGCAGTAGTCGGGCCCCTTTACGATGTGAGGATGAGTGATGGTCGTCGGCGTGGCCATAGTGCTTCCATTCTACAGCGCTCCGGCGCCTTCGCGCCTCCGTTGGTCCGGGCGGCCCTCGGAATCGGAAGGAACCTGATTGGAACTGTGGGCGGAAGGCGAAGGAGATCCGACTCCGTAAAGTCTTGCCCGTTCAACCTTTGAGTGGGGACGATCCCATCTGGAGCCTATCGGCGGAGGGAGAGCGGCATCGCAGTGGCATCGGTGGGTGGCGGAAGTAGAGAGGATGGTTTGTCGAATAGAAAGGACGGTGTGCTATAACCCCGGGGCGGGGCATCCCATGACGAAAACCATGGCAGAGGATCGTCGGATCCGCGGACATCTGGTTCTTGCAGTCCTCATGCTCGCCCAGCTCGCATTCGGAGGTCCGCCCGTCGTCGCCGACGAAGACAACAAGACCTTCGAGCTGGGCGGTTTCCGTTTCGAAAGCGGGGTCGAGCTTCCTAACGCGCGCTTGTCCTATGTGACCCATGGGGTTTTGAACGACGAGAAGACCAACGCCGTTCTGGTTCCTTCCTGGTACTCGGGCGATCATCATGGCTACGAGTTTCTCATCGGCCCGGGAAAGGCTCTCGACCCCGGCGAGTATTTCATCGTGGCCACCGACATGTTCGCGAACGGATTCTCGTCCTCGCCGAGCAACACGCCGCCGCCATACGCGGGACCGGACTTTCCCGAGATCGCGATCCGCGACAACGTGAGGGCGACGCACCAGCTCCTCAGCGAGGAGCTCGGCGTCCGGCGCCTGCGAGCCGTGATCGGATTCTCTATGGGTGCTCAACAGGCGCTTCAGTGGGCGGTGAGCTACCCGGAGATGGTTGCGGCCGTGGTCGCCATTTGCGGCAACGCGAAGGAGTATCCGTTCGGCATCGTGCGTCTCGAGGGAGCGAAGAGCGCGCTCATGGCGGACAGCGCCTGGAACGGCGGGCGCTACGACAAGCCGCCCGAGGTGGGCCTCAAGGCGCTGGCGCGCCATTGGGCTTCCTGGGGGGTTTCCCAGGAATGGTGGCGCCGTGAGACGTACCGTGAGCTCGGCTACGACAGCATCGAGGCATGGCTCCGCCAGGCGGAAGACGGCTGGTTGCAGCGCGACGCGAACAACGTCCTCTGGCAGGCGAAGATGTGGCAGAGGCACAACGTCGGCGACACCCCGGGCTTCGGAGGCGATTTCGAAAAAGCACTCCGCTCCATCAAGGCCAGGGTGCTCTTCATGCCATCGGAAACCGATCTGTATTTCCCCGTTGCCGACTCCGAGCACGAGACCCGGCTCATTCCCGGCGCGAGGCTCGTTCCGATACCGTCGATTTGGGGCCACGGGGCCGGTGCCGGGAGAGGCCCGGGAGACGCCGAGTTCCTGAACCGCACCATCGGCGACTTTCTCGAGGGAAGGTGATCGGCGCCACCATTCCCGCACATCAGCCGGGGCCAGCTCGAGACCCGCATCGCCTTCCCCGCGGGAGTCGGGAGCGTGCCCATCCCCGGCTCGGCGAGCGAAGAGGGAAGGGCACGGTAGAATGAGGGAAGCCATGGTGAAGACGATGGAAAGCTGGGCCAAGGACCGGGGCTACGTGTATCCGCACGTCAGGAAGGTCGAAGGTATATGCGGCGGACGGCCGTGCGTCGATGGGACTCGGATTCGCGTCGTCAACGTCGTGTTCCTCCATAAGGAGGGGTACACGTCCGAGCAAATGCTCGAGAAGTACCCGGACTTGAACCAGGCTCAGGTCCACGCGGCGCTCACCTATTACTACGACAACCCGGAAGAAATCGACGCCTACATCGCGGAAGACGAAGCCTGGGACGAAAGGTACGAGCGCGATAAGGCCGAGTTCCTGAGCAAACGCCGAGCCTCGACCTCCCGTTAGCGTGGCTGGTCGCTTCCCTCTCTACACCGAAAACGACGTCGACGGGGATCTCGTAAAAGCACTCCGACGCGTCGGCTGGGATGTTGTTCGAGGTGTCGATACACTTCCGGAAGATACTCCGGATCCCAAGCACTTCGAAAAAGCCGCCGGGCTCGGCCGCGTTCTGGTGACGAACGATCAGCCCCTCGTGGATAACGCCCATCAATGGATAGAAGAGGCTCGCCGATTCAAAGGAATGGTCACCTGGCCTCGGGCCCACTATAAACGCATGACCATCGGTGATCTCGTCCGGAAGTTCGAGGAGCTTGCCGCCAAGGACCAGCCGTTCGACCCCGACTATCCGATCGTCCGTATCAAGCCGGACTAGCCTAACTTCCGCACTCCGCCACTATTTTGCCGAAAAAGGAGAGGGGTTCGGCACGTAAGTAGTTGGTTCAACTGGGCGGTTTTTTGAAAAGGGCGTGTAGTGCCAACCTACCCTCTTGTTTTGAATAGCCCGGGTATGCGA
>CAZKNR010000004.1:0-18015 GCA_964553925.1 uncultured Acidobacteriota bacterium
ATCCCGGACTGGTTGTGGGATCGCGTGAGCCTCGAGATCCTCGACCTGTCCGAGAATCGCCTTTCGTCGGTGTCCTCCAAAATCGGGCGGCTCACCGAGCTGCGCATGCTGGACCTCGGGCACAATGCGCTGTCCTCGATCCCCGAGGCGATCGGCGAGCTTACGAGGCTCCGGGACGGCCTCTACCTCAGCGACAACGGACTGACCTCGGTCCCGGAGTCTCTCGGCAACCTCCGGGAGCTTCGGTATCTGAGCATCACCGACAACGAGCTCACGTCGTTGCCGGAGACGCTCGGACGATTGTCGAAGCTGCGCGAGCTGCGCCTCTACAACAATTCCATCGAAGCGCTCCCGGAGACGCTCGGCGGTCTTTCGGACCTCAGAGAGATGCACGCCGCGAACAACCGGCTGACCTCGCTTCCAGATTCCATTGGCGGCCTCGCAAGCCTGAGAGAGCTCCGACTCTCGAACAACCGGATCCGGTCGCTGCCCGAATCCATCGGGAGCTTGAGCCGTCTGACGGATCTCGATTTGAGGAACAACGAGGTGACGGCGTTACCGGAGTCGGTCGCGAGGCTCGAGAGCTTGACCCATGCGGACTTGCGGGGGAACCGTCTGGTCTCTCTCCCCGACGGTATCCGGGAGCTCCCGTGCCTCGAGAAGCTCGATCTGCGCTGGAACAAGCTCCGGGCTTTGCCGGCCTGGATCGAGGACCTCGAGCGGCGAGGGTGCGCGGTGCTTCGTTAGGGAGCCAACTTCACCGGCCAGTCCTCGTCTCGCTCGACGCCGAACTTCTTTCGGAGCTCCTCGAGGCGGCCCCCCTCTTCGAGCGCCGCGAGCGACGAATCGAAGGCAGCCTTGAGATCGGTGCTTGTGAGAGAGAGCACGAACGCGTAGCGCTCGAGCGCTACTGGCTCCGCGAGGACGCGCAGACGCCCGTTCGAAGCGCGGGCGGTCCTGACCGCTCCGAACTCGTCGACGATAAGGGCGTCGATCTTGCCTTCCTCGAGAAAAGGCACGCCCGCCTCTCCCTTCCCGAGGGTGATAGCCTCGACGGCTTGAAGGCCTGCGAGGGCTCGGGCCGACGTGCCCGCGCCCGCGGCGCCCACCCGACGGCCGGAGAGCTCGGCAAGAGTCTTTGGCTCGTTCTCTCCGGCACGCACCAGCGCGGCCTGGCAGGTCTCGAAGTACGGCTTGGTGAAGAGGTAGAGCTTCTCTCGCTCCGGCGTGATGCCGGTGGTGGCGGCAACGAGATGGTGGGCGCCCGTCGTGAGGCCCGGGAGCAACTCGTCGTACGGCAGCACAACGACCTCCGGTTGGAAGCGCTCCCGCTTCGCCACGAGGCGCGCGATCTCGATTTCGAAACCCGTTGGCTCGCCCGATTCGCCGACGAAATGAAACGGAGGAAACGTGGCATCGGATGCGATGCGAAGAACCGGGACTTGCGCCGTCCCGAATGCCGCGCCGACAAGCACGAGGATTGTGAACAAAGAAGTCTCCATCGTCGCTATTCTAGCTCTTGACGCGGATGCGAGCTGCCTCTACGCTCCCACGCATGCATGTTCTGATTTCGATCCTGTTCGCGGCGCAAATCTCCGTTTCCGAGGCGACGGCCCGAATCGAGGCCGCCCAGACCCCGAATCGGCAAGGTCTCGATCCGTTCACTCTCCAGGAGGTCCTGGACAAATACCACGTGCCCGGGCTGAGCATCGCCGTCATCCGCGACTTCGAGATTCACTGGGCGAAGGGCTACGGCATCGCCGACGTCTCGACCGGTGCGCCGGTCGAGAACGACACCCTCTTCCAGGCCGCGTCGATCAGCAAACCGGTAGCCGCGATGGCGGTTCTGAAGGCCGTCGAAGAGGGAAAGTTCTCGCTCGATGACGACATCAACAAGATTCTGAAGTCATGGCACCTTCCCGTGAACGGTTTCACCGCCGGCGGTCCCGTCACTCCAAGAGCGCTTCTGAGCCATACCTCAGGGACTGGAGACGGATTCGGGTTCCCCGGCTATCACCCTTCCGCGCCTCTGCCCACGACCCTTCAGATCCTCGATGGCCAGAGTCCTTCGAACGTCGGCGCGGTGCGGATGGAGCGTCCGCCTCTGACGGGCATGAAGTACTCCGGAGGGGGCGTAACCCTCATGGAGCTCGCTCTCGTGGACGCGGTGGGAAAGCCCTTCCCCCAGATCCTCGAGGAGTGGGTGCTCGGCCCAATCGGAATGACGGACAGCGCTTACGAACAGCCCTTGGGGCCGAAACGAGACGCGAAGGCGGCTCGCGCTCACGACGACGACGGCAAAGCCATGGACGCCAAATGGCACGTCTACCCCGAGCTCGAGGCCGCCGGTCTGTGGACGACCTCCGTCGATCTCGCGAAGCTCGCGATCGAGGTCCAGAAGTCGCTCCGGAACGAGTCGAATCGTGTCCTGACGCGAGAGTCAGTACGGGAAATGATGGAGCCGGTGGGTGTCGGGGAATTCGCCGTGGGATTCGAGATCTCGAATCTGGGCGAAGGCTGGTACTTTGGCCACAGCGGGGGCAACTGGGGATTCCGCTGCGATCTTGTCGCGCACAAGCTGAAGGGCTACGGCGTCGCTATCATGACGAACGGCGACAACGGCACCATCGTAGTTCGCGAGCTCAGGGACCGAATCGCGCGCGCTTACGATTGGGACTCGCTCGACAAGCCCATTCCGCGCTGAGGGTCTTGTAATAAGAGGGCCTCCAGGGGACCGGGGATCTCGGCGTTGGGGCGCGATGGAGGCAGGGCTGGATCGCGAGCGATGGCGTCGATCACGCCGAAGGGTCTCTCGGCGCCGAAAGGATGCCGTCCCGTGGCCAGCTCGTACAGCACCAGCCCGAGCGCAAAAACGTCCGCCGCGCCATCGACTCGCTCTCCGCGAGCCTGTTCGGGCGCCATGTAGCGGATCGTTCCGAGCACGGTGCCGGCTTCGGTACCGCTCGCGGTGTCGACCCCCGAACCTGCGGCCTCGGTGGGCAGCAAGCGCGCTAACCCGAAATCGAGCACCTTCACGTATCCATCGTCACGCACCATGACGTTCTCGGGCTTCACGTCCCGGTGCACGATTCCCTCGGCATGGGCGGCGGCGAGAGCCTTCGCGATCTGTCGGCCAATGTCGACGACGGATTCCCACGCGATACGCGCGGTCGCAATCTCGCGGAGCGTCCTTCCCTGGACCAACTCCATCACGATGAACCGGCCGACGCCGGCCTCTCCGATCTCGTGAATGGTGACGATGTTCGGATGGTTCAGGCGGGAAGCGGCGTGGGCTTCGCGGACGAAACGGTCGACGGCCGAAGGGTCGCGGGTCAAACGCTCGGCGACGAGCTTGATCGCCACCTCGCGACCGAGCCGGGTGTCGCGGGCGCGATAGACCTGGCCCATTCCGCCCGCGCCGAGCGCAGCCAGGATCTCGTACGGCCCGAGCTTCTCGCCGGCGGCCAGGGTCATGTTTGCATCGGAGTCTCGGTGCGTTGAGACTGCGGGCAATTGTATTCGCGTCGCAAAGATTCGAGCAAGCCCGCCGAGCGCGCGAGGGCGCCACACCTTCAAGACTTAGGAGGCGGCAACCATATATTCACTCTGCACGAGGCCGCTCGCGTATTGCCGCGTCCCGACGTGCCTGAGGGCGATGTCGCGCTGTAGGGCGCCAAAGAGGGGGATCCCGGCACCGATGAGCACGGGAACGCGTGTGATAATGAGGCGTTGAATGAGCCCGGCCTGAAGAAACCGCTGAATGGTGATCCCGCCATCCACGTAAGCATGCCGGATGCCGCGAGCGTCAAGCTGCGACACGATTTCGGCCGGATCCCCGGAGAGACGCTCCACCACAGCCCCGAGCGGGGCGGGGTCGAGCGTGCAAGTGCTGAGCACGAAAACGGGCTTCTCACCATAGGGCCACGTGTCGAACCTCAAGACCGTCTCGAAGGTTTTGCGGCCGATGACCAGCGCATCCACCGTGGCAATGAACTCCTCGTAGCCGTGGGGTTCGCCGCCGCCCGGCGGTAGGAAATCGATGTCACCATTGACTCGAGCGATGAAGCCGTCGAGGCTGGTTCCAATAAAGACTGATGCTTTCACGGCAAGGTCCTCCTTTTCTTTGCGAGCTACGCTGCTCAGTGTACCTTCAGACTATAGGCTTTTCAGCGCAGGGATACTGGCGCATGCCGACCCGTCGATCGTTTCTCGCCCGGGGGGCGGCGCTTCTTGCTTCCCCAGAAGCCCCCCGGGGCTCGAGCCATGGAGGGTAGGACTCTCCTCGTCCTCGAGGGCCATGCTCAGAAGACACTGAGCACAAAGCCCCATCAGCCCTGCGTCTTCGGGAGGCAGCGTCCCGCAGTCCGGACAGACTTCGGTCAATCGAGCAAGTTAAGAAGGATCGAAGGAAAAACGTTACACCAGGGAGGGCCGCCACTCGTTTTTTCGTCTCTCTATGCCGGGGAGCCAATGCGGCACGACCAGCTGTTCAAGGCCGTCCTCGGCAAGCTCCTGAGGGAGTTTCTCGAGCTCTTCTATCCGGAGGTCGCCATGCGTCTCGATTTCGAGACGCTGCGATTCCTGGATAAGGAGCTCTTCGGCGACGTCCCTGAAGGGCCGAAGCGCGAGGCGGACCTCGTCGCCGAGTTTCAAACCCATGCCGGGGAGCCGGAGGTGGTACTGATTCACGTCGAAGTTCAAGCTCGGACAGAGCCGGACTTCGCCCGCCGGATGTTCCACTACTACGCTCTCCTGTCACTGCGGCATCCGGCTCCTGTCTTCCCCGTCGTGGTCTACCTCCGCGGCGGGAAAGGAATCGGAGAAGAGGAGTATCGGGTGGCACTGTTCGGGCGCGAGCAGCTTCGGTTCCGCTATGGTGCCTTGGGGCTGGAAAGGCTCCCGGCCGCCGAGTATGCTGGGAAAGGCCCGTTGGGATGGGCGCTCGGCGCCCTGATGGACCGGGCATCGGTCGGCGACGTTGTCCGGTTCCGAGCCTCGATGCTCAAGGAGATCCTGGAGAGCGACCTCGACTTCGAGTGCAAGCGCCTGCTGGTGAACGTCGTCGAGACGTACTTCGAGCTCGATGCTGAGCAGATGGAGGAATTCCGGAGGCTTCTGGCTACAGAGGAGTTCAAGAAGATGCAAGATACCGAGATGACCTATTTCGACAAGCTCGAAGAGCGGGCACGGCAAAAGGGTCGGGAAGAAGGTCGGGAAGAGGGTCGGGGAGAGGGGAAGCGGGAAACTCTACTTCGGCTGCTGACGGCGAAGTTCGGCCCCCTCTCCGAGGCGGTGGTGCTCCGCGTGAACTCGCTCGAATCGGGAAAGGATCTGGATTTCTACCTCGAGCGACTTCTGACCGCGCGCTCCCTCGGCGAGCTGGGGATCGAGGATGGAGACCCGGGCCGGGGAAATCCCGGCCCATGATCCAGCGCTCAATCGTCTCGGACGAACGGCTCCGAGTCGCCATCTCAGGCCGAGACGTTGTGCTTCGGTTGAGCGACGCCGCCTGGACCGCGCCGAGATTTCGGGCCTGGAGTTGCATGGCAATACCATTCCGCGTTGACCCTCAGCCACCCGACTCCGAACACCGGGCTTCAGCTTCGAGGCGCCGTCCTCCGCCCCGCGTAGCGGGGCCCACCACGCGCCTCGTCAGCTGCAAGCCCTGGTTCGACGCCGCCATCATTTCCTCGCACTCACTCTGCTTGCTACCGTTCCCTGAAACGCCTGCCACGAGGCCTCGTCACCGAAGAACTGTCTCGGAAAATAGAGGACGGAGAACGCCGCGATGTAAAGCACCACCATGTCGTCCGCATTTATAGCCTTCTGGATTTGCTCCCAGGGGTAACGTGCGGCGACGAATGGACTATTCCACTGGACGCCTGCCTCATCTATTTCACCCGTGATGGTTGCACCCAGGATAGGGCTCCGCCTCCATTGCCGTCGGATGGCCCACGGGATGCCAATAATGAAAGTGAGAGCAACAGTTGGGAAGAAGATGAGCGGGGCCAGATGCTGCAATGGTTCGGTGAGGACGGAACGATACCCGCCAGCTGCCAATGCGAACGCGAAGAGCACTAGAATCGCGTATCCGATGCGGCGAAAGTTGAAAGGGCTGGCCAGTTCCTGCATTCGAAAAAACTGCGCTTCTGTCAAAGAACCGCTGAACGGTACCGGCTTCACGCTGACTGGTCCTTGGCGCCACGCTGAAGAAAAGGCGCCGAACACCGCGGATCAGCTGCGAAGCGCGACTCAATGACGACGGCCCGCGAAGCGGGCCCACCTACAAGATGACCGCGCTTCGTCAGCTGCATCCGCTCGGTCGGCGTCATCATCATTCGCGCGCTCGCTTGGTCCACTGCCAGAGCCCCGCGGTGACGCCTGAAGGCAGGCGGTGCCCCAATTGCCGCGCCAGCATGACCAGCTGCCCACGATGGTGAGCCTCGTGCGCCACGAAGTAGCTGAGAAAGTGCGGGAGATCCGTAGGGAAGTTCTGCCAGGCCGCTCGGGGAACCGCGCCGCCACGAGCAACACCGAACCGGATCAATCGAGTGATGCCTTCGCTGCTCCGCGACAGCCCGCGGAGAAGCTCCGGCGGACGGACCAGGCGGCCATCAACGGTGCGCGGGACCGGAATGCGATGGCGGGCACCCAGCATCTTGATCCACATGCATCGCACGTTGTGGATGTGGGCCGCGATCATCCGAACCGTCCGGCGCGGGCTGCCCGGAAGACTCTGCGACCACAACTCGGGTGGCAGGTTCTCGATGAGATACACCGTGACGCGATGGCTGGTGTGCCACGCGGCGATCAGTCCTTTACCGTCCTCGGGATCTCGCAGCACTCGCGCTCCCCTCCAGATCAACGCTTCGCTGACGCCGAACACTCGGCTTCAGCGGCGTCGCCAGTCGTGTTGCGGCGGCACGCACTTTGCCGAAGGCACACCGCATGATACCCGCAACTATGCTAACCGAAAATGCTGGCCACGTCCGCTGCAAGCCGTGGTTATGCGACGCACCGCGGTCTGCGTGATGGAGCATGCTAATACTTGTATAATAGCCCCGAGTGGATAAGCCTCTTTCTTGCTGGGGTCTTCTCTCGACGAGGTTAGAGCGTTTCCATCCCAGGCCCGAAGGAGCGTTGGCTTCCAGCTCCGCAGAGTGCAACAGGGAATCCAGCCGAACGACTGGAAGTGGATGCCTGCCGTGGGCACCGGCGTCCAGGAGATCCGAGTCCACGCGGGCACGGAACTCCGGGTCTTTTATGTGGTGAGGTTTGAGGAGGGCGTTTACGTCCTCCACGCATTCGAGAAGCGGACTCGTAAGACCGGAAAGCGAAACATAGAGCAAGCGCGGAACCGGTATCGAGACCTGCTCAAGACGAGACGGAAGGAAGAACATGGCGAAACGTAAGCACAGCTTGGCTACGTCTAGCGGCAACGTCTTTCGGGATCTGGGCTTCAGTCCGGAAGAGTCTGAACACCTCCTAATCCGCGCGGACCTCATGATCCAGATCGAGAAAGTCCTCAAGGAACGTGGTCTCAAACAGGCGCAGGCGGCGAAGCTCCTTCGGGTAACGCAGCCAAGGGTGAGTGACCTGCTGAGGGGCCGCATCGACCTGTTCAGTACAGACACCCTGATTGACATGCTGGCGCGACTTGGAATCCGCGTACGCCTCGTCACGCGTCGGCTCCGCTCCTCGAGAGTCGCATAACGGATTGGCGATCACCCGCGCCGAACGAGCCGTCGAGTGAGGCTGCATGGCGCACAGCGCAGGAAGCGGCGTCGGGTGGATCGCCGGGTTAGGTGGCTGAGGGTCGCCTGACCAAGCGACTTCAAGGAGATTCGCTATCTGGAAATCGCCTCGAGCATCTTTGGCTTAAGGCCAATGGCCAGGAAGTCGAGGTTGCCGTTGCTCATGTTTGGACGATGAAGGACGGCAAAGCAGTTCGAGGAGAGTTTTATATCTAGGCTCACCCGAGAAGTTGCTCGACCGTGAGACCGATGTCTTTCGCGATCTTGCGCAGCAGCGTTGGGGAAATGTCCCGACCAGCGTGAAAAGGAACTGTTGTTCCCCGGCCATCCGGATGCCGATACTGCTTATGGGAACCCCGCTGCCGAGTCTCCGCGAAACCAAGACCCTCAAGGCGCGCCGCCACCTCCCGAGGCCTCAGGACGGGCAGCTTGCCCACTATTCTACCCGAATGGTCTGTACACCCACGAACTCGGACTCTAGCGTTGGTTCGCCGTCCTCGAGCAGCATGCCAACAACTTCCTGCAGGTTACGCTGCAACTCGTCGAGACTATCGCCTTGGCTGTGCGCTCCGGGCCACCCCGGAACGTAGCCAACGAACAAGCCTGTGTCAGGATCACGCTCAACGACGAAGTTGAAGCTTCGCATACGCTGCCTCGCCTACAGGATACGCCGCGCCCATTACCTGCGTCCACCTCGTGACGGCCGAACGCATTGCCGCTCAGCCGCGGGCGGCGCTCACGATCTTTCCGAATCAGCTCGCGCTCGCCGCGCCGCTCGTCGGCTGCAGCGGCTGTTAGGCGTCGCGCCGAGCGTCTCTCGTTCGTTCCAACGCCGGCCAGTGAACAAACGCCAAGATCCATAAGAGGACTACATGGAGCGGTATAAAGAGCAAGAGCACGCCCCACGCTCGGGAGAACCCCGCTTTCTTGGCGACACGAGCACCCAGCCAAGCCGGCACGATCGCCGCAATCAGGATGGTCGCAAGGATGACGAATTCCGGGGCGCCAAGGCCTAACATCAATCCGTCCCGACTTGTTCCGGCGGTGGTTGTGTCCGAGGCCACCGAGCAAAAGCGAGCACTATCTCAATCGCTAGGTACCCGAGAAGGGGCACGACCACCAGCGCAGCGTAATACGGCGACAGACCGGCTCGACGCAGAATGCGCCAGTACGGAACGCCAAGGACAACCGTAAGCAGAAGGTACTCCTGCAGTCCTTCGACATTCATCACATTTCCCTGCTTAGTCGAACGCCGAACACTAAGCATACTACGCGAATATCCGATAAGGGCCGCGACCGTTTGCGAGATAGCCCGGTTGGCGGATCGGCAATCAGCGCTCATTATGGTGTGCCCCATCGGGCTTTGCGTGCGAAACACGAGGCCGCGGGCGTGGGATATCTTGCGAGGTTTGGCGGCGTAGCGCGATAAGGACCGCTGTGAGCGCGTATATCTGATAAAGGGCGCTGGACACGAGGACACAGAGTCACGGCGGCCTGGTGTGACAGGATCCGGAAGCGTGAGATTCGGGCCACCGAGTGGCTTCAGTCCAGCGGCTGCGTACGCCCCGGCCGCGTCGATCCGATCGTGGCATTGCGCCGCGAATGACAGTTACACTGGGCAGGCATGCCGACCCGTCGATCGTTTCTCGCCCGGGGGGCGGCTCTTCTTGCGGCGCCCTGGCAAGACCCGCCCGTCCGCTATCCCGATCCGCGCGTCAAGATCCTCGATCCCCGGTTCGCACGCTACCGTATCGGAAACACGCCGCTCCTCCGTCTTCACACGGGAACGCTCTGGGCGGAAGGTCCGGCTTGGAACGCCGTCGGCCGCTATCTCGTCTGGAGCGACATCCCGAACGACGTGCAGCTTCGCTTTCTCGAGGAGGACGGGCACGTCAGCACGTTTCGTCATCCCTCGGGAAACAGCAACGGGAACACTTTTGATTTCCAGGGACGGCAGATTTCCTGCGAGCACGGGAACCGGCGAGTGGTGCGCTACGAGCTCGACGGCACGCGGACCGTCATCGCCGATCGATGGGGCGGTAAACGGCTCAACGCTCCCAACGACGTCGTCGTCCATCCGGGAGACGGCGCGATCTGGTTCACCGATCCAGGCTATGGGAGCATGGGGCACTACGAGGGCGCCAAGGGAGAGCTCGAGCTCAAAGAGGCGGTCTATCGTATCGATGCCGTCACCGGCGCGATGGACGTCGTGACTGACGAACTCGTGAAGCCGAACGGGATTTGCTTCTCGCCGAGCTACGAGAAGCTCTACGTCGCCGACACCGGCGCCTCGACGAGAAACATCAAGATCTGGGACGTCGTCGAAGGGAGACGGCTCGCGGGCGGACGGGAGTTCGTCTCGATGGCCCCCGGCGCTGCCGACGGCATCCGCGCCGACGAGGACGGCAACATCTGGGCGAGCGCCGGCTGGGCGGGGGAGGACTTCGACGGGGTACACGTCTTCGCGCCCGACGGCGCCCGCATCGGCCAAATCCTCCTTCCCGAGATCTGCTCCAACCTGTGCTTCGGAGGGGCCAAGAGAAACCGGCTCTTCATGACGGCGAGCCAGTCGCTCTATGCCCTCTATGTGGAAACGCGCGGCGCTCACATTACCTGAGCCGCAGCGCGTGCGCACCCTATGAAGCCGGCCGAGCGTAAGGTCCACCTCATAGACGTGATCCCCCAGGAGAAGGCCGCGTCCGCTCCAATCGCTCGTTAGCCGGCACGTTCAATTAGAGATCTTCAGGCGTGAGACCTGTGTGCTTCGCGATGCGTGCCAGCCTGCGCGGCCCATCTCCTCCTTCTCATGGAAGGCGAGCACGTAGTCTGAAAATCCTTCCTTCGACAAAACGCGGTGTGAGCCCGTCTGTCGCTTGAGCTGCCATCCCTTCTTCAAGAGGGCTTTCAGCACTCGACTGGAGGAAGCGCTGCCCCAGCGGCTCATGCCGCTCGGAAGGATATCTTCATGAACTCCGAACCAGCTTCGCCGTGCTCGAGTCGGTCGGCTACCACACGGAGTGCTAGCGCTTGAACCTTGGCCTTCGCCGCCTCCGCTGTTGCGCCGTACGCCAGGGTCCCCGGTAGCTCAAGAACTTCCGCAATCCAGCGACCGTCGTCCTCACGCTCGACTTCGATCTTGAACTCCATCTACTCCTCCGGTGTGCTCGAATCCATTCTAGACCCTGAGCGCCCCGCCCGGTATCAGCATCATGCCGGCTAACACCGGTAACGAATGGGGACTTGCTCGACAAGCCAATCCTGCGTTGACCCTCATCGCGCGAGGCGGTACCCGGCTTTTCTCACCGTCAGGATGTGGCGGGGGCGGGAGGGGTCGGCTTCGAGCTTCCGTCGAAGCTCGGCGATGTGGGTGTCGACGGTGCGGCTGACCACCGACTCCGCGTATCCCCAGACGGTTCGAAGCAGATCCATGCGGGAGACGACTACCCCCTCCGCGCGAATCAAGCTCATGAGGAGGTCGAATTCCTTGGGGGCCAGCTCGACGGGCTCACCCGATCGCCGGACGGTGCGGCGGGCGGGCTCGACGGTGATTTGCCCGAAGCGCGTAGCCCGGTGCTTCGACTCTCCGGCGCGGTCTCGGAGCCTCGAGCGTCGCAGGAGCGCTTCGGTGCGAGCCAGAAGCTCGAGGATACCGAAGGGCTTCGTCACGTAGTCATCCGCTCCGAGCCTGAGGCCGCGCACCTTGTCGGCCTCCTCGCCGCGGGCGGTGAGAATCAAGACGGGCATCGTGAGCCCTTGCTCGCGCAGCGAGCGCAACACCCTGAACCCGTCGAGCCCCGGGAGCATGAGGTCGAGGAGCACGAGGTCGGGCGACCCCCTCTTCGCCTCCTCGAGCCCGGTCGCACCGTTCGCCGCCAGCGTCACCACGTATCCCTCGATCTCCAGATTGTTCTTGAGACCGAAGGCGAGGTCCTCGTTGTCCTCGATCACCAGGACGCGGCTCATCCCCGCGGCTCCTCGAAGCGGACCGCGGGAAGCTCGACGACGAAGCGGGCGCCGCCGCAAGAAGCGGTCTCGACGTACGTTCGGCCTCCGTGGCGGGTCACCAGATCCCGGACGACGGAGAGGCCGATCCCGGTTCCCGCGATGGCCGAGGCGCCCTCGCGCGGGAGACGGTAGAAGCGGTCGAAAACGCGCTCTCGATCCGCTTCCGGTATGCCCGGACCCTGGTCCTCGACGAACAGAAGGGTCGCGCCTTCTCTCGACTCGATGCCGACGACGATCTCCTGGCTGCGAGGCCCGTACTTCGCGGCGTTGTCCAGGAGGTTCAACAGCACCTGGCGAAAAGCATCGGGATCGAAAGCCGCCTCCGCCTCGGGCTCGAGCCGGGCGACGATGCGGATTCCGGTGTCCGCCACGAGCGGCTGAAACATCTCGATCGTCTCCTCGACCCGAGGCGCGAGTGGGGCGGGCTCCCCGCTGAGAGAGATGAGAGCGGTGCCACCCCCGTCCCGGCGCGAGAACTGCAGAACATTCTCCATCAGGTGCGACAGACGGCGCACCTCACGGTCGATGATTCGGAGAGATCGCTTCTCCTCCTCCTCCGAGCGGATGCGGCCGAGGAGAAGCGTCTCCGCGAACATTCGGATCTGGGCGAGCGGCGTGCGGAGCTCGTGGGAAACGTTGGCGACGAACTCGTCCTTGAGTCTCTGGAGTCGGCGCTCCCGCCGAATCTCCTGGATGGCGGTCGCGACCAGGGCGGCGGAGAGGAGCAGGAGCCCGGCGAGAAACGGAAGCCGCGTCGGCGGCAGGCCGCCGATAACGAGCCTTGGCGCCGCCGCCGGATCCACGGAGAGCCGTACTCGGGAGCCCTCGAGGATGCCTCCGTACGCGTCTCCGAAAGACGCTTCCACGATGAACTCGGGGAAGTCTCGCGGGCCCGACCGGAATCTCTCGACGCCTCCGTGGTCGATGAGGGAGACAGCGATCGCGGCGTTCGTTAACTCTCCCTTGCCCAGCGAGGGCGGAAGGAGGGACCGCTCGGCGATCGAAGGCGCGAGGTACTTGCCGAGCGCCGCGAGATTCACCTCGAATCCCGCGACCCGTTTTTCCCGGGCCGCATCCGTCCACTCTCGAAAGACCGCGGTAACGGGCTCGCCCAGGGCACTTCCATGAAGGACGGTGTAGGGGCCGGTTTCGTCGCGAGAACGCTTCAATTGCGCGCTCAACCAGGAGCGCATCTCGATGGACGGCGCAGCCACTACGAACGAGAGCGCCTCCGAGCCGGGTACCGAGGTGAAATACCTCTTTACCAGGGGGAGAGCCGCCCGGAGTCGCTCGTCCTCCGGCCCGAGATCCTCGGGCTTCGGGACGGACTTTCCCAGATCGCCGGTCGTTTCGAGCCCATCCGTGAGGGCACCGATCAAAGCGTAGTAGCCTTCGTAGCCGACCTTCGCCGCCGAGCGGCGGATGAATTCGTCCGCGGCGAGGGCGGCGTAGTCCCGCATGACACTTTCCGCGGCGGCGCGGTGCCGGCTGACCGCGTATTGCGCCTGCCAGGCGAGGAGGAACGTGGCGCCGAGGCTCACGAGCAGGAGGGCCACGATGAGGGCCGTTCGAGACCCGTCTCCTCGAAAGCTCATCGCGGGAAAGTCTAGCCTAGCACTCGATCCTACTGACGCCAGGGTGCCCGGTGAAATCCTTACCGTTTCCTGACATTTCCCGGACGTCCGAAAGCCGCGTGCTCCAGTATGCTGGCAACACCATGCTCGTATGGCCGCTCGGACTCCTCACCCTCGTTTCTGCGAGCTTCCGACTCGAGGCCGAGCCCAACCACTCGACGATTGGATTCTCCGTCCCCATCGCCGCCGGGATGACGAGAGTCACCGGCAAGTTCAACCGGTTCGAGGCGAGCGTGCTCTATGACGCCGACGATCCGTCTCGATGGACCATCGTCGCCTCGATCGAGGCGGCAAGCGTCGATACGGGAATCGACGAGAGGGACGAAGACCTGCGCGGAGACGATTTCTTCGATTCAGAGAATCACCCGCGCATCCTCTTCGAGAGCGACGAGATCGAACGCCGAGGCGACGACTACGTAGCTCGCGGCACGCTCACGATTCGAGGCGTCGCCCGCGAGATCGAGCTTCCGTTCCGCGTCACCGCCGTCGATTGGGAAGAAGGATCGCCGCTCCTGGGTCTCGCAGCGGAGTTGGCTCTGAATCGGACCGACTTCGGAGTCGGGACCGATTGGCGGCATACCCTCATCCCTAACTTTCTCGGCGAGGAGATCCAGGTCGAGATCTTCCTCTGGACGAAAAGAGGAAAGAGAGAGAAGTAAGGTATGCGCTCAGCATCATTATCGGTGGCTTTCTTGCTCGTCCTGGGGACGTCTGCGCTCGTTCCCGCCCAGATCCCTGAGAAGTTCGAGAACCTTCAGTTCTTCCCGAAAGACATAGAACGGCGCGCCCTCATCGACAGGATGCGCGACTTCTCCGCCGCTCTCGGGGTCCGCTGCGAGTTCTGTCACATCGGCGAGGGAGGGCCGGAGCTGAAGAACATGGATTTCGCCTCCGACGACAAGGAAACGAAGCGCACGGCGCGACGGATGCTCGTGATGGTGGCGGCGATCCAGAAAGACTACATCGCCAACCTTGGAAGAGACCGGCCCGTTCAAGTCGGCTGCTTCACCTGCCATCACGGTGTCGCGCGCCCCGAGGAGCTCGAGGTCGTTATCGGAGAGGTGCTGGAATCGTCAGGCGTAGAGGCCGCCGTCGACCGATATCGGTCGCTGCGAAAGGAGCACTTCGGCTCGGCGTCCTACGACTTCGGCGAAGCCCCCCTCAACCGGCTGGGGGAGGAACTGTTGCTCGCCAAAAAGGGAGAAGCGGCTCTCGCGCTCCTCGAGCTGAACAAGGAGTTCCACCCTGACTCCGCCTGGCTCCAGCAATTGCTCGAAGAAGCACGAAAGGTCAGGGAGCCCGGGGAATAAACGGTCGGGACTCGACGCCGGACGGACTGACGATCAGAACCGTACGCTGGGGGATTTCGGTCCAGGCCGCGGCCACGTTCCCGAGAGGCTCGGAGACGACGGCGCGGGCGCTCCTGGCGAAGACCCGGCGCAGCGCCGGGTTGAGCTCGTACAGGTCTTCCATCTCACGGCTGTGGAAGAGCGTCGGAGCGTCGCCGTCGGTGGCGTAGCGCACGGCGTAGAGAGTATGACCATCGCTGAACCCGAGCGTCATCCACAACGGATCGGCGACGCCGGTTCTTCTCGCCGCCGCTTCGACGAAGCCCGCCATTCTTTCCGCCGCTCCCAGAGGGTCCTGGTCGAGGCCGAACGTCAACATCAGATAGAACATGACCTCGGAATCGGTCGTTCCGTTGATGTTCGAGAACAGCTCGGGATCGACGGCGAAGAGGAGCTCGCGCCGGATCTTCTCGATTCCATGGATCTCTCCGTTGTGAACGAAGAGCCACCGGCCCATGCGAAAGGGGTGACAGTTCGTCTCCTGGACCGCCGCCTGGGAGGCCGCGCGGACGTGCGCCAGGAACAGAGAGGATTCGATGATGGAGCAGATCTCGCGCAAGTTGAAATCGTTCCACGCCGGGCGAATGCTCCGGAAGAGCGCCGGCCGGCCGCGAAGGTCGTACCACCCGACCCCGAATCCGTCTCCGTTGGTCACGGTGACCGCGGACTTGGCGCTCATGCTCTGGTCGATCAGCGAGTGCATGGGCTTGAACAGAAGCTCGTCCAGGAGCACGGGGGCTCCCGAGTAGGCCAGCCAACGACACATGGGCGAACCTCCTGATCCAGGATACCAGGAGCTTTGGAGAATCAGGAAAGGAGATCGACTACCGCCTGCTGCTTCGCATCCCGCGCCATCGCGAGAGCGGTGCGTCCGTCGTCGGCTTTTGCGTTCGGATCCGCACCCCGGTCGAGGAGAAGCTTCGCCAGATCGAGCTGACCTGTCATCGCCGCCGCGTGGAGCGGTGTAAAGCCGGCCTGCTGCACCGCATTCACATCGGCTCCCGCCTCGATCAGCAAACGCGCGATTACGAGGCTTCCCGCGGCGCTCGCGGCGTGGATCGCCGCCACCTTCATGGCGTTGCGCGCGGCGAGGTTGGGACTCGCGCCGCGCGCGAGGAGAAGCCGCACCGCCTCCTCGTGCCCATAGAAAGCGGCGAGGCCCAGGGGGAAAAACCCGTCCGTGGCGTAGGCGTCCACGAGCGCCGGCCCGTCGTCGAGAATCATTTCGAGTCGCGCCGCCCGCCCGAAGGCCGCGGCTTCGAAGACGTCGAGGGGCGTTATCGACTCCTTCCGAGCGACGAGGAATTCGGCGGTTTCTCGCTTCCGATGATAGAGGGCGAGAAGCGGCGCCGACACCCCGGTCTCGTTTCTCGCCGCCGCGAGCGACGGCGACTCTTCGACGAGCGCTCTCAAACGAGAGACGTCTTCGCCGGTAACCGCTGCGAAAAATTCTTCTTTCGAGGCCATCGTCACGACTCCTTTCCGGCGAGGAGCCGGGCGGCCTCCTCTCGTCCAGCCTCTCGCGCCGCGTCGAGAGGCGAAGCGCCCGAATCGTCCAGTGCCTCCACGGAAGCGCCTTTCTCGAGAAGCAGGGAGACGATGTCGAGAAACCCGTAGGCCGCGGCGTAGTGGAGCGGAGTCCAGCCGGCGCGCGGCCAGGCCTTTCCTCCCCGTCTCGTGGTGACGTCGGCGCCACGCTCGATCAGGATCCTCGCGGCTTCGACTTTGCGCCCGAAAAGGGCGGCGATGAGAGGTGTCGCGCCGATAGGGTGGCGGGAGACGACGTTCACGTCAGATCCGCGATCCAGCAGCAGGCCCATCGTTTCCAGCTGCCCGAAGTGCGCCGCGAGCCCGAGGGCGGTGAACCCCTCGATGGAGAAGGAATCGAGGAGATCCGGCCTCTGGTCGAGGATCGAGCGAACGTGGTCCGTGTCCCCGATCGCCGCCGCCTCGAGGTGGTCCACGGGGGCGCCCGCTTCGCGCAGAAGCGCCGCGAGCTCCTGGTGACCGCTCGTGGCCGCGAGGATGAGGGCGGTGTTGCCCATGAAGTCCCGAACGTGGCGGAGTCGCGGGTTTCGCAGGAGAAGAGACTTCACCCGTTCCGCGTCTCCGCTGCGCGCGGCGTGCAGGATCTCGACGACACCCGCAGCGAAGCTCGAGTCCCGCGATGGTCGGCGGCGCCTCAGGTCGTCGGTCACCTCGTCCGTCAGGATCTCGCGGAGCTTCTCCCTTCCGTCGTGAAGGCGTTTTTTGACCGTTCCCGCTGGAACGTTCAGGAAAGCCGAGAGCTCGGCGAGCGAATGCCCGCTCATGTAATGGAGCACCAGGACGGCCCGCTGTTTTTCGGCAAGCAAGCCGAGCGCATCGATCAGTCGATCTCGCATTTCGTTCCTCTCGGCGACGTCCGCGGGGGACGGGTCCTTCGAGCGCGCGTCCGAGACCTCCTCGAAGGAGAGCATCGGAGGAGTATGCCTGCGGGTTCGGCGGTCGCAGTGTTTGAAGACGATCCGCCGGAGCCAGCTCGGGAAGGCGAGCGGCTCTCGGAGGTCTCCGAGATGGCGATAGGCGTCGAGGAACGCTTCCTGCGCCGCATCCTCGGCGAGATGGAAGTCCCCGAGGATCGAATACGCATACCCGACCGCCATGTCCTGGAAGCTCGTCACGAGCTCCGAGAAACACTCGGCTTGCCCGTTCTGGACTCGACTCACCGCCTCGGCGAACCGCGGCTTCCGGGAGGGTGACTCGGCCATCTTTCGCTCTCGAGAGTAAAGACCCCTGCCTAAGGTAACAGGTTACCGGGGCGGCGGATTTTGGATTTGACAATGGACGGAAATTAGTTGAGCATAGGGACGTCTGGCCAACCGATGGCTTTTCGTAGAACACTTCAGATGGTGATTTCCACCACACCTCCGTTAGCCCTCGCCTAGGCCTTTTCGTGTAGGAGTATCGTTTCCAATGGCTAAGATTTACGTAGGCAATTGTTCCTTCGACGTCACCGAGCAGCAGCTCCGGGACGTCTTTTCGGCTTACGGCGAGGTGGATAGCGTCAGCGTCATCACCGACCGTGACACCGGCCGCCCGCGCGGCTTCGCCTTCGTCGAGATGTCGGACGCCTCCGCCGCGCAGGCGGCGATCCGCGGCGTCAACGGCACCGAGCTCGGCGGTCGTACGCTGAACGTCAACGAAGCCCGGCCCAAGGGCAACGGTGGCGGTGGCGGCGGCGGCGGCGGCGGACGCGGCGGCGGCGGTGGCGGCGGCGGCCGGCGCTGGTAA
>CAZKNR010000005.1:0-5195 GCA_964553925.1 uncultured Acidobacteriota bacterium
TATGGACGCGTCATGGGGGTCACCGATCTGAGGCTCACCCTCGAGCTCGAGGCGGGCTCAGAAACCTTCGCGCGCGACGAGATCGTTCTCGTGGAGCGTTTCCCGACGAGCTTCCCGAAGTCCGTCCCCAGCGCCGCCGTCGGTGTCGGAGCCGCGCTCTCGCTTTCGAGCTCTAGCTCCCCCGAAGCCTTTCGTCGATCCGTGGCCCCGTCTCAGGAGACCCTCGACAAAGGGACGACGCCTCTCCGTGACGGCGTCTACGTCGACGTGCTCGAGCTCGTGGGAACGACCGCCGAGAGAGTGAACAAAGCCATCGAGCGGACGCGGAAAACCGTCGTCGTCTATCGCGCCCGCGAGTAGGAAGTGCCCTCGCCCGCCGACGAAGAAGTTTCGCGGACGCTCTCGTCGATCAACCAGGCCTGGCTCGAGGGAAGACCTCGCGAGCTCGAGCCGCACCTCGACCCGAAGATCGTGATTCTGGTTCCGGGTGGGACCTGCATCAAGGGCAGGAATCCAGAGCTTCATGCAAATGAGTGAGAGCGCGCGGATCCACGGCTTCGAGGAGAGCGATCGGCAAGTCGACGTCTTCGGTGACACCGCGGTCGCGAGCTTCGCCTTCGTCCTGGTGTACGAGCGGGAGGGGAAGAAGTACCGCTCGACGGGAAGAGATCTTTGGGTATTCAGCCGAGATGGCGCCGCCTGGCGGGCGGTTTATCGAACAATGCTGAACCTGGCCGAAGAGCCAGTGTAGACGGCGTGCCTCGTGTTAATCTGAATCTTATGAGCAGCGCGACTCGGCGCCGAAAGCTCGCCACCTACGAGGACATTCTGACCCTGCCCGAACATCTCGTGGGAGAGATCATCGATGGCGAGCTTTACGCGCTTCCAAGACCTTCCCCGAGACATACCCTGGCTGCCTCCGGCTTAGGATCCGCGGTGTTCGAGCGTTTCGCCAAACCCGGCGGGGGCGACCCCCCGGGAGGCTGGTGGATCTTTGACGAGCCCGAGCTCCATCTCGGTCCCGATATTCTGGTGCCGGACATCGCTGGGTGGCGGCGCGAGAAGATGGCGAGCCTTCCCGAGAAGGCGTTCATCGAGCTCGCGCCCGACTGGGCGTGCGAAGTGCTCTCACCCTCGACCGAGGCCATCGACCGGGGGAGGAAGATGGAGGTCTACGCCCGCGAGGGCGTGAGCTACCTGTGGCTCGTCAACCCGATCCATCGCACGCTCGAGAGCTATCGGCTGGTCGCGTCCCGATGGACTCTCCTTGCCACGTTCGTGGGGGAGGAGAACGTTCGGGCGGAACCCTTCGCGGCTGTCGCTCTCGACATGTCGCGGTGGTGGGTTCCTGACGCGAAGCCTGCGACAGACGAAGCCTAACCTAACCAACCTAGTCAGTCTAGATCTAGATCTAGACGACGTGGCTCGTGTTAATCTGAATCTTATGAGCAGCGCGACTCGGCGCCGAAAGCTCGCCACCTACGAGGACATTCTGGCCCTGCCCGAACATCTCGTGGGAGAGATCATCGACGGCGATCTTTACGCGCTTCCAAGGCCGTCCCCTCGGCATACCCTGGCGTCGTCCTTTCTCGGAGGGGCGCTCATCGTTACCTTCGGGATACCCGGCGGGGGGGAACCCCCGGGAGGCTGGTGGATCCTCGATGAGCCCGAGCTTCATCTCGGCGCCGACATTCTTGTGCCGGATATCGCGGGGTGGCGGCGCGAGCGGATGGCTAGCTTTCCGGAAAAGGCGTTTTTCGAGCTTGCGCCCGACTGGGCGTGCGAAATGCTCTCGCCCGGGACCGAAGCCATCGACCGGGGACGGAAGATGGAGGTCTACGCCCGCGAGGGCGTGAGCTACCTGTGGCTCGTCAACCCGATCCTTCGCACGCTCGAGAGCTATCGGCTGGTCGCGTCCCGATGGACTCTCCTTGCGACTTTCGTGGGAGACCTGACGGTACAGGCGGAACCTTTCGCAGCCGTCGCTCTCGACATGTCACGGTGGTGGGTTCCTGAAACGAAGCCTTCTACGGACGAAGCTTAACGAGCTTTCTCCAGGTTCGACTTCACCAACCGGAGATAACTCTCGAGGCCGTCCCGTGCCTTGCCGCGGACTTGCCCGCCGATAATCGCGCCCGTGAACCCGGTGAGGCCGTCGCTTCGCGAGCGGTTCCCGATCACGAGATAGTAGGAGCCGTCGGAATCCGGCTCCTGCACCAGGAATTTCAGCTCGACGCCGGTATTGAAGTAGTGCGTGGTGTAGAGCATCTTCGAGGCGATCGTGTATTTCACCGTCCCGTTCTCCGGCCGAAAGATCACGACGTGGTTCAGCCGGATGACAGGTTTCAAGCCGAAATCGACCTTGGACCAATAGAAGATCTCCTCGCTCCCGGGAAGCGGAGACGCGGGATAGTCGAGGAGGAACCGGGAGAGCTGCGGAAAGTAGACGGGAAGATCGGGATCCTCCATCATCGCCTCGAACTGTTGGCCGACGAGCAGGGGCTTCTTCTTGTCGTGGAGCACTCCGAGCGCCTGGTTTCCACCCGAGCGGTAGCTCTCGAGAAAGTCCACGATCATGCGCCGGGCCAGCCGGTTAGCCTCCTCGATGGCCTCCGCGTCGTTCCAGTCGAGTCCGCGAAACGCGTTCATGGTCTCATCGCTCATCTTGACGGCGCAGTCGCCGGGCCGGCATTCCTTGACGGCCTCGATGTCGTCGGCGTCGACGGTGAGCGACGCGAGATCCTCCACCCGGGGAGACGCGCTGAACCGGCCGATCTGAAGAACGCCGGTCCCCTTCTCGAATGCCACGATGTCCCGGTATCGCTCGATGAACGCCTCGGGAGAGCCTTTAATCCTCACGACTCCGAGAATCCGAGTCTCGGAGTCATCGCGGCCGGGACGAAGCTTCACTATCGGCTCACCAGATTCGAGCGCTGTCCATTCCTTGTCGCCGATCTCGAGCCGGCTCTCGAGAAACTCTCGGAGCGAGGGCGTGGGTGGCTGCGTTGCGAGTAAGGCGGGAAAGATGAATATCCAGAGAGGTGACAACGGAGCTACTCCCGCGCCGCGCTGGCGCTGAGGACGAAAGGCGTCTCCTTCACTTCCGCTCGCTTGCGTCCGCTGACCACCAGGATCCACTCCCGGGCCGACGCGAGGATCACGAGCCACACTACCGTCATGAACAGGAGCGCCACGTAGGCGTCGAGCCGGTCGTTGAACATGAGCCGCGCGGCGCTGGGATCGAGCGAGGCCTCGAGGGATCGCGCGTGGGCGAGAAAACCGAGCTTTGGATCGGGCGAGAACACTTTCTGGATCCCGGCGGTCATGGTGATGATGACCAGCCAGGCGAGAGGCCCGAGCGTGACCCAGACGTAGCGCGCCTTTCCCATCTTGATGATGATGGTGGTGGCGACGCAAAGCGCCACGGTCGCCAGGAGCTGGTTCGCGATTCCGAACAGTGGCCAGAGCGAGTTGATCCCGCCGAGCGGATCCACGACACCCTGGTAGAGGAAGTAGCCCCAGCCGGCGACGATGATGGCGCTCGTGAGAAACACCCCGGGATACCACGACATCTCCCCGAGCTTGGGCCAGACGTGCCCGAGCAGATCCTGCAGCATGAACCGTCCGACCCGGGTCCCCGCGTCCACCGTGGTCAGGATGAAGAGCGCCTCGAACATGATGGCGAAGTGGTACCAGAGGGCGGTCGCGGTTTTTCCTCCGATGACGCTGGACACGGACGAGAGGATGTTCGCCATTCCTACCGCGAGCGAGGGAGCGCCGCCGGTGCGGGCGATGAGAGTCTCCTCGCCCATCTCGTCCGCGAGCTGGGCCATGTACTCGGGAGTGACCACGAATCCCGACTGATTCAGGACATCGGAGGCCTGCTCCAGCGCCGCGGGTGTGGTGTTCATCGCGAAGTAGACGCCCGGGTCGAGCGTGCAGGCGGCGATGATCGCCATGATCGCCACGAAGGATTCCATCAGCATCGAGCCGTAACCGACCAGGCGGGCGTCGCTCTCGCGGGTGATCATCTTGGGCGACGTTCCCGAGGAGATGAGCGAGTGGAACCCGGAGATCGCGCCGCAGGCGATGGTGATGAACGCGAAGGGGAAGAGCGTTCCCGAAAAGACCGGCCCCCCGCCTCCGGTAGCGAACTCCGTGACCGCGGGCATCAGGAGCGGCGGCCGCAGCACCAGGATGGCGACGGCGAGGCCGAGAACCGTCGTGATCTTCAGGAACGTGGAAAGGTAGTCGCGGGGCAGGAGCAGGATCCACACCGGCAGCACGGAAGCGCAAAACCCGTAGCCGATCATCATCCAGGTGAGAGTGGTTCCGCTGTAGGTGAAAAGCGGCGCCCAGGTGGGAGACTCGGAGACCCAGCCGCCTCCGACCAGCGCCGCGATTAGGAGCACCGCGCCGGCGATCGATGCCTCGCCGACTTTGCCCGGGCGCCAGGATTTCATCCACCATCCCATCATCACGGCGATGGGCATGGTGCAGGCGATGGTGAAAAATCCCCAGGGGGAGGCGCGAAGTGCGTTCACCACCACCAGCGCCAGGACCGCGAGGAGGATGATCATGATGAGGAGGATCGCGATCATTCCCGTCACTCCCGCGACGCGGTTGATCTCCTCCTTCGCCATCTGCCCCAGCGATTTTCCGTCCCGGCGGAGCGAACAGCAGAGGATGGTGAAGTCCTGGACCGCCCCCGCGAGCACGACTCCGATCACGATCCAGAGCGTTCCCGGAAGGTAGCCGAACTGCGCCGCGAGCGTCGGCCCGACGAGTGGCCCGGCTCCGGCGATGGCGGCGAAATGGTGCCCGAAGAGCACCCAGCGGTTCGTGGGGATGAAGTCCCGGCCGTTGTTCAGCCGCTCGGCGGGAGTCGCCCGGCGGTCGTCGAGATCGAACACCTTGCGGGCGATGAACCGGGCGTAGAACCGATAGGCGACCGCATAGGTGCAGACGGCGGCGGTGAGGAGCCAGATCGAGTTGATGCTCTCTCCGCGGTTGAGAGCCACGACTCCGAAAGCCGAAGCACCGAGAACGGAAACCGTGGACCAGAGGAGGATGGCTGCGAGCCTTCTTGGTGTCATCAGGGTTCCTGCCGCGTCGGCATCTTCTCGGACTATCGCTTCTCCTGTCAACCGGAGGTCGAAACCTCCGACGTTTCGTTACAATCGGTGAATGCAAAA
>CAZKNR010000006.1:0-4985 GCA_964553925.1 uncultured Acidobacteriota bacterium
CCTCCGCCTCGGTAAGAAGCCCCCTCTTCTGCATCTGGTCGATCACCACGTTCCGGCGGCCGAGAGCGGCCTCAGGGTGGTTGAAGGGGTTCGACGAGTTGGGAGAACGGATGAGGGCGGCGATGAGGGCGGCCTCCGGCACCGTGAGATTCTTCAGGTCCTTTCCAAAAAAGATCTGAGAGGCCTGACCGACGCCATGGATGCCGAACGACCCTCGCTGCCCGAGGTACACGTCGTTCAAGTAGAGCTCCAGGATGTCGTTCTTGCGGGTGCGGCTCTCGAGGATGACCGCGAGGTAGGCTTCGAGGAGCTTCCTCCGGAAGGTCCTCTCCGGCGTGAGGAAATAGTTCTTCACCAGCTGCTGGGTCAGGGTGCTCGCGCCCTGCTCGAGCTCTCCGCTTCGGAGGTCGGTCACCAGAGCGCGGGCGATCCCGATCGGATCGAAGCCCGTGTGATCGTAGAAGCGCCGGTCCTCGGTCGTGAGCACCGCGTCTCTCAGTTGCTTGGGAATCGCTTCGAGTGCGACCCAGCGCTTCTTCGCGCGGTCCTCTCCGAAGAGGGTCGCCACGGGCACGGGCTCGAAGGGCACCCGGTCGAGAGGCTTGCCTCCTCGGAGGGCGCGGATCTCGGAAATCCAAGGCTCCTTGAAGGCGACGGCGATGGGAGCGGGGAAGGCGCCGCGGCGCCTCAGGTGTACTTCTTCGTTCACGAGGGCGAAGCACCCGGGCTCCTCTCCGAGAGTCGGCTTCTGCCGATAGCCCAGGTCGTTCAGAAGCGAGACGAGGTCGTCTTTCGACAGGCGCTGGCCGCGGCGAAGCTCGAACGGCCGCGCGTAGACCCATGTGGGCCGCTTCGCCTCCTCTCCGCGGAGGCGCACGTCGATGAGCGCCGTGAACCGGAGCGTGTGGTAGACGAGAAAACCAGCGATACCGAGGAGGAGGACGCTAAGGAGCGAGAGAGAGAAGACGACGATGCGGAGGCGACGTCGCGAGTATTTTCTGCCCTTTTTCTGTCCCAAGAGTTTCGGTTCAGATCTTGAGGACTTTCATCATGTTGGTCGCGCCGGGAAGCGTCGTATGGCCGCAGACCGTCACGACGGTGTCGCCGGTGTCGATGATGCCTTTTTTTCGCAGGTACTTGAGCGCGACCTCGAGCATCGTGTCCGCGGTCTCGAAGTGATCCAGGAGCATCGGCACGACACCCCACCGCATGGCGAGCCGGCGATACACCCGCTCCGAGGGAGTGAAACCCAGGATGTGGCTCTGGGGACGGAAGTGGCTCACGAGCCGCACCGTAGCCCCGGATTCGGTGAAGGCGATGATGTATTTCGCCGAGAGCTCCTCGGCCGCGCTCCTGGCAGCACCCGCGATCGCCCGAGCCACCGGAGAGCCGTCGAGGGGAGGGTAGTCCGACTGCCGCCGGTGCGTTGGGCTCCCCCCCATGTGTTTTTCGGTGTGCTCGGCGATCCGGGCCATGTGCTTCACGGCCTCGATCGGGTACTTCCCGCTCGCGGTCTCCGCGGACAGCATGAGGGCGTCGGTCCCATCGAAGATGGCGTTCGCGACATCCGAGGCTTCCGCCCGGGTAGGAACGGGGTGGCTCACCATGGACTCCAGCATCTGGGTCGCGGTGATGACGGGCCGCCCGTGGCGGTTGGCCTCTCGGATGATCTGCTTCTGGAGGGTCGGCACTGTTTCGGGCGCGAGCTCGACTCCCAGATCCCCCCTCGCCACCATCACTGCGTCCGCGACCGCGAGGATATCGATCAGGTTATCGACGGCATCGGGGCGCTCGATCTTGGCGATGATATGGAGGTCCTCCCGGCCGTGCTGCTGGAGAAGGGAGCGGAGCTCGCGGATGTCTTCCTTCTTGCGCACGAAAGACATCGCCATGAAATCCACGTCGAGCTCGAGACCGAGGATCGCGTCTCGCTTGTCCTTCTCGGTGAGCGCCGGCGCCGAGATCTTGGCCCCGGGAAGGTTGATTCCCTTGCTCGACGTCAGAATGCCGCCGCTCACCACCTGGGTGACGACGTCTTCTCCCTCGATCTTCTCCACCCGGAGCTCGATGAGCCCGTCGTCGAGTAGGATGCGATCTCCTGGAGAAACGTCGCGCGGGAGCTGCTTGTACGTCGTCGAGACGCGCGCGGCGTCTCCCGCGACCTCTTCCGTCGCGATCGCGAACCGGGCGCCGTTGACGAGCTCGACCCCGCCCGGCTGAGCGATGGGACCGGTGCGGATCTTGGGGCCCGCGAGATCCTGGACGCACGCCACCGAGCGGCCGAGCTTCGCGCTGATGTCGCGCACGATGCGAATCCGCTCCCGGTGCTCCTCGGGCGTCCCGTGGGAGAAGTTCATTCGGGCGACGTCCATTCCCGCGAGGATCAGGCGCTCGATCATCTCCGGGCTCGACGTGGCGGGACCCAGAGTGCAGACGATCTTCGTCTTACGCATGGCTCTTCGCGCCCCTCGCTCGTCGCTCGGGGAGGTGCTCGCGGCTCCTCGGCCCGACTACCCCTTCGACGCGTACCCAGAGGATGGTGGTGAGAATCTTGTAGCCTGCCATCACCGTTCCCTTCACGGTGCCCGTGATCTTGGACTTGCCGATCCGCCGGTGATAGCTGACGGGAACCTCGGTCGACCGTACGCCGGAGCGGGCGGCCCTGGCCTGCATCTCCGCCGTCCAGCCATAATCGCGGTCTTGCATGTCGAGCGCGAGAAGCGTCTCGTAGCGGATGGCGCGGAAGGGGCCGAGATCCGTGAATCGGCAGCCATAGAGGAGGTGAATCATCCGGGTGGCGAGCCAGTTTCCCCAGCGGGCGTGAGGCGCCAACGCACCCGGTTCCCGTTCGCCCAGAACGCGCGAGCCGATCACGAAGTCGGCGCGACCCTCGAGAATGGGGGCCACGAGACCCGTCATCTCGGCGGCGCGGTCGCTGTAGTCTCCGTCCACGAACACCACCACCTCGGGAGGCTCCTTCGCGAGGTAGGCGATTCCGGTGAGGCACGCCTGTCCATAGCCCGCGCGGGGCTCGGAGAGCACGGTGGCGCCGGCGGCCTTCGCGACCGCGGAAGTCCGGTCGCGGCTCCCGTTATCGACGACCACGACTTCGCTGACGAGACTTCGCGGTATTTCGGCGAGAACCTTGGGAATGGAGCGCTCTTCGTCGAGGGCGGGAATGATAACGACAATCCGCATTGTGCCTGCTGGGGTTCAGTATAGCTGAAAATCGGCGTCTACCCCTGGAGGCTGGACCGGAGGTGAAACCGCAGGAACGCCAGAATTTGGCTGACAATCTCGCGAGACGTCTCGGTGTCTTGAAAGAGATCGAACGCGTGCGGTGCCGAGGGGTAGTTCACTAGAGTCACCGGCCTGTCGCTTTCGAGCGCGTTCACCACAAACCGGTCGAGGGTTTCGTTCAGGTGTGGCATCTGGTCGTTCCCTGCTCTCGCGAGGAACAAGGGGATATCGTGCTGGAGATTTCCGACCGACTTACCGGCGCATGGGTTGGCGAATCCGAACGTCTTGGCGGCTTCGGCGACATCGGTGGAGCCATCGAGGTCCAGCATGTAGCCGTAGCACAGCACCGCGCACTTCAGAGGGGCTGCGGAGTCCTGCGTCAGAAGCGACAACGCGAGCGGAACGTTTCCCGAGCTCGCCCAGAGGCCGATCCGGCTCTCGTCAATCCCTAACGCCGCGTCGTTCTTCCGAACATACTGAAGCACCGTGTGAACGTCGGCCGCCGGCTCCCGATTCGAATAGGTGATCGCGACCATGCCCGAGGCCGCCATCAGGCGCGCCCACGAGACGGACGAGCCCATCTCCTTGAACTTGCACCCGACAATCTTCTGGAAACCCAAGTCCGGGAATCCCGCCACAATGACGACGGCTGGCAGGCGTGCTCCATCTTTGAAATGCGGTGGATAGTACAAGTCCATGGTAAGGAAGTCTCCATCGCGTGATCCGAAGGTGACATCGGGCCGCGTGGTCACGGCATCGACGCCCGGTATTTCGCATACGACGTGTTTCTTGGCGATGTGGTCTCGCGGTGTTTCTTGGGCCATGAAAATCCTCCCCAAAATAGAAAGCCGCCGGTGCAGCGCGTGCTGCCACGACGGCTCGTTCACAGTACTCGACCCCAGGCTAGTGCCTCGAAGTCACGTCCTCAGATGGATGAGTGCGCCAAACATACCAGCCGATGCGGGTGCATTGCAACGAAATTGCGTTCGCATTCGATGATAGGCTCTCCCGGCGAAAGGACCCTCACGATGCATCGACTGGCCACTTTGCTCGTTCTCTCGATCGTCGCTCCGGCGGCGGGGCAGGAGCGCTTCGACGTCCTCATCCGCGGCGGGCGCGTTCTCGACGGGACGGGGAATCCCTGGTACCGAGCGGATGTCGGAGTCCGCGACGGGCGCATCGTGGCCATGGGTCGGCTGCAAGGCGCCGAGGCAGGGCTCGTCATCAACGCGGGCGAGCTTTACGTAGCGCCGGGTTTCATCGATGTGCACTCCCACGCGGACGAGGGGCTGAGCCGGGAAGAGCTCAAGGGGGCGGCGCCCATCCTCCTCCAGGGCGTGACGACGACGGTGCTCAATCCCGACGGAGGCGGGCCGTGGCCCTTGTCTGAGCAGCGAGCGCGGTACGAGGCCCACGGGATCGGGGTGAACGCGGCGCTGATGGTAGGGCACGGAACCATACGCCGCGAAGTCATGGGGATGGAGGACCGGCCTCCCACCGAAGAAGAGCTCGAGCGGATGAAGACCTTGGTGCGCGAGGGAATGGCCGCGGGGGCGTTCGGGCTCTCGAGCGGACTCTATTACGCGCCCGGTAGCTATGCCGCTACGGAGGAAGTCATAGCGCTCGCGAAGGAAGTGCACCCGGCCGGGGTGTACACGAGTCATATCCGCGACGAGAGCGACTACACCGTCGGACTTCTGGCAGCGGTCGAGGAGGTCGTGCGGATTTCCGAGGAGGCCGACATT
>CAZKNR010000007.1:0-2759 GCA_964553925.1 uncultured Acidobacteriota bacterium
CTCGCTCTGGGCCGGGTGGAGAGCGAAGAGAAGTCCCGCCGCGAGAGCCCCGGCGCTCGTAAGACCCAGGGCGCGGGCGACGAGGAGGGCGAAGACTGCGGCAACCCCGTGCAGAAGATCGTTCGTGAGGTGAAAGCCGAAGGCGGAAGCGCCGAGGGACCGGTTCAGACCGAAGCTCAGAAGGGTGAGCGGCCGATAGAGGCCGGCGTCGACGATCTCCCCCCAGTAGCTCGTCGTCAGAAGCCCCCGCCAGTCGAGGTTCTGGATTACGGGATTCTTCTCGATGACGAAGCGGTCGTCGTAGACGAAGCCGTTTCCGAGGTTCCCCGAGTACGCGAGAAGCGCGGTCCCGAAAACGAGAACGGCCGGGCCCCGACGAGAGGCCCGGCCGGAATCAGGCAAGAAGTCTACTCTACCAGCGGTACCTCACACCGAGCTGCACCTGTCGCGGCTCTCCCACGATGTTGAGGAAGCCGAAGTTCGGTGAGCCGATGCTCTGGTTGCTGGTGAGCCGGTTGGCGTTGTTGAACACGTTGAACATCTCGAAGAGAAGCTCGAGGTTGCCGGGACTGCCGAAGTCGAAGACCTTGCTGAACCGAATGTCCATCAAGAACGCGCTCGGCTGGCGCGCGGAGCTCCGGGGCTGGAGACCGTCCGCGAGATCCTGCCCCGCGGCGTCGGCCCGCGCCCGGTTGGCGGCGTCGACCACAGCGTAGTCGTTGGTGTTGCGATCGCCGTTGCTGTCGCGGCCCGAGAGAACGTTGTAGGGGCGTCCGGTGTTCGTCTGGAGGAGAGTCGAGAAGACGAAATCGAGCGGGAGCTCGAACACCGCGCTCGCCACGAACCGATGCCTCAGGTCGTTCTCGCTGTCCGCCCAATCGACATCGAGGTTCTCGGGCTGGGTATTGCGGAATCCGCTCGAGTCGCGCTCGTTGTCGTCGTCGGTCTTCAGGCTCGAGAGCGTGTAGAACGCCTGGAATTGGTAGCGGTTCGAGAGGCGTTTGCGCAGCGAGAACGTCGCCGCGCTGTATCGCCGCCCGGCCGTCGACTCTTCCACCTGGAACTGGTTGTAGGCGGAGTCGATTCGCCTTCCGTCGTAGAGGCCGCGGCCGAAAGCGTCGAATCCGATCGGCGGCTGCGGAATGTTCCGGTTCACCCGCCGGTGGTCGTTGACGGTGTCGGCGAAGACGTAGTCCGCGCCGACGGAGAAGTTGGCAAGGACCTCGTGCTCGATTCCGACGTTGGCCCGCGAGGTGCGCGCGTTCTGGAAGTTGTCGTCGAAAAACGCGATATCCGAGAGGGGGAGCCGGCTGTTGAGGGGACTATCGGGCGGAAGACCCGACTCCGGAAAAACGAAGGGGAACGGCGGAATCTGGTTTCCGAACAGGAAGAACAGGGCCTGGCGATATCCATTGGCGGTGAAGGAGTTCGCCATCAACAGCAGGTTCGCGCGGGAGTAGAAGACTCCGGCGCCGCCTCGGATGACGGTCCTCCCGTCATTGTTCGGATCCCAGGCGAAGCCGAAACGAGGGGCGATGTTGTTCAAGTCGTCCGGAATCTCGCCCTGCACGAGACCGATGCTGTCCAGTCCCGGGTTTGCTGGATTCCTCGACTGTTTCCCGTCGGTCTGCTCGGGGGCGGTGGGGTTCCACTGGCCCTCCCAGCGAACGCCCAGATTGAGGGTCATACCCGGCTTCGGTCTCCAGGTGTCGTTGATGTAGAGCGCGAGCTCTTCCTGCCCGATGCCGATGGTTCCGGACTCCGGGGTAGTGAAGCCGTTCAGGCCGAGGCGCTGGGTGAACTGCGCAGGTCGTCCCCCGACGTAGTCCTCGAGGGTGTTGAAGCCGTAGTAGCCGCCGCCCCAGCCGTAGAACGCCTGGCTGGTGTCGGTGATGTTCAGATCGCCGCCCATCTTCAGATCGTGATCGCCGAAGAGATAGGTGAAATTGTCGGTGAGCTGGATGCGCGTGTGATCCGAAGTGATGGGGAGGAACCACTGTTTGCCGAACCTTCCGGTGTCGTTGATGACGATGGTGGGAAGGTCATCGCTCTGACCGAGACGGGGCCGCGACTCGAAGGAGTACTGGAAGCGGAGCTCGTTGAACTTGTCGCTCCCGATGAGGGTGGTGTCGCTGACGACGATGGAGTGCGAAGTATTGGCCTCGAGGTTGGTGCCGTTCTCCGCCGCCGCCTGAACCGTTCCAGCGACTCCTCCCGCGGTCGAGAAGAAGTTCTCCCCGGTGAAGTCGCTGAAGTTGTAGCGAATTGAAAGCGTATTGGTGTTCGAGAGCTGAACGTCCACCTTCCCGAGGATCGCGGTGTTGTCGAGAAGCTCCGCGGTGTCGCCCTCCTCGTCGGAGAGACAGTCCACGCCGCCGATGGTCTGGCCGTAGATCTGGGTGTTGCAGACTCCGGCGACGTTCCGGTTGAAACGAATGGCGACGGGCCGATCGAATCCCTGCCGGTCGACGGCGAAGAAGAAGTGCGCCTTGTCCTTGATGATGGGCCCGCCGACGCTGCCGCCGAACTGTTGCTGCGAGAACGCAGCGTTGTTCAGGTCGTTCCCGTTGCCATCTTGCAGCGTCGAGCGAAGAGCCTCGTTCCGTCCGAAGAAGAAAGCGCTCCCGCGGACGTCGTTGGTCCCGGACTTCGTCACCACGTTCAGAAAGCCCCCTCCGGAGCGTCCGAACTCCGACGAGTAGCCATTGGCGAGGACCTGGAACTCCTGGACCGCCTCCTGGGACACGACGAAGTACGGA
>CAZKNR010000008.1:0-10220 GCA_964553925.1 uncultured Acidobacteriota bacterium
CGGCGAGCCGCTCGACCTTCTTCGACGGAGCTTCGCCGAAGCGGAGACGCGGTCGAACCTGAACCGGCTCCTCTACCTCGACCTGAAATTCACGCTCGCCGACAACGACCTCCGGAAGGTAAGCGGAACCTGCGAGATGGCTGGGGTCGAGGTCCTGTACCCTTTCCTCGACCGCGATCTCGTGGACTTCGCGAACCGCGTCCCCCCGGACCTCAAGCTCAAGGGCACGAAGCTCCGGTACTTCTTCAAGCGCGCGAGCGAGGGCCTCCTTCCGAAGGCGATCCTGAGGAAGCGGAAGCACGGCTTCGGCGTTCCCTGCGGGCGATGGATGCGGGATCACGCCCCTCTCCGAGACCTCTCGTACGACTGCCTTCGGTCCCTGGAGAAGCGCGGCTACCTGCGGGAGAGCTTCGTCTCGAGCCTGATGAAGCTCCACCAGAGCGAGCACGCCGACTATTACGGGGTGATGGTCTACGTGCTCACGATGCTCGAGCTGTGGCACCGGAAGCATGCGCCCTGAATCAGTTCTCGGTTCTCAGACATCAGACAAGGCCGTTGCCATGGCGCCTCGCGCGTGCGAAGATCTCACCGATGTCGACCGTTTCCCAGTACGACGAAGTCATTTCGCTTCCACGGGCCGTGAGGTTTCCGGTCGAGATGATCCCACCCGCGGATTTCGATCCGGGGAAGGTCGAAACCTGGCCTCAGGTCGTGGGCCGCCTCGAGTACGTCGACGGGAGGCTTCTCTACATCCCGCCGTGCGGAGACTTTCAGCAAGACACGGCGACGGACGTAGTGATCACGCTGGGAAAATGGGTGCGCCAGCACCCAGAATTCGTCTTGGGCACGAACGAGGCAGGGATGCGGCTCCAAGGAGCTACCCGCGCCGCGGATGCCGCGGTGTGGAGGCGGAAGGATTTGGGCACCTACGAAGGAGGATTTCGCCGAGTCCCCCCGGTTCTGGCGGTCGAAGTCGCGGGGGCGGACGAGGCTGATTCGGAGATCGCGCTGCGGAACAAGGCCAAGTGGTATCTCGGGGCGGGCGTCGCCGTCGTGTGGATTGTCTTGCCCCAATCACAGGAAGTGCTCATCGTGTCGCGGGAAGAAGAGAAACGCCTCTCAGTCCGAAAGAGGATGCATGCTCATGCCTCTCTTCCTGGCCTCCGTCCGAAAGTAAGCGAATTCTTCGTGCAACTTCGCTCCCGGGGCTGACCTGCCACTTCCCGAAGAAGGCGCTCAACCCGAGCAGCAAGTACCGTTTCTCTTCCAACGAGTACTCCGGGTCAGCAGGCTCTCAGGTGAGAAATTTCACCGTCGGCGGTGCTTCGTCTTTTTTTGGGACGCGCCCTCGGGCATGCGAGAAATGAAAGAGTCTCGTATCCGCTCGAAGGCGGTTACGGGATCGAACGAGACACCGCCCGCAAGAAGCGGCGCCACGTCGCTGATGAAGAGCCTGTCCTCTATCTTCTCGGCGACGTTCGCGTCGAACTCCGCGCGCGTAACGCGCCGGCCGTCTTTCTCGAGGTAGGACGTGAAGCAGCCGACGACCTTCTCCGGGTCGAGGTCGGTGAAGCGCGTGAGCGCCTCGGAGAGATCGAAGAGGTCTCGTCCCTTCTTTCGCTGGTACAGCGCTCGCAGTTTCGTGCCGAGCAGTTCCTCGGGCTCGTAGGTAAGCACGTCCGCCGTTCCGCTGTACCAGGGGCTTGCGACCTCGAAGCGTTCTCGCCTCTGACCGAGTACAAAGAAATGCTCCCGGGTGTTGGTCTCCACCTTGAGCTTGAGCGGGGTGATTGGTTTGGTCTCCGACTCGAACCGGTAGAAGAACGTCGCGCGGCCCTTCCCTTGCTTCCATTGCGGCTTCCCGAGCCAGGAATCCAGCCTCGTTCGCATGGCGTTCATGATCGGTCCGATCGGCCCGGCGTTGACCTGCACGAGATCGACGTCCTCTGAGTAACGGCTCGGCGTATTGAAGTGGAGCTTGTGGAGGGCCGTGCCTCCGCGGAATGCGACCTCACGCGCAAGGAGCTCGTCCGAAAAGAGCTCGACGATCACACGGGAAATGACCAAATCCTGCTCGACCTGTGCATCCGTCGACCACGGCGCCTTCGATCGCCAGGCCGTGATATGTGCCCGTGGGATCACATCTCTGCCTCGACCTTCTCGTTCACGAGCACGCGCCATCGAAGGTCCTTCGCCGCCCGCCTCACCGAACGATCGGCTCTGAGAGGCACGAATCTGGGGCGACGCTCCTCGATCCAAGCGGCCAGGGAGCTAGCGGTATTGCGGGCGCCGACCTGCTCAAGGAGGTGGCCCAGCCGCTGTGCGGTCGAAAGCTCGCCTTCGGTTCGAGCGACCTGGGCGAGTCGCTCGGCATCCATTTTTTCGGCAAGCTCGGCGAGCACCGTGGCCACGTTGCCAAGATGTCCAGCTCCCTCGAGGTAGCGCAGCAGATCGAGTGCCGTCGCTTCCGGAGTGGCCACCAGCATGGCGCCTGTCTCCGTCCTCATTTCCACTGTGGGCGTGCGGTCGAGATGGAGCTTCCGGAAAAACCGGACCCGGGCGCGCCCCGCAGCCATGTTTCGGAGCTGCTTGTTTGTGACAACCTGGAACTCTTGCGGCTGCTGGTGTGCCGCTCCATGAAGCGCGGCCGCACTGAGGAGCCCGACGTAATACGGCTGGCCGTGGAATTCCATCAGGTCATCGATGAACCAGCTCGGGGGCGGCGCTCCGGCGTCTCGGTATTCGACTGGCACGATGACGAAGAAGCCACGCCGCGGGACCGCGAGTCGGCGCTTGGCTACGAGGCGTCGAACCGCTTTTTTGAGTGCCTCTTCCGAGACGCCGAGCGCTCCCAGCGCCTGCTCGCGCGTTAGGATGTAGCGACCATTAGCCTGGTAGGAATCAACGAGTTCGGAGAGCTTGTCGCCGTTGATTTGCTGTTTGTATGCATAAGGGGACACTTTGCGGCCCTTTTTGATTATTTGACGCGAGGCGATTATGTCCCGGCGTTCCATGGTTTGCAAGACGTATGCAAAAAGGGACGCTCCGCGGCCCCTTTTGAGTATACAGCGCATTCTTGCTGAGCCCGGCAGGCTGAATAGCCCCGTCATTCAAGACGGTAGCGTAGCTGTTCAAGCATCGAAGCTGCGGTCCGCGACGGGAGCTGATGGCGCAGGCGTCGGCACCGGGACTCGGCTCTCCACGTACCGGTGCTTTCCCGAGGCGCTCCTCGGGATCTCGTCGACCCGCTCCATCGAGATGCGCACGCCCTTCCCCAGCCGCTCGGCGAGGCGCGCCCGGATCTTGTCCTCGGACTCCTGAGAGAATCCGTTCTCCGGTATCAGGAAGACGCGAGTGTGGAAGCGGTCCTCCTGCACCACCTTGAAGTTCTTGACCCCGGGGACGTCGCGGATGGCGTAGATTACCGCGAGCGCGTGCATCACCGTTCCGTCCTCGGCGACGATGAAGTCCGTCGTTCGGCCGTGCACCGCCTCGAGAATCGGCAGGCCGCGGCCGCAGGGGCAGAGCCATTCGCTCAGAGTCCCCGTGTCCCCGGTCCGGTACCTCACGAAGGGAAAATCGCCCGACGCGAAATGGGTGACTACGATCTCCCCCTTCTCTCCCTTCGGCAGGACCGTTCCTTCGTCGTCCACGATCTCGACGAGGATGTCCTCAGCAGTAACGTGAAGCCCGCCATCCTGACACTCGTGTGCGGCGAACCCGAGGTCGCGCCCTCCGTAGCCGTTGGCGACAGCGCACCCGAAAGTCTCCGCGATCGCTTTCTTCTGGTGCTCGAAGAGCTGCTCCGCGGTCACGAAGGCGACTTTGACGCCTGCGGTCCTCAAGTTACGTCCGCGCGCCGAGGCATGCCCGGCGATGAGAGAGAGCGCCGATGGGTATCCAAAAATCATCTTCGGTCTCATCTCGCAAATTCGGTCGACGAACTCGTCGAGGCGTTTCTCCGACATCTCGAACGCGGGAAGGAGCTGGGTTCGGAGGACGCGGTCACGGAGCTCGCGGACCCGGTCCTGGGCCCCGAGCTCGATGGGCGAGCCCCAGACGACGATCTCGGGATCCCCGATGTCGACTCGAAACCACCGGGTCGCGCGCCACTTGGCGGCGACGTCGTGGCTCACCCGGTCCTTGCCGATGAAGAACTGGAGGGGCTCGCCGGTGGAGCCGCCGGTATTGGAAAGGCTCAGCCGCGCTCCCTTGGCCTTGAGATCCTCGAGGTTTTTTCGGATGGCGTCCTTCGTCAGAAAAGGCAGGCGCTCCAAATCCTGCAGGGACCTGACGGCTTCCGGGTCGAACCGCAGCTCGCCGAAGAGCCTGCTGTAGTAGGATACCTTCCTTCCCGCGCGGACCAGGAGCGACCGAAGCCTTTCGACCTGATGAAGCTCGAGCCGCTCCGCCGTCCACCATTGGCTGCGCTCGAGAAACCGACGAATCCGAAGCGTGTCATGCCCCTTTGCGATCTCGTGGAGCGGGAAAAGAACGGAGGAGACGAGCCGCGTGTAGCTCATTTCGATACCGCCCGGCCGTAGACGCGCCGCCACTCCTCGCGCACCACGCTCCATCCGAAGGTGCTCGCCTTCTGCAGGCCCGCTTCTCTCAGCGCCGCCATCCGTTCCGGCGCCTCCCACAACGAGGCGACCGCGTTCGCCATCGACTCCGGGTTCCGCGGCGAAACCAGGATCGCCTCCTCGCCCGCCTTCACCATCGCGGGAATCCCGCCCGAGCTCGTCGAGACGACGGGAACCCCGCTCGCGAGCGATTCCAGAATCGAGATCGGCATGTTGTCGACGAGGCTCGGGTTCAATGCAATATCCGCCGACTGATACAGAGACGGCATTATTTCGTTCGCGACCTGCCCCAGAAAGCGCACCGAGCGCGCGAGCCCGAGCTCCCTGCTCAGCCGCTCCAGGCGCTTCCGGTCGGGACCCGAGCCCGCCACGTCCAGGACCGCGGTCGGATAGCGCTGCCGCAGGATCTGGAAAGCCCGGAGTCCGGTTTCGACATCATAGATCGGTTCGAGGTGGCGCGCGATGAGGAGGCGCGGCCCTCCTTCGCCAAGGCTACGGCGGGCAAGTCCCCCGCCGTTTCTCTCTCCGGGCACGGGCCGAAATCGCTCGAGGTCGACGATGTTCGGCACGATTTCGGTCTCGACCCTGTACCGCGCAAAAACGTCCTTCAGGAAGCCCGACGGAACGACGACGGCCGCTGCCGTCCGCAGCGTCTTCTCGACCACGGGAAACGATCGAGCGAAGAAACGCTCGGCGTCTCCCCCCCTGTAGTTGAGAACCACGGGAACCCCCGCGCGGCGGGCTGCGCGCAGCGCCGGCGCCGCGAAAAAATGCCAGGCCCAGCCTGAGTTGGCCATGACGTGGAAGAGCGTCGCACCGCGGGCGGCGTCCCGGAGCCGCGCGCGATAGGGAACGAGACGGAAGAAAGCCCGGACGCCAGGGAATCGGCCCACGAAAGCAGGCCTGAAGGGCGCATTGGTCGAAACCAGCGTGACCTCCGCCCCCTCTTCGGAGAGAAGACTCTCGAGCTGTTTCGTCTGGTTCGCCATGCCTCCTGAGGGCGGAGGAAGGGGTCCCACGAGGACCACCCGGGCGCCCGCGAAATCAAACACTGGCTCTTTCCCCATTGGCCTCACAGGCCTTCATCAAACGCTCGTAGAGCGGCCGGTAACCGGCGATGCCGCGGGCCCACGTCCGCTCCTCTTCGACGAACCGGCGCGCGCGAGCCGGGATCCGCCGTCCGAGCTCTTCGTCCTCGAGGGCGAGCAGAATCTTCCTGACGAGATCGGCGGCGTTTCCCGCTTCGAACAAAATCCCGGTCTCGCCGTCACGGATGAGCTCGCGATGCCCCCCGACGTTCGAGGCCACGAGGAGCTTCCCCATCGCCATCGCTTCGAGAGGCTTCAAAGGCGTCACCATCTCCGTCAGCCTCATCGCGAAGCGGGGGTAGACGAGGACGTCGATCAGATCGTAGTACCGGCGCACTTCGGCGTGCGGAACTCTTCCCGGAAAGAGGACCTTGTCTCCCAAGCCGAGTTCCTTTACGCGCCGGCGGAGGTGTTCCTCTCTCGGCCCTTCCCCGACGAGAAGCACGCGGAGGCGGGGACGCCGTTCGAGGAGCGCGGGGACCGCCTCGATGAGGAGCTCGAGTCCCTCGTATGCGTAGAACGATCCAAGAAAACCCAGCACCTCGCTCCCCTCGAGCCCAAAGCGGCGAGCGAGCCCCGGGTCGCGGCGGCGCTCGGTCGAAAACCGGTCCACGTCGACGGAGTTCGGAATGACCGTCAACTTCTCCTCGGGAATCCCGCGTCCGACGACGTCCTTCCGGATGCCCTCGCAAATCACGGTCACCGCATCCGCCCTTCGAAGAACGTGGGTCTCGAGAGCGCGGCTGAGTCGATACCGCACCCCTCCTTCCTGGCTCGTCCCGTGATCCACGGCCGCATCCTCCCAGAACGCCCGCAACTCGTAGACGATCGGAAGACCGAGCTTACGTCCGACGCGGAGGGCGGCAAGACCGTTGAGCGACGGAGAGTGGGCGTGAATCAAGTCCGGCTGGAGTTCCCGTACCAGAGCGCGGAGGCGGCCTTCCAGCTCTCGAACCACCGCAAGCTGCCTGACCAAAGGGAGCGTCGAGAAGAGCCCGCGTGGGGCCCGCGTGCGATGGAATCGAAACCCCTCGGATTCCTCGACGAGGACCTGGGCAGGATGTTTCGAGCTCGTGACGTGAGCCGTCTCCCAGCCGAGCCGGCGCTGCTCACGCAGGATGGAGAGCGTCCGGTAGGTGTAGCCGCTCAGAATGGGCGCCGAGTGGTCGAGGACGTGCAGGATGCGCACCGGCAGATCACTTCGCCATGACGGTCTCGGGCAGAGGCACTCCCTCGCCAGGCCCGACCCGATCCCGCTGCCGGCAGAAAGCTTCGAACATCAGGACGGACCAGAGGGGCGCGCTGAAATCCCGCAGGCCCGACTGGTGCTCGTCGACCATGCGCAGCAGGAACCGCTCGTCGAAGATTCCCGTGTCCAGGAGAACCGGGCTCGTCACCGCGTCGCGCACCCGCGTCCGAAGCGGCCCCCGAAACCACGACGCGAGCGGCACGGCGAAGCCCATCTTGGGCCGATACAAGAGCTCCCGCGGCAAATAGGGTTCCATCGCGTGTTTGAAAAGATACTTCCCTTCCCTGTCCCGGAGCTTCGTCTCCGGGGGAAGGCCGGCCGCCCATTCGACGAGCTCGTAGTCGAGGATCGGAACCCGCACTTCGAGCGAGTGGGCCATGCTCGCGCGATCCACCTTGGTGAGGATGTCCCCCGGAAGATAGGTTTTGAGGTCCAGGTACTGGACCCGCGAGAGCGGATGCTCGGGGGCGCGCTCCAGGTGGCGTCTCAGCACCTCGATGGCGTGGTAGCCCTGGAGCTCGCGCCGGAACGAGTCGCTGAAGAGCCGGGCTCGAAGGCTGTCTCCGAGAATGGAAACACTGTGAAAGTACCCCTCGATCGGATCGAGAGCGAGCGCCTCGAGAGTGCTCTTCGCCCGAAGGACTTTCGGCGCCCAATCCGCCTTGGGATAGAGGCGACCGAGAAGACCGAACAAAGGCCCGCGCACCGCGCCGGGGACGAGCCCCCGCACCCGCTCCTCGTAGGTGTGCCATCGATAGCGGCGATAGCCGCCGAAATTCTCGTCGCCGCCGTCACCCGAAAGCGCGACCGTGACCCGCCGTCTCGCGAGCTCCGAGACGCGGTACGTCGGCATCGCGGAGCTGTCGGCGAACGGCTCGTCGTACAGCGACGCGAGGCGATCCACGAGCCCGAAGTCCTCCGGGTCCACCACCGACGACAGGTGGTTCGTCCGGTAGCGCCCGGCGACCTCGGCCGCGTAGCGGGACTCATCGAACTCGCTCTCGCCGAAGCGGATCGAACAGGTGTTCACGGGATCGGGCGAGACCTGGGCCATCATCGCGACGACGGCGCTGGAATCGACGCCCCCCGAGAGAAACGCTCCGAGCGGCACTTCGGACATGAGGTGGCTCGAAACCGACGCTCTCAACCGGAGAACGAGCTCGTCGGCGAGCTCCTGCTCCGGAGCGGCGTTCTTCCGGTCGAACACCACGTCCCAGTACCGGCGCTGCTCGAGCGCGCGGCCGGCCTCGATCGTGAGCGTATGCCCGGGAGAAAGCTTCTCGACGCCGCGAAAAATGCTCCTCGGCTCGGCGACGTAGCCGTAGGCGAAGAACTCTTCCACCGCCGCGGGGTCGATGTTCCGTCGAAGACCCGGATGCGCGAGAAGCGCCTTGAGCTCGGACCCGAAGAGGACCTGGCCGTTCTCGAGCTCGGCGTAGTAGAGGGGCTTGATGCCCAGCCGATCGCGCGCGAGAAAACCCTTCCCGCGGTTTCGATCCCAGAGGGCATAGGCGAACATCCCGTTGAAGCGCTCGACCGAGGCCTCACCCCACTCTTCCCAGGCGTGAACGACGACCTCGGTATCGCATTGGGTGCGGAACACGTGGCCGCGCGAGCGAAGCTCGTCCACCAGACCCCGGTAGTTGTAGATCTCGCCGTTGTAGACGAGCGCGACCGAGCCGTCTTCGTTATAGAGAGGCTGCTGTCCGCCGGAGACGTCGATGATCGAGAGCCTCCGGTGCGCGAGCCCGACCCCGGGCTCGACGTGCAGTCCCTCGCCGTCCGGACCCCGGTGCCGGATCGAATCGCGCATCGCGACGAGAATAGTTTCGTCGATCGGACGGCGTCCGGAGAGGTCGAAGATCCCCGCTATTCCGCACATCTCAGTTGATTCCCCCGCAAATCGATCTCTCTTCCCGTCGCGAGAAGCCCGTCGTAGACCCCGAGGTAGCGCGCCACCATTGCGTCGACACCGAACTCTTTTTCCGCGCGGGCGCGGCCCGCTCGGCCTTGTTCCCCCCGAAGTCCCTTCTCATCGATATAGCGCGCCAGAACGTCGGCGAGGGCTCCCGGGTCGCGCGAGGGAACGAGGGCTCCGGTGACGCCATCGTCCACCAGCTCGTCGTTTCCTCCCACCCTTGTCGCGACGACTGGAAGACCACTCGCCATCGCTTCCAGAATCGTGTTCGAGATTCCTTCGACGCGGGACGAGAGCGCGAAAACGTCGAACGAGCGAAGAAGAGACGGCACGTCTTCCCGGCTTCCCATGAGCCACGCATGGCGAGAAGCATCAGCCTCCTGCAGGACTTTGCGAGCCTCCTCGAGGAGCGGGCCGTCGCCCACGAGGACGAGACAGGCCTTCGAAGCGAATCCCCTCTCGACGAGGCGGACGAACGCCCGCGCGAGAGTGAGCGGGTCCTTCACTTCCTGCATCCTCGTCACCGACCCGATGACAACTCTCCCGGAGGCGTCGAACGGGGCGCCCTCGGGAAGAGAGTCTTTTCCGGAAGCGGCAGGCCGAAACTTCTCGAGGTCGACGCCGTTCACGATGCGGACGACTTTCGACGCCGGGACACCCACTCTCTCGACGAGATACTCCTCGAGCTCTCCCGAAAGCGCGACGAAGCGGTGAACGAGAGGCGAGAGAGCCCGGCGCAGCCATCGATAACGCCGGCGGCTCCCGTCCGGGTCCTGCACGTCTCGGCCATGCTCTCCGTGAACGCGGTGCGGGACGAATGCCGCCGCCGCCGAGACGACGGCTTCGACCGCGGCGAGGTTTCGCGTGTGAACGATCGCCGGGCGAATACGGCGAAACGTGCTGAAAAGACGCAAGTGCAGGCCCAGGTCGTGCCCCGGCTTCTTGTCGAGTGTGATGATGGGAACGTCATTCCGGGAGATTCGCTTCGCAAATCTCGTGCTGTCGGTAAGGCTCACGACGGCGTGCCGGTAGCGCTCCCCCGGGATCCGGTTGATCAGGTTCACGAGGCCGTTCTCCATCCCGCCCACGTCGAGCCGGTGAATGACGTGGGCGATGAGAGGACGCGCGTCTCGCGTCATCGGGACGCTTCCTCCAGAGCCGACTCGATCGCGGGAAGTCCCTCCGCAACGAACTTCTCGAGCCGGGCTCGCGCCGCTTCCTCGTCATCCCGTTCGGTGAAGACCACGATCCCCGCGGCGAACGGCCGCCGGAAGAGGAGCCTCTCGCCTGACTCGATCACCTTCGCCCAGACCGGGCTCGACGTACGGCGGCCGGATATCCAGTACCACCTCCAGATGAGGAGCTCGCGGTTGGGTCCGGTG
>CAZKNR010000009.1:0-4204 GCA_964553925.1 uncultured Acidobacteriota bacterium
GACCTCGACTACGGCTCTCTCGTCGTCTCCCTTGGAGCCCAGCTCGCGCCCGAAACGGTAAGCGGGTTCGACGAGTTGGCCCTCAACCTCTACACCCCTGAAGGCTGCGCGCGGATCCACGCCGCGCTCCAGGACCTCATCGAGGGAGTTGTCGGGATCCTCATCCCTTCCATGCCGTTCAAGTGTCCCGCAGCCCCCTATGAGGCCGCTTTCCTCGCGGAGTCGTTTCTCCGCAGGAAGGGAGTCCGCCGGAACGTCGAGATACATCTCTTCACGCCAGAGCACACGCCAATGCCCGTTGCTCCAGCGGCCCTCGGCGACTCGATCGCCGACATGCTCGCCGCGCGTGGCATCCACTACCACCCGTTGTTCACGTTCAAGGAGCTTCGGCCCGAGACACATGAGGTCGTGGCCTCCGATGGCCGCGCGCATCGGGTCGATCTGCTGATCGCCGTCCCGCCGCATCAGGCGCCCGAGGTCGTGCGCTCGTCACCGCTCCTTGGCGTGTCTGGCTTCGTCCACGTCGACCCGCGGACGCTGCAGACGGACTATGACGACGTGTACGCGATCGGGGACGTGGCGACGATCAAGCTGCGCAACGGCAAGGCGCTCCCCAAGTCGGGCGTCTTCGCCCACGCCGAGGCAAAAGCGGTGGCGCGGCGAATCGTGGACGGCGTCGAGGGCAAGAGGTCCGACGCCGTGTTCGACGGCCACGGCTCCTGCTGGATCGAGCTGGGCGATGGACGAGCCGGGTTCGCCGGCGGCAACTTCTACGCCGAGCCGGAGCCCCAGGTCAAGATCCGCCGACCCGGGCGGCCGCTGCACTGGGGAAAGGTGGCGTTCGAGAAGTGGTGGTTACACCACTGGCTCTAGCGACCACAGGGTTCTTTCTGAAGCAGCGCGAGTTCTGGGGGCACGACAGGGGAACATCGATTGACCGTCCGGACAGAGAAAGAGCGCACGTCGCGGCGACTCGCCAATCCCCGGCAAGTCGCGGCCCGTGCCCCGTTGGGTAGAGCCGGAAGATGGCACTTCGCGCGTGAGGAAGGACTGTCGAGTCAGAAGCGCCTGTCTGGAGCGCGAGGGGCGATAATCAGGCCTTCGTAGCGTCCTCTTGACGGGCGCGCTTGTGGGCGCGCTTCTGCACCCGCCACGGTTCCTTGGTGATTGCCAAGGGCAAGGCCATAGGCTACGCGCGCCGTTCTCTGGAGTTGCGTTCGTCCATGTGACCGTGGTGTGTTCGCACGCTCCGTACTTTGGCGCACTTTTCCTCAGTAGAGGCGCTGATGCGTGCGCGGATCGGCCGAACGAGCATCAGATTCGAAGACGATCCCCTGAAGAGGAGGTATTCAGTGACTGCTGTCATCGAGCAAGAGCGAGTTTCCACGACGGTGCCCCTGGACTGGAACGAGGTCTGGTTCACCAACTGCCCCATGGTGTCCGCGAACAACGTCGACCAGGAGCTCGGATGGTGCCGCGAGGAGTTCAAGAAGATCGGCGTCGAGTACGCCTACTTCCGCCACGCTCCCGAGAACAACTGGTACCCGCACTACATCCACAACCTCGACAACCTCATCCGCTTCGGCGGCCTCTACCCGCCGATCCACGTTCACGCCGACATCCGCCGAACCGTTCTGCTGGGGGCGACGTGGGTCTACGAGGGCGGCTGCATGGCCGTGCGCGCCGAAGACGAGATCTTCCGGATGAAGGGTCTCAGGGGCAAGAAGATCGGGATCTCGAAGAGCCTCAACACCATCAAGAACGACTGGTGGCGCATCCAGGAGCACATGGGCATCGAGAACATGCTGATGCTGCACGACATGACGATGGACGACATCGACCTCGTCGAGTTCCCCTACGCGGACGACTGGTACGACAAGCCCGAGATGCTCGTCCCGCCGATGAACAACCCGTCCGAGCTGTGGATGCGCCGTGACCATAAGCACGACCTCGCGTTCCGCCCGCTCGAGACGGCGCTCCTGGACGGCACCGTGGATGCGATCTACACGCAGAGCAAGGTGTTCCAGCATCTCCAGGAGGCGACCGGCCGGATCGCGATGATCGAGGACCTATCCAGGTACTCGGACTGGAGGATCCAGGTGGCCAACACCCCGGCCGTCATCACGTGCACCGACGTGATGGCCGAGGAGCACCCCGAGCTCGTGATCGCTTATATGAAGGCCATGATCAAGGTCGGGCGCTGGGCGAACGAGCACAAGCGTGCCGCCGGAGCGATCCTCAACAGGCAGACCTTCTACCTGGATGCCGAGGACACGTACCAGGGCATCAAGGACGTCGACATGGTGCCGAGCCTGAGTGCGCGGAACCTGCAGTGCATCAAGATCGGCAAGGACTTCATGGTCAGCCACGGCTACATCAAGAACGACTTCGACGTGGCCGAGTGGGCGGCGCCGGAGTTCCTCGAGCAGGCGGCAACAGAAGTGCTCGAGGAGGAGTGGCAGAGACGGAGCTGGAGCAAGCTCCCCAAGGGAGGCGGGCTCGAGGTCGAGGGCGCGCGGCTCGGGTAGCGGCGACCACGAGGAGGATGCGATGACCACAGCGACACACGCCGACCGGCCGGTCGCCGAGGCGCGTCAGACAACGCTCGGGCTCTACGTGACCGCGAAAGAGGCGTACGACACGTGGCAGGCGGACCCCGTCGGCGTGAAAATCCTCGACGTGCGCACGCCAGAAGAGTACGTCTTCACCGGCCATCCCCCAATGGCGGTGAACATCCCGTTCGCGTTCCTAGCCTATGTCTGGAGCGACGAGAAGAAGGGGTTCCCGTGGGAGCTGAACTCGGACTTCGTCCAGCTCGTGAAGGAGCGGTTCGATTCCGAGGACACGATCCTCGTCTCGTGTCGCTCCGGAGGTCGGGCGGCGATGGCGATCAACCTACTCGCGCAGGCCGGATTCACGAACGTCTACAACATCCTCGACGGCATGGAGGGCAGCAAGGTCGACGACCCCGAGAGCGTCTTCCACGGCATGCGGTTGAAGAACGGCTGGAAGGTCTCAGGGCTCCCGTGGACGTACGACCTCGATCCAGAGCGGATGGCGCTTCCCGAACGCGAGACCGGGACGCTGCACGCTGGCAACCCCGAGGACTGACGAAAGCGAAGCGGGCGGCGGGACTGTGCTGCCGCCCGCACACTCAGCTGACTCATGCGGGGCAAAGCACGTTCGCCAGCGGGCTCCAGTGGCGCTATTTTCCGGCCTGCGCAGCTGCTCGTTCTTGCTCTCGACGGGCGCTCTTGTGGGCGCGCTTGGCAGCCTGGTACTCGGCGAGTGCCTCGGGGGAGTCGATCCCACCGAGGCAAGGGCGATTCGGAACGAGATCCCGCGCGACCTCCACGCCGAATCGCAGCGCTAGCACCGAGCCGAGGCCCGTGATCTTCATCTCACCGAAGCCGGGGAGCGCACCGATTCGCCGGCGGAGATCCGAAGCGTCTGCGGCTTCCGTCCACACGCGCTCTGCTCTCCCGCCGTAGTCGTCCGCGACAACGGCGCAGAGATCCTGCACCCGCCTCGCCATCGAGCCGGGGAAGCGGTGGATCGCCGGCTTCTCGCGGAAGACCCCCTCGAGCATTGCGGGATCCATCGACGCGATCGCGGCTGCGTCGAGATCGCCGATCCGCTCCTTCAGCTTGTGCGGGCCGGCGAAGGCCGTCGGCACGGTCACCTGCTGATCGAGCGCGAAGCCGATGAGAAGCGCGAGGGGCTCGCGCGCGAGAAGCTCGTTCGCCTCGTCCGACTCGGTGAAGTAGAGCGCGGTAGGCACGGTTTGATAGTAGACCGCACGCGCCGATGGAAGACGCCAGAGTGTGCAGATTGGGAGTGCGGCTGCCGCTGTACCCTCCGGGTGGTGAACCCGCTCGATGTCTTCTCGCCGCCGACGAGGGCGTGGTTCGAGCGTGCGTTCGCCGCGCCGACTCCGGCCCAGGCGCTCGGATGGCCGGCGATCGCGGGCGGCGGGCACGTGCTCATCCAGGCGCCCACGGGCTCCGGGAAGACGCTCGCGGCGTTTCTCTTCGGGATCGACCGGCTGAACGAGACACCGGGCAAGGGTCTCCGGTTGCTCTATGTCTCCCCGCTCAAGGCGCTCAACTACGACATCGAGCGGAACCTGCGGAGCCCGCTCGCGGGGCTCGGCTCGAAGCTCTCCGTCGGCGTTCGTACAGGCGACACGCCGGCCGACGAGCGC
>CAZKNR010000010.1:0-11699 GCA_964553925.1 uncultured Acidobacteriota bacterium
CCTCCGGGCGAACGCCGCGGGATCCGGGAGCTCCGACCCCTCCGCGAGCACGGCGTAGCCGTATAGAAGCTCCGCGTACTCCTCCAGTTTCTCGCTCGCGGCGCCGGACTCGACCATTCCCTCGAGCCTCTTCACGATCTCGTGATCGGGATTGAGCTCCAGGATCCGCTTTTGGCGCGGCCGGTCGGTCTCTCGCTTCAAAAGCTGCTCGAGCCTTGGACTGAAGTCGTGCTCCGCGCCCACGAGACAGGCGGGGGACGCGGTGAGCCGGGCCGAGAGCCGGACTTCCTTGATCCGATCCTCGAGGGCCTTCTGGATCCGCTCCAGGAGTCCCTGGTACGTCCGGGTCTTCTCGTCCAGCTCTTTCTTCTTCTCTTCCTGCTCCTCGGGGGTTCCGAGGTCCACGGTTCCCTTCCCTGCCGACTTCAGCTTCTTCCCCTGGTATTCCGCGAGCGACTCGACCACGAACTCGTCCACCGCGTCCGTCAGATAGAGGACCTCGATCCCCCTGGCGCGAAACGCCTCGAGATGAGGCGAGCTCTCGATCGCCGCCCGGGAAGCGCCCGTCAGGTAGTAGATCGCCTCCTGCCCTTCCTTCATCCGGGAAACGTACTCCGCGAGAGCCGAAAGCTTCTCCTCGTCGTCGGAGCTCTGGAACAGAAGTAGCTCTGCAATTTTCTCCTTGTTCTCATGATCCTCGGCCGCGCCTTCCTTCAGCACGCGGCCGAACGCCTTCCAGACGGACAGGTACTTCTCCTGGTCCTTTTGTTTCAGCTCCGCAAGGCTGTCGAGGACCTTTTTCACCAGGGCTTTCCTGATCTGGCGAATCTGGCGATCGTGCTGGAGCATCTCCCGCGAGACGTTGAGGGGAAGATCGGGGGAATCGACCACCCCCGAGAGGAATCGGAGGTATCGCGGAAGAAGCTCGGGGCTTCGCTCCATGATCAGAACCCGGCGCACGTAGAGCTTCAGCCCCGCCTCGTGGCCCACGAAGAACAAGTCGAAGGGCGCCTCCGAGGGAACGAAAAGGAGCGCCCGGTACTCGAGAAGACCTTCCGCTCGCTGGGAGATCGTCAAGAGCGGATCCTGCCAGTCGTGGGAGATGTGCTTGTAGAACTCGGCGTGCTCCTCGGGCTTCACCTCGGAGGCGGGCCGCTCCCAGATCGGCTTCATCGAGTTCAGGGTTTTCTCGCCGAGAATGACGGGATAGGCGATGAAATCCGAATAGCGCCGGACGATGCGCGAGAGTGCTTGCGCCTGGGTGAAATCCTCGAACCCCTGCTCCTCGTCGACCGGCTTCAAGTGGAGAGTGACCGACGTCCCCTGGGAGTCGCGCCCGGCCGCCGTGACCTCGAACTCGCCCGCGCCCGCCGATTCCCACCGGGTCGCACCCTCTTCTCCCGCGCGCCGGGTAACCACCACCACGCGGTCCGCGACCATGAACGACGAGTAGAACCCGACGCCGAACTGCCCGATGAGCTCGGTGATGCCGTCTCCCGTCTCTTCGTCCTCTTCCTTCAACGGCTTCACTTCCTTCACTTCCTTCAAAGGGGCCTTGCTCTTGCGGATCTTCTCCGCAAGCTCGCGGGTGCCGGATTTCGCGATGGTTCCGATGTTGTCGATGAGCTCCTGGCGGCTCATCCCGATGCCCGTGTCGTGAACGGCCAGCGTGCGGGCGGCCTCGTCCACCTCGAGACGGATCTCGAGCTTCCCGCCCTCGGCGACGAGCTCCGGCCGGGTCAAGGCTTCGAACCGCAGCCGATCGAGGGCATCGGATGCGTTCGAGATCAACTCCCGCAGGAAGATCTCCTTGTGGGAGTAGAGCGAGTGGATCATCAAATCGAGGAGCTGCTGCACCTCGGCGCGGAAAGGAAAGGTCTCGGATGACATGGATTTATTTCGCTTCCCGAACGACACGATAGCTCGCCCAGGCCGTATCGTTCTCCCAGAGCTTGAGGGTAAGGGCGCCCAGGTTCTCGTCCGCGAGAGCGCGAGCGAGCGACGCGGCCATCGCCCTCGCGACGACCTCCACCCCCGGATTGAGGCCGGCGAAGTCCGGGAGATCGTTGAGCGTCCGATCGCGGTAACGGTCCACCAAACGGTTCAGCTCTTCACGAAGCCGCACGATGTCGACGAGAAAACCGTGCCGGTCCAATTCCGCGCCGGCGACCGTGAGCTCTACCCGGTAGTGGTGGGAATGGAGCGAGCCTTCGGGACCGAAGTCTCCGCCTACGAGATAGTGCTGCGCTACGAAATCCGAAAGGACTCCGACTTCGAATGCGGGCATGAGGCGTTCAAGTATAGGTCAAGAGTACCTGGAGGCAGTCCTCTGGGCTCCCGTCGAGAAGGCGATAGGCGTCGGCGGCACGCTCGATCGGGAAGCGGTGGCTTACCAGGTTCTGAACCGGAAGGTGGGAGACGGCATCGAGCGCCACCTTCATGCGGCGCTCCTTCGTCCAGCGCCCGAGAAGGTGCGAGGAGAGCCGGCTCACCTGACTCGACTGGATGCTGAGGCGGCCGCGGTGGAAGTGAGTCCCGAGGTCGAGGCTGGCCCGCTTGTCGGCGTACCAGGAGCCCGCGATGACCCGTCCCTCGAAGCCTGTGGCGGCGAGGGCCACGTCGAGCGCCTCGGGAGATCCGGAAACTTCGAACGTCAGGTCGAAGTCCCGCTCGTCGAGCTCCTCGGGGCCTACCGAGCGGGCCGCGCCGAGATCGACCGAAAGCCGCCGGCGGGGCTCCCAAAGGTCCACGGTCACGAGTCGCGCGAGAGGGAATCGAGAGAGAAGCGCCGTAGTCACGAGCCCGACGACCCCCTGGCCGACCACGAGCACCCGCTCGCCCATCAAGGGCCGCGCGTCGTGGACCAGGCCCACCGCAGTTTCCACGGTCGGAAGGAGCACGGCGGACTCGGAAGGCACATCCTCGGGAATCAGGTGAAGTGTATCCGGTCGCGCGAGAAAGGAGCTCCGATGCGTCTCGAACGCGAACACCCGGCGGCCCAGAAGATCGCCAGAGGCGACTCGGCCGACGACGGCGTAGCCGTAAGCCAGGGGATAGCCCACGGGTCCCGAGAGCGACGGCAGGCTTTCGTCGAGAATCGTGCCGTGAGGCACCTGACCACGGTAGAGCAGGAGCTCGGTTCCGGCGCTGATGGCCGAGAGCTCGGTCTCGATCCGGACCTCTCCCTCTCCAGGCTCCGAAACGTCCTGCTCCCGGATCTCGATCCGGCGCGGGGCCTCGAAGTAAAGGACGCGCGCCTTCATTCCGGGGACTAGTCGGGGGGCCAGACGAGCCCGCCCGCAATCACCAGGTCCTCTCCCACGCGCTCCGATCGCCACGAGACGAGGCTCGGAAAAGCCGAGAGCTCTCCCGAGCCGAGCGGGCGAACCCCGCCGACGAACCGGGGCGAGACCGTGACCACCAGGTAGTCCACGAGCTTCGACTCGAGAAAGCTCGTGAGAATCCGCGCCCCTCCCTCGACCAGCAGATGGCGCACTCCGCGCTTCGCGAGCCGTTCCAAGAGGGCCTCGAGGTCCACCCAGCCGTTCTCGAGCGCGCGCAGGCGCAAAACCAGGGCGCCTCGGGAGGAGAGCTCCGCCTCGGTCGAGGTCGCGGCCGCTTCGGTCGTCGCCAGCCACACCCCTCTCCCGTTCTCGAGAAGGTGCGCGTCGCCCGGGATGCGGAGCCGGCTGTCCACGACGATCGGCCGGGGGTCCTCTCCGCTCGCGAGCCGCACGTTGAGCCTTGGGTTATCGGCGAGAACGGTGCCGATTCCCACGAGGATCGCGTCGTGGGAGGCTCGGAGCTCGTGGGTGAGCTGCAGAGAGCTTGGCGAGCTGAGCCTCAAAGGGCGGTTACCCTCTCCCGCGATACTCCCGTCGAGGCTTTGGGCGTACGCGAGGGTCACGAAGGGCCGGCCCCGCCGCGACGCCTGCCCCCGGGGCTCGTCGAGGCGGACGTGCAGCTCCGAAAGAATCGAGCTCACGACCCGTTCCGTCATTTCATCCGCGCGCCGATGTTCTGTATATCCCACGCGTTAAGATGGCGCAAACGGCCATGGAGGATTTCGCACGATACCTTCTTGCGAAGCGGAGCGTCGACGACCGGGCGTTGAACCGCCGCGTTTGGGGACGGCTCGAGCGAGAACTTCGGGAGTCGAAGGCGGAATCACTTCGGATCGTCGACGTCGGCGCCGGGTTATGCACCGGCGCCGAGCGAATCGCGGAGTGGCGGCTCGTCGAGCCTCTTTCCTCCGTACGCTACATCGGCGTCGAGCCTCGAACTGAGCTCTTCGAGGAGGCCCGTCTCCGGCTGCAGTCCCTTCCGTTCCCGGCGGACCTTGCCGCTGCCACGCTCGCGGCGTTCGCCGCCCAAAACGAGAATCGCGGCCGCTTCGACCTGGTCGTGGCCCATGCGCTTCTGGACATCCTCGAGCTCTCGCCTTCGCTCGAGGCGCTCGCCGGCCTCGCCCGGCCCGGCGGGCTCTTGTATCTTCCCATCACGTTCGACGGCGAGACTCTGTTCGAGCCTGCCTCGAGCGAGGACGACGCCGTCTTGTCCGCGTATCACGACACCATGGAGCAACCGGGCTCGAGCCGTACTGGCCGCCGAATCTTCCATGCCCTTCGCTCTTTCGAAGTCGAAGTCCTCGAGATCGGAAGCTCGGATTGGATCGTCCATCCAACCGGCGACGAATACCCTGAAGACGAAGCTTTCTTTCTGGAGTTCATCCTGAAGACCATCGAAGGCGCGGTCCACGATCGTGTGGAAAAGGCGGCCCTCGAGACATGGCTCTCGGAGCGGAGGCGGCAGCTCGCGTCGGCCGATCTGGTCTACTGCGCCCACCAGGTCGACGTCCTCGCCCTGATTTCATAATGAATACTTACTTGAGCCTGGCCGAGACCGGCGCTCTCATTCTTTCGCTCTTCTTCGTGGGAGTCTCGTTCGGAGGCTCGTCGCCCCTGGTGTCGTCCATCCTGGAGAGCCGCGGTGCGAGCGAGTACTTCACCGGGGGCGTGGTGGCGATGCTCTCTCTCGGTCTCGCGCTCGCGAGCCCGTGGGCGGGGCGGCTCGTCGATCGCATCGGTCCTCGTCCCGTCAACGTCGCCGGGATCCTTCTCCAGGGAGTGGGCTTCGCCGCTCTGGCGGCGGCCCTCGCTACCGACGTGCGCCTGCTGTTCCCCGCGCGGCTCTGGCTCGGAATCGCGGCGGCCCTCACGTTCGTCGCCGCCGAGTACGCGCTCTTGAAAGGAACGAGACCCTCTCATCGCGGCCGGGTGATGGCCGCCTATGGCGCCGGGTTCGGGTCCGGATTCATGCTCGGTGTGTTTCTCGGGAACCGCGCCTTCGACGTTTTCGGGCTCGCGGGCTTCCTGGCTCTTACAGCCGTCGCCGCGCTCATTTCACCGCTTGCCTTCTGGGGAATGCGCGGGATGACACTCGATTCTCCGCCGTCGCTCGAGACCGGGCGGGCGCCGCTCCCGATCCGGCCGCTGTTCTTCGCCCTCTACGGCGCCGTCGTCTACGCCGTCCTCGACGTGGCGATGATCGGCACCTATCCAGTCGAAGGGCAAAGGCTGGGCCTCTCCCGCGTGCAAGCACTCGACGTCGTGGGATGGATGGCTCTCGGAACGGTCGCGATCCAGCCCTTCGCCGGATGGCTCGCGGACGCCGTCGGAAAACGCCGGGTCCTCCTGGGCCTTGCCGGACTCGGATTCGCGGCCTCGGCCGCGGCCGGCGCGATCTCGTCGCTCCGCCTTCCGGAAGGGCTGACGGCCGCGACGATCGCATTCGTTTTCGTCGGCGCCGCCGTCGGAGGAATTTTTCCGGTGAGCCTAGCCCTTCTCGGCGAGAGAACGCCGCCGGCGCTCCTCTCGCGCGCGAACGCGGCCTTCTCTACGGTCTTCGGCTACGCGTCCCTGGTGGGGCCCATGATCGCGGCGTTCTTCATCGACGCCGCCGAGGGCCTGGGACTTCTGGGATGGGCGGTCCCCGCGCTCGCTCTCGTCACGTTCGGAGCGGGGCTGCCTCTCGCCCTACTCGACCGAAGAAGCGAGCGATCCGGCTCCATCCCCAGAGCGGCTTGAAACACCGACGTCGTCGAGAACCACGACGCTTCCCCGCTCGCTCGAGAAGAGAAAGCGGATCGCCGCGAGCCGCGTTACGTCGAGCTTGGGGTTTCGCGCCTGGAGCGTTTCGAAAGGGACTTCGTAGCTGGAAAGCGTGGGCTCCCAGGTCCGTCCGTGAGCCTCTTTGTTGAGCCAGGCCAGCTTCAGGAACTGCACCTCGAGCGGCATCGCGATGGGCTTCTGCTCCGAGAGTCCGATTCTGCTTTTCTCCCCTCCCGTGTCCTCGACCTCGATCTCGACCGACGGGGTTTCTCGCGGTCCTTCGGTCTCGTCGTCCCCGTTCGGGCCGTTCGGGGGGTTCGGGCGCTCGGTCGAGCCGCTCAAAAAGAACGTGAGAAGGGAGTCCGGGTCGAACGCCGCGCCCTCGGCTGAAAATCGAATCGCGTAGACGGCGCTCGAAGCGCCCCGGCTCTCCTTCGTCCAGCCAAGAACGACGGCGCTCGTTCCCTGCTTCTGATCGTCACGGAACAGGAGCTCCTCCTCGCGCCAGAGCGCGAGCCCCGAGGTTTCGATGCGAGTCCCGGGGAAGGTGGCGCTCGTAACGTCGAGATCCTCCTCGAACGTCGCGAGCGGAGCCGTTCGAGAGTCGGAGAACTGGGTTACTAGCTTGACCTCCGGGAGCCATGCGCGGCCGACACTCGGATCGCGGAAGAGCGGGACGTATCCGAGGCGTTCGTGAAGAGTCGCTTCGAGAAACGCGGAGATGGATACACGCGCGACCTGGCGCTGCGTCTCGCCATCTACGATGGGCGCGAGGTTCAGGAGCCAGGAGGAAGGCGGCCCGGCATCGCGGCGTCCCCAGACGGTATTGAACTGTCCATGATTTCCCCGGTGGAGATAGACGCCGGCCTTGAATTGGTAGCCGGCGCCGGTGAAGTCGATGCGACGAAACTGCCGCAAGCCGTGGAAGCTCGCTTCGTCACTGTCGTACGAGCCCTGGAGCGCGAGAAAGCTCACGTCTTCGAGCTTGATGCGGCGCGGGTAGCGGGCGTCGATCTGGGCGATGGCGACGAGCGCGCGAATCCCGAAACCGTAGTCGAAGGCGACGGTGGCGTCGTCGGGAAAATGCGGGAGCCGATTGAACGCGGCGGCGATGGCGACCGCTTCACCTCCACGGGAGTGCCCGACGAGCGCCACGCGATCGAGGTCCACCTTGCCCTCGACCGGGTGGCCCTTCGTTTCGTTCCACTCGCGCCACTGTTTCAGGTGCTCGAGGAGCAGCCATGCCCGAAGCGGCATTTCCTTCCCGCGAAAATCCCCGGACCAGGTGCCGTTCACGAAGTTCTCGTCCACCGAGACCGTCGCGAAGCCGCGGCTCGCGAAAAGCTCGCCCAGGTACGCATAGCCCGGGTCGGAATGCTCCTCCATCCGGTGGTTGCCATGGACCACCAGCACCAGGGGAAACGGGCCGTCTCCCCGCGGAAGCCACGCTCTTCCGTTGACCGGCGCCTCTTTCAGGGAAAAGCCCCAATACCACTCGCGCGCCCGAGCCCCGAAACCCTTCCATTCCGGAAGGAGCTTCGTCGCGTCGAGCGTGCGCGAGGTCCAGTCCGCTTCTTTTCCGAACTCCGCGCGGCGGACGTCCGTGCCGCTGCCGTAGGTGAGGCTCTCGACTTCGTAGTCGCCCTTCTCTCCCGGATTCGGAAGACCGAGCGCCGGAGGAAGAGGCGTCTCTCTGCGGATCTCTCCGGCGGGATAGGGGTCGTACCCGTCGCTCGCGAGAAATCCGATCGCAATCGCGTCGATGGCGAGAGCGGCGAGGACGAGGCCCCACCGCTTCACCATTAGCCCTCCTACCAGGAAACCTTGGGCGGGGAGCAGCACGACCATCGCGGGGTAGTAGAGAAGCTCCGGGAGGCCGAACTGGATCTGAATCACGCCGAGAACGATCGCGGCCGCCGCGAAGGACAAGAGGAGGCGCGAGGGAACGCGTTTGCCGACCGCGGCAAGACCGCGGACCACCAGAAGCGCCAGGAAGAAAACCGCGGCGCCGACGAGCGCGCCCACGGCGACGTCAACGGCGAGCGGAAGCCCGCTTCCCAGGAAGGAGCCAACGAGAGCCGAGAGGCCGACCGCGGTCGCGGCGATCCCGAGCGCGGCTCCCCTCCAAAAGTTCGAGGGCGGGCTCACGGGCGGTCTACTGTCGCCTCAGGTAGTCATCGGTTCCGTCGAGCCAGTCCTGACGGGGCGGTGTAAAGAAGTCCACGTCGAGCGTGTCCTCGAGCGCCTCCGCCTTGTGGGGCACGTTCGACGGCAGGACCAGCACCTCGCCCGCGTGCACCACGATGGGCTCGGCGTCTTCCGACCCGATCCAGAACTTCAGCGCGCCCTCGAGGACGTAGGTGAGCTGCTCGTTCTCGTGGTGATGCAGGGGCACGACACACCCCTTCTTCATGTAGACGTGGGTGAGCATCGCCTTGTCGCCCGTGATGATGCGCCGATCCAGGAATTCGGTGAGCCTCTCCTTCGGGAGGTCGTCCCACCGGTAGTGCTTCGCCTTTGATTGCTGCATGGTACCCTTTTTATCACTTCTATGAAGGTCGAGCGAGACGGTTGGTTCATCGACATCGAGACCCTCGACGTCTCGCAGCGCCCGCATTGGGAGATTCGTTGCCTCATCCGAAGGCGCAAGGAGAATCTAGAGGAGGAGCGGAAGCACCGCTTCTACGTGACCGCGGAGTTGTGGGAGAAGCTCAAGCTCGAGGCCCTCTCCGAGGCGCGGCGTGAAGATCTTCTCGCGAGGGCGGCGAAGCGCGTCGTCCTCCGGGAATTCGAGGAGATCTTCGCCGAGCCCGAGGGTGGGCTCGATTCCCTCCGGCCCCTCGAGGAGGCCGATTTGCTGTAAGTGTCCTTCGCTATAGCCCCAGCACTTCGAGACCCTGCTCGAACACGACGTCGACGGGAATGCCCTTCGCCCCCACTCGATCGAGGCTCTCCTGAAGCCGCGGGCTCACCACCTGGTACTTTTCCTGGAAGCGCCCGAGCCCCTGGTAGTCACCGTCGCCCTGGAACTTCAAAAGGATCGAGGCGAGATCCCGGACCGCGGGCGCCATTTTCTCAAGCTCGACGCGGTAGGTCTTGGTCTCCGGGTCGTAGAGAAACGCGCCTTTCTCTTCGAGAAACGAGAGCTGCATCAGGTTCGCCCGCCCGTGGGCGTCGGCTGCCCCGAATCGAACCGAGCGGAAGATCGAGGCGAGGAAAGTGATGTAATTGTCGCGAAGCTCGGTGTCGTCGAGCTCGCCGCGCTTCGCGAGCTCAGAAACCATGAAGAGGCCGAGCACGTCCGCCTTCGCCTCCTCGGTCGCCGAAGCGTGCTCCTTGAGAGCGCTTCTGACGGTTCCCTTCCCGTCGAGAGTGTTCTTGATTCCGAGGCCGTGCGCCACCTCGTGGAACATCACGTTCTCGAAGAACGGCTCGAAGGCGACTGCCTCGCGCTGGCCTTCCGCGATCAGGACGAAGGCGAGGGGGACGAGGATCGCGTCGAACTTGGCGCGCATGGCGTTTTTGAGCTGGAGCCTCCGGGCGCCTTTCTGGAGCTGGACTTCCTCGTCGTTGGGGAGGTTCACGGCTATGGCCTTCACCCCGGCGTTGCCGTCCCCGGCGTAGTAAATGACGTCATAGGCGTTCAGGTCGGAGTCGAGCCCGGGACTCTCCCGCTTGTACTCGTCCGGCACCGGGAGAGCTTTCTGGAGCTCGGGGAGAAGCGCGGCGTAGCGAGAGAGTCGGCCGCTCCATTCGCGGTCTTTCACCAGGATGAACGCCTCGTTCGCCGCCTTGTATCCGAAAAGCTGATCCTCGTAGGTCTCGATCGGGCCGATGACGATGTCGAGCGTGTTATCCTTCATGTCCATCCAGGCCATGTCGCTCGCGAGGTAGTCGTCCGAGAGCAGCGCCTCGGCGCGGAGCTCGAGGTACCGCTTCAGTCCGGGGTCTTCGGCGAGCTCCGCTGCCTGCCTCAGCTCGTCCGCGGCGGCGCCGAACGCTTCCTCGAAGAACACCGAATACGGGATGGTCCGAAGGTCCCCCCCCTTGTCGCGGCGAACCATGGTGTAGAGGCTCTTTAGCGCCTTCGCTCGTTCTTCGGACTCCGCCGCCGCCGTCTCGAGCTCTTCCTTGGTCATGTCTTCCGGATAGAAGTTGGCCCCCTCGGGCTTCTCCTCGAAGCCTTCGACGAAGAGCTGGTTGTCGTCCACGCGGTCCCAGGGACCGTAGTTGATCTCGGCGTACCTTCGGGCGGCCTCGCTCTCGAGGGACGACAGGAACTTCTCCTTGTCGCCGTAGGCCTGTTCCCAATACGTGCGGTCCATCGCCTCCGCGGCCCGAACGAGGTGCGGAATCATCTTTCTTTCGGAATCGGTCAGCACCGCGATGTCGGTCGAAAGCCGCACCGTGGTATAGCTTCGGAGCCGCGCGGACGCGTCCACGGGCGCCTCCTCCTGGCTTTCCTCTGGAGGAGGAGCCGTCCCGCAGGCGAGGGCGGAGACGAGAACGATGACAGAGGTCTTGAGCTTCATTTCGTCCTCCCGTTCAAATAAGCCTTTCGGAGCTCATCGGCTCCAATAGTCCCACAAAATTCCCTGGATCGTCCCCACGAGCCCGGCTGTCACCGGAAACGAGAGGAGCGCGAGCGCGAAGCGAACCGGAAGACCGGGAGCCCTCTGTGGGGCCGGCCCGAAGAGAATCAATCCCTGGACGAGCGCTATCGCGGCGAAGGCGACGGCGCCCGCCGCCGCGGGATGAGCGCACCAGGGACAGTGGGGTCCCGCGGCATGGTGGATATTGCAGGCCACGGCGGCGCCCGCCCAGAGCGAGCGGCAGCCGCACCCGAAGACGAGCCCGCAGACGTCGATGAAGAAAATGGAAGAGACTCCGATGGTGGCCGCGAGCGCGAGGGCTTTTTTGCGCATGGGTTCAGAATAGCCGCAGTTGAGCGTCCAGGATCTCTCCAACCGACGTCCCTTTCAGGCGAAGAAGGGCGTCGGCCGCGGGGGCGAGCTGGCGGTCGAGGTAGTGCTGATAGTCGAGCGACCGAGGGTCGTTCTCGAGCGGCTCCGGTCCCCGGGTGGTGACGACGTAGCGCACCCAGCGATCGTGAGAGGCGCTAGAGGCGATTGAGGAGGCCGGCTTCGGCCGCTTCAGCGCGGCCTGCACGTGCGGGGGAACGTTCTTCTCGTAATCTTCGAGCCTTCGCCGCAGCCGTTTTCGGTATACGAGATCCCGGTCGCGCTTTCCCGCCAGGAGATCCGCGGCCGTCTCTCGCACGTAGTCCTCGAACGGCTCGCCGAAGAAGACCCGCCGGTAGACCTCCCGCTGGAACTCCCGTGCGAGCGGGGTCCAATCGGAGCGAACGGCCTCGAGCCCGGTGAACTCCAGCACCAAATCGTCGTCCCGCCGCGCGAGCCCCGCGTAGCGCTTCTTGCTTCCGAGCTCCGACCCCCGGATGGTGGGCATGAAGAAGCGCAGATAGTGGCTGTCGAACTCAAGCTCCAGATGCGACTCGACCCGGTAACGGCGCTCCAGATCCTCGGCCCACCTTCGGTTGAGGCGCCGGACGAGGTCCTCGCCGATCTC
>CAZKNR010000011.1:0-4531 GCA_964553925.1 uncultured Acidobacteriota bacterium
CGGAAGCGCGCGCGCCCGGCTCACCCGCCGGACGGGAAAGGGAGTATCGTCGCCTTCGTCGCTGTAAGTGCCATAAGTAATGACGCTCACCTCGATGCCCCGGCGCCGGAGCTCTCGGGCCAGCCCGTTGACGTACGTCGCTGGTCCGCCGATGTCGGGCGGGAAGATCCCGGTGGCGAAAAGGATTCTCATTCCCGGGCCGCGTTCCCCTGTTCCGTCCGCTCCGCGACCAGCATCAACATATGCCCGGCGAGCCGTCTCGCGACGGGATTCTCGAGGACGAGGTCCTGCGCGTGCCAGAAGAGTCTTCGGGCGAGGCCAATGGATGGAGAGGATGTGTCCGCCGCCTCAGCGCCGGTCATCGTCATCGTTGGTGGCGCGGCACGTTGCTCCTTGGAAGCCACCGCGCGTCCTCCCTTCATTTCTCGGAGCAGGTCGAAGAGCGTCTTGGATGTGCCGTAGGAGGTCGTGGCGACGAGACGAAACCCGCACGCGGACGTTCGTTCCTGCATCTCCGCCTTCTCGAAGAAATACTGGTAGAAGTGGCTCTCCCGAGGCGCCTCGCTGCGGATTCCCGGCTGCAGGCGCCGGAGGGGCGAGATCCAGGGCACGGTCAGAATCAGGATTCCGCCGGGCCGAAGCACCCTTGCCGCCTCTCGCAGCACCGCGTCGGGACCTTCGACGAAATGCTCCGCCACGCCGAACGAGACGTAGCCCGCGAGCGAGCGGTCGGCGAACGGGAGGCTCCGCACGTCGCCGTGGTCGAAGCGCAGTCCCGGAAACGTCCGGCGGGCGCGAGAGAGAGCTTCCTCGCTGTAATCGATGCCGCGAGCCCGGCACCCGGCCTCGTTCAGGAGCGCCACCCAGAAGCCGAGCCCGGATCCCGCCTCGAGCACGTCACCGTCGCGAGGCAGATACCGGAGAAGCGTGCGAAAGATAGGGGTGACGCAGCGGTAGTACTCCATGACGCGCCGGACGGCCGCGGGAGAGTAGCGGCCCCATTCGGCGTCCCAGGTGTGCGATGCTCCCGTGAAGTAGCACGAGAGCCGCGAGTGCGAGCCGTGCCGCTCGCGCGCCAGGATCTGAAACGAGCTCATGTCGGGTCGATCGAGCTCCGTGATATTGTCACTCGTCTTAAGTGAAGACCGTACTCATCTTCAGCTGGTTCTATCTTCCCTACCTCGGCGGTGCGGAGCTGTTCGTCCGCGAGATTGTATCGCGGCTGTCGCACCGATACCGATTCGTCATCGTCACCGTGCGAGGCGAGAAGCTGCCGCCCCGGCGGGAGAAGGAAGGCGGAGCGGAAATCATTCGCGTGGGTCTGGGCAAGCGCCTCGACAAGGTCATCTACCCGATTCCGGCGCTCGCGAGGGCTCTGCAATTGGGGCCGGTCGACGTCGTTCACGCCGTGATGGTGAACGCCTCGGCCCTCTCCGCCGCCGTGTACTGCCGGTTGAAACACAAACCGTCTCTGCTGACGCTGCAAAGCGGCGACAGCGAAGAGTACGTGCGGGGATATCTCGGCCCTTTCTTTCCGATCTATCCGCGCCTTCACCGTTCCTTCGACCGCTTGCACGCCATAAGCCGGCACCTCAGGGACCAGGCGATCCGGTACGGCGCGGACCGCTCCCGCATCGCGGTCATTCCCAACGGTGTCGATACCACCGTCTTCTCCCGGGGCGCATACGCGCCGGCGGATCTCGAGAGCCTGCGGGAACGGCTGGGCCTCGCGGGGAAGCGCATCATCGTTTCGGCGTCCCGCCTCAGCATCACCCAGCGCATGTCGGATCTGGTCCGAGCGATGCCCGGCGTCATCCAAGAGCATCCCGACGCCGTGGCTCTCCTGATCGGAGACGGCGAGGATCGTCCCGCTCTGGAGAAGCTGTCCTCCGAGCTGCACCTCGACGGCCGGGTCCGCTTTCTCGGCGCGCTCGAACACAGGCAAGTCGCCCGCTACCTTTGCCTCGCGGAGGTGTTCGTGCGGCCGTCGGCGACCGAAGGGTTGGGAACGGCATTCCTGGAGGCCCTCGCCTGCGAGGTTCCCATCGTCGGCACACCCGTCGGCGGTATTCCCGATTTCCTCGAGGAAGGAAAGACCGGCCTCTTCTGCGAGGGGGCAAACCCCGAGAGCATCGCGAAGGCGGTGAACCGCCTGCTCTCCGACCGGGAGCTTGCGCAGGGCTGCGCCATGCGGGGAAAAGCGATGGTGGAGAAATCCTACCAGTGGGACGCGGTGGCCGAGCGTATCGCCGATCTCTACGAGGATCTCCTCCGGAGCCCAACGTCATGAAATCTTCCGACGTTCGGTACTGGGATGAGTTCTGGGAGGGGCCGGATGTCGGCCGGCAATGGAAGCATATTGCGGGCGCGGATCTGGTCGAATCCGACCCGGTGCTGGACATCGGCTGCGGGTCAGGCCTGCTCCTGGAACTTTTGCGAGACAGGGGATTTCGCTCTCTCACCGGCTGCGATATCACGTCCAGCAGCACGAAGATTCTCGCAACCAAGGGCCTCCGCGCGCTGCGCTGCGACGTCGAGAGGCCGCTCCCCTTCGCCTCCGGCAGCTTCGCCACCGCGGCGCTGATCGACGTCCTCGAGCATACTTTCCAGCCCGCGAGGCTCCTCAGCGAAGCGGCCCGGGTCGCCAGGGACGTCGTGATCGTCGTGCCCAATTTCAACTCCATCGTGGCCCGGCTGCAGGTGATGGCCGGCCGCGTGCCGGAGAACAATACGCCCCGCAAGCAGCACGTCTACTGGTTCAACTACGGAAAACTCCGGGAAGTCGTCTCGTCGGCAGGGCTCGAGATCGAAGCCGAGCGGTTCCATAGCTTCAAGTACGACCATCGGTTGTTCGCGGGGTCTTTTCGGCTGCTGGCGCGGGCCCGACCGACCGTCTTCTCTCTGGCCTTCGCGGCCCGCCTTCGCCCGAAGGCGTGAGCGAGAGGGGCCTCCGTCAGGCCTTCAGGAAAGGAACCGCTTGTGCCAGAGCTCGAACACCAGGATGCTCCAGAGCTTCTGAGCGTCGTAGAAGCTCGCCTTGTAGCTTCCCGTCCCGCCCCGGAATCGCTCCAGCAGGCTTACGAGGGGGCGGGGGTCGTAATAGTCGTGGGCCGGCTCGCGCAGAAAATTCATGAGCGGCTCGTAGAGCGGGCCCCGGAGCCAGCGATCCATCGGCACGTCGAATCCGTGCTTGCGACGCCGCAGGATCGGCTCCGGGAGGTCGAGGGCGAAGGCTTTCTTGAGCAGGTACTTCTCGTTCCAGCCGTGAAGCTTCAATGAAGAGGGAATTCGGAAGCTGAACGCAACCAGCCGTGGGTCGAGGAAGGGCACGCGCATCTCGAGGCCGAAGGCCGACGTCATCTTGTCGGCTTTCACGAAGAAGTCGTTAGGGAGCACCGTCTGGAGGTCGAAGAGCTGGGCCGCGGCGAGGGGGTTCTCGTGGAATATCCCGTTGACGCCGAGCTTGCTCGACCAGTCCGCGGCCTCCGCCACTCCGAGCCGGTCGAGCTCTTCTTTCGAGAAGAGCCGGATGATCTCCAGATAGCGGCGTGGGACCTCCCGCTCCCCCATCACCCGCGCCATTCGCTTCACGTTCTCGCTCCCGAGCCTTTGGGGGATGAATCCCCGGAGTCCGTCGGGAACGCCCTTCGCCATGCGGTTTCCGAACAGAAAAGCCTTGTAGCGATCGTAGCCGGCGAAGAGCTCGTCGGCGCCCTCCCCCGCGAGGACCACTTTCACCTGCTTCGATGCCTCCGCGCTCAACACCATGAGCGCCAGAAACGCCGCGTCTCCGACCGGCTCGTCCATGTGATAGACCATCGAGTCCAGTCGATCGAGCGCGTCCCCGCCGATGAAGACTTCGTGAAAATCGGCGCCGAAGTGGCGCGCGGCCAGGCGCGCGAAGCCGAGCTCGTTCGTCGTTTCGAAGCCGGCGGAGAAAGCATGGACGTCCGCCCCCAGGGCTTTCGCCGCCGCGACCACGATCGAAGAATCGAGCCCGCCGGAGAGAAAGAACCCCAGGGGAACGTCGCTCACCAGCCGCATCCGGATCGAGTCGATGAAGAGCTCCTTGAGCTCCGCCGCGAGCGCGTCGGGGGACCTATCGTCCTCCGATACGTCGGGCGGTCGCCAGAATCTCCCCGTCGCGGCGATGCACCGTTTCTCGAGATCGAGCTCCAGATAGGTTCCCGGCTGCAATTTGCAGATGTTCTCGAAGAGGGTTTGGGGCCCGAGGGTGAAGCGGAAGGTGAAGTATTCCGAGAGCGCCGCCCGATCGACGTTTCGGGGGATACCGTGCTCGAGGATGGCCTTGATCTCGGAAGCGAAGAGGAACCGATCTCCGTCCCAGTAGTAGTAGAGGGGCTTGATGCCGAACGGATCCCGGGCCAGCAGGAGTCGTTTCCGATCGCGATCGTAGATCGCGAAGGCGAACATCCCGTTCAGGCGGCTCAGTACGTCGACGCCGTAGCAGCGGTAACCATGGAGAACGACCTCGCCGTCCCCACGCGACCGAAAGTGGTATCCCTTCGCT
>CAZKNR010000012.1:0-18371 GCA_964553925.1 uncultured Acidobacteriota bacterium
CTTCGTCATCTCCGAGGAAGCCCTCGGGGAGGACGCGCGCACCCTGATCGAGTCGGCGGCCGAGAGACAGGTTCACTGGCTCTCGTGGGATCGATTGACCGCGGCGGCTCCGGAGGCCTGGCGCGAGCCGCCGCTCGTGAAAGACGACCTGGCGTTTCTTCAGTACACGTCGGGCTCGACCGCGATGCCCCGCGGGGTGATGGTGACCCATGGGAACTTGATGGACAACCTGGCCTTCGCCGCCCGCGCCGAGGGAAACGAGCGCGGAAGCATCTCGGTCTCCTGGCTCCCGCTCCATCACGACATGGGGCTCATCGACGGGATCCTGCAACCACTCTTCAGCGGTTATCCCGCTTACATCTTCTCGCCCGAAGCGTTTCTCGCGAGACCTCTCCGCTGGCTCGAAGCCATCTCGCGCTACCGGGCGACGAACAGCGGCGCTCCGAACTTCGCCTACGACCTTTGCGTCGCCAAAACGTCGCCCGCCGACCGCGCGTCCCTCGATTTGAGCTCCTGGCGCGTGGCCTACAACGGAGCGGAGCCGCTGCGAGCCGAGACCCTCACCTCCTTTTGGAAAGCCTTCCGCTCGAGCGGATTTCGATGGGATGCGCTCTATCCCGTCTACGGCCTGGCAGAGTCCACGGTCCTGGTCACCGCCCGTCCTCACGACCGTCCGCCTACAATCGTGATGCTGGATCGGGACGCCTTGGAGCGAGGGCTGGCCGAGGAGGCACAGGAGTCCGCGCGCTTTGTCCTTCGGGTCAGCTGCGGTCGTCCGCAATCCGAGGACATGCTGGTCATCGTGGATCCCAAACGACGGACAAGGTGCCGTCCCGGCGAAGTGGGAGAGATTTGGCTCCAGAGCCCGAGCGTGGCCCCGGGCTACTGGAATCGCCCGGAGGAAACCCGCGAGCGATTCGGAGGCGTTCTCGAAGATACGAACGACGGTCCGTATCTGCGGACCGGCGATCTCGGGTTCCTCCTCGAGGGTGAGCTCTACGTCGTCGGGCGCCTGAAGGACGTCCTCGTCATCCGCGGACGCAACTACGCGCCGCGGGACATGGAGTGGACCGCCCAGGAGGCCCACCCCGACCTTCGAGCCGGGGGTGTCGTGGTTTTCGCGGTTTCCGGAGAGGAGCGCGAGCAGGCTGTGCTGTTGGCCGAGATCCAATTGGATCCGGCAAACGGCGGGAGCGCGCTCGGTCGGGACATCACCGAATCCATTCGCGAGGCCGTCCTCGAGGCGCACGGTCTCAGGATCGATACCATCGTGCTCGTGCCGCCGCGAACGCTACTGAAGACGTCGAGCGGCAAGCTTCGCCGCTACGCCTGCCGGGAACGGTTTCTCGCGAGTACGCTTCCAGTCCTCGCGCAATCGAGCGGGGTTGCGGCAACGGCCTGGAGCGAGGCCGACTCCAACGAGCTGAAGATTCGAGCTCTCGTCGCGGAGATCGCGGAAGCTCCCCTGGATTCCGTTGACATTCACGCGCCCGTCAGTCGCTACCTCGACTCGCTGGGGGTGGTCGAGCTGGGAGCTCGACTCGGCACGTGGGTGGGGCGGGACGTCTCTGTCGCAGAGCTTCTGGGAACGGGTGGTATCGAGCGGCTTGCGCGCCGCCTCAAGAGGAGCCCGAGCGGCCCCGCGGCGAACGGTGCCGCGAACGGTTCGGAGCTCGCGGTGATGCTCGCGGATAGCCGACTGCCGCTCGAGATCCGCCCCGAAACGGCGGCCCAACCCCGCCAACCCCGGAAGCAGCCGCAAAAGATTCTGCTCACGGGCGCAACGGGTTTTTTGGGTGGCTATCTATTGAAGGAGCTTCTCGAGCGCACGGCGGCAACGGTGTACTGCCTGGTGCGCGGCCGTGGACTAGAGCGGATCCGAGGACATCTGGAGTCGTACGGCTTGTGGATGCCCGGTTTCGAAGAGCGCATCGTGCCGGTCGCGGGCGATCTCTGCTCGCCGAGACTCGGCCTCACCGCGGAGAAGTTCCAGGAGCTCGCCGAGAACCTGGACGCGATCTACCACAGCGCGGCCGCGGTGAACTTCCTCTACCCCTACGGGGATCTGCGTGAGGTGAACGTTCTCGGCACCCGCGAGCTTCTGCGACTCGCCTGTCGGGGAAGAGCCAAACGGTTCCACTTCGTTTCCACCCTCGGCGTCTGCTATACGACGAGCGCCCGCGAGCTCGGAGAAGACCGAGACTTGTTGCCGTTTCTTCCCGATCTCCCCCTCGGCTACGCCGAGACCAAGTGTGTGGCCGAAGCCCTGGTGTGCGCCGCCGCCGAGCGCGGGCTCGCCGCCTCCATTTACCGGCTCGCCCCGCTGATGGGGTCCGAGCTGGCCGGACGAGCGAACGAAGACGACTTTCTATCGCGCTTCATCAAGGGCTGCATCCAGATGGGCGCGGCGCCCGACCTCGACGTTCCGCTCGACGATTGTCCCGTGGACTTCGCAAGTCGAGCTCTGGTGGCGTTGGCGTTATCGGAGGAGCCCGCGAACGACTCGCTCTCTGTCTACCACCTCAAGAGCGACAAGCCCCGTCACTTTCGCGAGCTCGTTCTCTGGATGAACCTCTACGGCTACAGAGTGGAGTTAAAACCCTATCGAGAGTGGTTGTCGCGCCTGGAAGAGGAAGCGACCCATCCCGAGCACGCGCTCCACCCTCTGAAGCCGTTCTTCTCGAGACAGGTGACGTCCAGAAACGGCGAGACTGTCTTCCTCCCCCAAGCGTATGAAGAAGGACGGAGAACGCGGGTCCAGAACGAGAAGACCGCTCGCAGGCTGGCCCGTCTCGGCGTCACCGGCTTCCGATCGAGACCGCGTTACCTCGAACTCTGCTTCCATTCGTTCGTCGGGCGCGCGGTGCTCCCGCCGCCCTCACGGCCGCGCCCGAACGGCGAGTCGAGGAAGAGCGCCATCCCCGCCGAAAGGCTCGCGAGCGTCCTCCGCCGTCACTTGGGCGACGACTCGGTGGAAATTCTGGAACTTGACCTTACGGCCGCGGGCGTCGGGGAGAGCATTCTGACGGAGCTGACCTCCTGGTACACCGCCCGCGAGACCGGCCTCTTTCGGGCCCTCGTGCGGTACAGGACCGCGGAAGGACGCGCCCGGGCCATGCGTCTCTTTCTGAAGGTGAAGCCTTTGGACAGCGAAGTGATGGAGGTCGGGCAGGTAGTCGCCGAGCTCTGCTCGCACCGCTTGGGCGCCTTGTTCGATCGCTTCAAGCAGAAGCTGGGCTTTTCGCTCTGTCATCGCCGCGAGCTCGCCCTTTACGAGGTGGACGAGCCGAGGCTTCGAGACACGATGCCCGCGCTCTACGGCACCGTTCGAGAGGAAGATGAGGGAGTCTTCGCGCTGGTGCTCGAGGATCTGACGGGGCTTTCTCTCTTGAACAGTACCGACGAGCCCGGGCGTTGGTCACGAGAGCCCATCGAGGCCGCCATCCGAGGGCTCGCGAGAATCCACTCCGCCTGGTATGGGCGGGAGTCGGATCTTCGAAGAAAGGATTGGCTAGGGCCGGTCCCGACGTCGAAGTCGCTTTCGGAGATGGGTGAGTTCTGGCAAGCCCTTGGGGAGTACGCTCACCCGTGGCTTCGAGCCTGGGCGGGTGAGGCAGCGGTAACGGCGCATGAAAGGGCTCTCGACAATCTCGAGGGCTGGTCCTACGAGCTTCAGAGCATGCCGCGCACGCTCATCCATAACGATTTCAACCCACGAAACATCGCCTTTCGCCGCGGCCACGGCACAGGGCTCGAGCTCTGCGCCTATGACTGGGAGCTCGCGACTCTCGGGGTGCCCCAGCACGATCTGGCGGAGCTTCTCTCGTTCGCGCTCTCCCCGCAGGCGACGACGGAAGAGATCGCTCATTACGTGGAGCTTCACCGTCGCTCGCTCCAGAACGAGACGGGAGCGTCGATCGACTCCGGGGACTGGTGGCGCGGCTTCGCACTCTCGCTCGAGCACCTCATCGTGAACCGCTTTTCCATGTACACGCTGGTATGCCGCTTTCAGAGGAAGCGCTTTCTCGAGAGGGTGGTGCCGACGTGGCTCCGGCTGACACAGGTCTCGCGAGAGGCGCGAGATCGGTCGCGCGTTCATCCAGGTCAGGGGGGTCAGGTTGGAACCGGCTCACCGCGCACGCCTCGCACAGTTGACGAGCCCCTGTAGGCCAAGAGCAGGACGAGGAGGTTATAGAGGTTCCACCAGGCGAAGCTCCAGAAACCAGGCCGCAGCAAGAGGACGGCGGTATTCACGAGGCCAAAGACGAGAAAGACCGAAGAAACGCCGGCGCCCTTGAACGCCGGGGTTGGTACGGAAGAGATCATGAGTAAGCCGAGGGCTACGGCGTAGAAGACGCCGACCTCGGCGGGGAGCGCGTCCCCCATCACGATGAAGCTGACCAGGTAGATGGCGGCGGTCGGGGTCGAGAATCCTCTAAACACGTCGCGGCGTTCTTGCTGGGAGCCGTCCAGGTTGAACCGCACCAGACGAACGACCGCCATGGCGGCGAAGAAGAAAGAGGCCGCTCCACCGATCCACCCGAGCCGGTGCAAAGAAGACTCGAAGAGAATCAACCCCGGCGCCACACCGAAGGAGATCGCGTCGGCGAAGGAGTCGAGCTCCGCTCCGAAGCGTGAGGATGCTTTGAGGAGACGCGCGAGCTTTCCGTCCAGAATGTCGCAGAGGATCGCGACGAGAACGAGAAGGAGTGCCGTAGAGGTGGCGCCCCGCCGACTGACGAGAATGGCGAAGAAGCCCGAGGCCATCCCCGTCATCGTCACCGCGCTGGGAACGATTCCTTTCAGGGATTTCGTGATTCGCATCGTTCTCGGGGAGTGGAGCTCACGAATACTGAAGCGCGCCGGCTTTCTGCTCCTCGGGGGTGAGGCTTTCGATCCCCTTCACCACCAGCGTCCCCGTGCCTTCGTTGGTGAAGACCTCGAGGAGGAGCGCATCAGGCTCCTGGAACGAGATCACGTGCACCCGAGGGACGCCGCCGTTCAACGCGGATTCGATCGAGGACGCCTTCGGCATCATGCCGTCCTCGAGGCTTCCCGTTCGTTTCAAGTTCTCGAGCCCGGCGAGGTCGGTGTACGAGACGACGGACTGCGGGTCCTTCGGGTTCTCGAGGATACCGGGGGCGCCGGTCGCGAGGATGAGCTTCTCCGCCTTCATCGCGACCGCGAGGGCCGAGGCCACGGTGTCGGCGTTGATATTGAGGATCGTCCCCGAGTTGTCCGCGGAGAGAGGGCTCACGACGGGCACGTAACCCAGCTGAAGCTGCTTTTCCAGGACGTCGGCGTCGACCTCGACGATGTCGCCCACGTATCCGAAGTCGATGGGCTCCCTCGGCCGCTTCCGTGCCTTGATGAGGCCCGCGTCGACGCCGCTGAGGCCGACGGCGGGAAGCTTGAGCTCACGGCAATGCGCCAGGATCTTCGTATTGATGAGACCGTTGAGGACCATGGTCAAAACCTCGAGCGTCTTCTCGCAGGTAACCCGCCGCCCTTCGACCATGCGGGTCTCGATGCCGAGAGCCTTCTGAAGCTCCGTCGACTGCGGTCCGCCGCCGTGGACGAACACCACGCGGATTCCGAGCTGATGGAGGAGGGCCACTTGCTCGAGGAGCGCGCGCGTCCTCTCCTCGCTCGCGAAGATGGCGCCTCCCGCCTTGAGCACGAAGGTCTTCCCTTTGTAGAGGCGGATGTAGGGCGCCGCCATCTTGAGGGCGGTCACCACGAGGGTCCGGTCCGTCGTCACCATCACAACGATCCTTCCGGGCCCTTCATAATCGCGTGGAGAACCGCCATCTGGCCGTAGAGGCGGTTTCTCGCTTGCTTCAGCACGATGCTTCGCGGGCCGTCGAGAACGGAGTCGGTCACGACGACGTTGCGCCTGACGGGAAGACAGTGCATGAATCGGCAATCGGACGACGTCGTCTCGAACCACGACTCGTCGACGCACCACCCCCGAAGCCCCTGCCGCAGGTCTCGATCCGCATCCGCGTCGCCGTAGTGCCGCGTCGATGACCAGGACTTCGCGTAGATCGCGTGAGCGCCCTCGAGCGCCTCCGCTCGATCCGACGTTTCCCGCACCGAGCCTCCCGACACCGCCGCGGCGCGCCGGGCGCGCTCCATGACGACTCCCGGGAGCTCGAAGCCCTCGGGGCGGAGAATCACCGTCTCCATGCCCCGCATCGCCGCCATCTGCATTGTCGCCGCAGGGACGGCGAGGGGGAGAGCCTTCGGATGGTTCGCCCAGCTCAGAACGAACTTCCCGCCGTTTCGGGGAAGGGCGAGCTCGTCCATCGTTTTCCAGTCGGCGAGACTCTGACAAGGGTGGCGGATCGCCGACTCCATGTTGATCACCGGAACGGTTGCGAGGGAAGCCAGCACGTCGAAGTCCTTGTCGAGGACGTCGTCCTCGAGCGACTTCTTGGGCGCGAAGGCACGGATTCCGAGAGCGTCTCCATAGGACGAGATCACCGGAATGGCCTCGCGGACATGCTCCACCGCGGCTCCGTCCATGACGACCCCGGGGCGGGTCTCGAGCGGATGGATCCCGAGCTCTGGCGACGCGATGAACGAGCCTCCCCCGAGCCTCAGCATCGCCGACTGGAACGAGGTCATCGTGCGGAGGGACGGGCTCAGGAACAGAAGCGCGAGCACCTTGCCCTCGAGGGCTCTCGGCTCCGGGTGCTTTTCGAGCCTCCGCGCGAGGTCGAGAAGCTCTTCGAGCCGCCGCGGTTCCAGATCGGCGAGATCGCGGAAGGACTTCATGCCGGGCTCACTTTCTCGAGCGCCTTCGAGAGCGTGTCGACGTGCTCCTCCTCGAGAATCAAAGGCGGAAGGAGCCGGACGACGCTCGGATCGGCGCTCGTTCCCACGAGGATGTTCTTCTTCAAGAGATCGTCGCGAACCGCGGCGGCCGGCCGGCTGCAGCGGAGCCCGAGGAGAAACCCCGCGCCCTGGATCGACTCGACGGGACCGACCCGGCACGCCGAGCGGATCCGCTCCGAGACCCGCTGGACCTGCGCGAGAAGGCCCTCGCTCTCGATGACGTCGAGGACTGTTTCCACGAGGGCGCAGGCGAGCGGACCGCCTCCGAAGGTCGTGCCCAGGCTTCCCATCGCCGCGTGTTGCGCGATCTCCTCGGTCGCGAGCACCGCTCCCACGGGAAATCCGGCGGCGAGGGCTTTCGCGGTCGTGAGGATGTCCGGCGTCACTTCGTGCTCCTCGCAGGCGAAGTAGTGGCCGGACCGTCCGATGCCCGACTGGACCTCGTCGAAAATCAGAACCGCCCCCGTCTCGTCGCAGCGGCGTCTCAGAACCTTCAAGAACGAAGGCTCGAGCGCGACCGCGCCCGCCATACCCTGGATGGGCTCGACGATCACCGCTGCCGTCCGGTCGTCGATGTTTTCCTCGAGCCGCGCGACGTCGTCCCGGGGAACGAACGTAACCGGAAACGGAGCGTGGGGGAACGCGTACCACTTCGAGGCGCCCCAGGTCACGGCCGCCGCCGCCGCCGTTCTTCCGTGAAAACCGTGCTCAAGGGCGACGACCTTCTCGCGGCCAGGCCGGGCGAAGAACGCGAGGCGAAGCGCGTTCTCGTTGGCCTCGGCGCCGCTGTTCACGAAGAAGACCCGGGTCAAACCCGGAGGGGCTACCCCGGCGAGCTTGTCGGCGGCACGGGCGCGCACCTCGAGGGCGACGGCGTTCGTCTGAAAGGTCATCTCGGCGGCCTGCCGCGCGAGGGTCTCGATCACGCGCGGATGCGCGTATCCAAGAGCGGCGACCGCGTGGCCGCCGTAGAAGTCGAGGACCTCGCCGCCAGAGGCGGTGCGGAGAAAAACCCCTCGGGCCGATACGAGCTCGAGAGGAAGCTGCGGATAGACCTGCAGCAGATGAGCGGCCTCGGTTGCAATCATCAGATCCACCCCGGGGCGGGCTGGGTGAGGCCCATGGATTCGGGAAGCCCCAGCATGCGATTGAGCCACTGAACTCCCCCTCCCGCGGCGCCCTTCAGCAAGTTGTCGATCACGGAGAAGACCGCGACGGTGTCGCCGTCGGCGGCGACTCCGAGATGGGCGAAGCTGCTCCCGGCCACGTCCTTCACCCGGGGAGTCCCCGGGACTACGCGGATCAGGGGAGAGTCCGCGTAGAAGCGGGCGAGCTCCGTTCGGATCGCCGCGGCGTCCAGAGGAGCGCGAAGCTTTCCCTGAATCGTGGTGTGGATGCCGCGAGCGAAGGGGCCGGAGTGGGGAACGAAGTGGATCTTGGGCCTGAGTCCGGAAGCTTTCTCCGCGAGCTCCGTCATCTCGGGCACGTGGCGGTGGGCGAGAGGCTGATAGGCGAAGAGGTTGCTGTGGCGCTCCGGGTGATGGGTCGTCTCTTTCGGCTCCCGGCCCGAGCCCGTGCTGCCGGTGATCCCGGCGACGAAGATCTCGTTTTCGATGATGCCGAGTTTCAGGAGCGGGACCACGCCGAGGAGCACGGACGTCGCGAAGCACCCGGGATGTCCCGCGTGGCGCGGCGTCGCTGCGACGTGCTCGGGAACGCCGCAGTCGAACAGGGAAAGAATCGACGGCGCCCCGTGGGGGTTCTTGTAGACCGCTTCATAAGCGGAGGCGTCGCGGTAGCGGAAGTCGGCAGAGAGATCGACGACGCGGACGTCGACTCCCTTCTTCTCCGCCGCCGCGAGAAGCTCCGCGATGAGAGGCGCTGAAGCCCCGTGGCTCGCGGCGGAGAGCACGGCGACCGTGCCCTCGGCGCCGTCGAGGATCGAGGGAATCTCAGAAGGCGCGCGGAAGCGCGCGTCGACACTCGAGCCGAGGTGGGGGAACAAGCTTGAGACGGCGACTCCCGCCTTGCTCCCGGAGATCGCGGCCTCGAGCGTCAGCTCGGGATGGCCATGGATCAGGCGCAGGCACTCCCCTCCGACGTATCCCGAGGCGCCGAGGACGAGGGTCTGGAATCGGGTCATGAGCTCGCCGCCGCCGCAACCGGCCGCTTCTCGAGCACCCGCTCGAGGACCAGGTCTCCGAGCGAGGCGCCGGCGGTGAGCGCATTCGCCGCGGGAAGAGCGAGACGTTCGCGGATGATCTCGACGCCGACGGCGTTGTCGGTTGCGGGGCCGGTCACGACCGCGGGCTCGATTCCGAAGCGGTCACGCAGGAGCGTCGCGCCGCCCCAGGCGGCGACGGGATCGTTCGCCGAAAACACGACGGCGCAAAGAGACCTCCGGATCTCCTCATCGTCGAGGATGGCCTCGACCCCGTAGGCCCCGAGGAGGCCGTCGCCTAGCTCGAAGAGGATGGCATCCGGGCCCTTGCCCGCCAATCTCTGCAGCATCGTCCTCGCGAGAGCCGGGGCGTTGTCGGACGTCGTGGTGACGACGCCGAAGTCGGTGAAGATGAGAGTGGAGCGCGCGCCCGCGTCCTCCATGGCGAGGATGTCCCGGCGCGCCGAGACACCGGTCGCCTTGAACGCATCGACGACGAGGCCGCGATGGCGGAAGCGGGCGAGGATCGCGCAAGCCGCCGCGGTCTTTCCCGCGTCCATGCACGATCCGGCGACGGCGATGACGGGAATTCCCTGGAGGCGAAGCGGAGCGCCGCCTCGATCGATCTCGAGCCCGCCGACACGGGCGTTGACCCCGATACGCTCTCCCAGGAACGGGAAGCTCAGAACCCCTCCGAGCACTTTGCAGTTGAACGGCGCCCCGCGAGCGCGGTCGTAGTCGTCGCAGACACCGAGGACGCCGCCGAGATTCAGAAGGTGAACCCTGCTCCCCGGCTGCAGGCTTTCGGGCACGTGGCCCGAATAGCCGAAGAGAGCCTTTCGGTGTCCGAGGGCGCCGACGATGACGTCTCCCTTCCGCACCGTCGCCATACGGCCGCTCGCGAGCTCGAGCTGGTTGTAGCTGGTCTTGTCGTCGAGAACCTCGACGGCAACCACCACCCCCTCTTCGCAGGGGATCTCGTCGCTCAGACGGATGTCAGGCGTAAGGCGGCAGCCCAGCGCCACGGAGGCGATCTTGTCGGCGAAGACCCGTTTCATCGTATGCATATTTATTAGCGCAATATGCATAAATAGTCAAACGAAAAGAGGACGAAAAAGCCCCTGCCGGAAGGTTCCGGCAGGGGACTTTCGAGCTTAGTCGGTCGCTTGTCCGATCGCGGTCTTCAAATCGGTGAGGGGAACTACAGTGCCGTGGATCGGGACGATCCTTTCGACGTCGAGGTTCAGCCGCACGATGTTCTCGTGGAGGTTCACCGAGAACGGATTCGCGGGGGAGGACGGAGGCCCAGGCCGCGGAGAGAACGCGTCCGCCTCGACGAGGATCTTCTCCTTCGGCAGATACACCATGAGGAGACCCTCGTTGTGGGTGTTGCCGGAAACGAGATGGATCTCGAGGCTGCGCGCGCCGTCCGTCAGGCTCTTGTGGTCGCCCACGGCCTCGAAAGTGCCTCCCGAGTAGAGACCCTGGTAGAAGGGCACGTTCATCTCGTGGGTGACGATCGTGACTCCCTTGGCGGCGTACGTCTGGACTCCGCCGGAGTGATCGAAGTGGTGGTGGGTGTTGACGAGATAGCGCAGCGGTTTTCCGGGGACGAGCTTTTCGACCTCGGCCATTACCGCTTCCGAGCGCTCGGGGCTCAGCGGCGCTTCGATGACGGCGACGTGATCCTGGAACTCGACGAGAACGCTGTGATGGGAGCCTCCCGCGAGGAACCATACGCCGTCGGCGAGCTTCTCGGAAGCGACGGTCACCGGAGCCGGCGCCGCGGACGTGACGGCCTCGGGGACCGCGATCTCGACCGGGGCATTCGGCGTCACCTCGGCGATCGTGACGTCGAGCGTCGGGTGGCCGCCCTGGGACTGCACGATGCGCGTGGGAAACTGAACGCCGCCGAAGTCCTCGTACTCGGAGAAGGACGTCGAGACCGGCATCACGCCCAGGACGGTGTTCTGGATCGTGGTCTCGACGGACTCGACGAGATTCTCCGCGTTGATGGTTCCGCGCACGTCCTGGTCCCCGTGGCGAAACGAGATCGTGTGGAGGGTCCGTCCGTCCCTGGTCTCTTCCGCGAGAGTCGGTGTCGAAGCGAGCGCCGCCTTCACGAATCCGTGGGGAGTCAGAACGATCTGAATCGCGCGCTCGGCGGCGGCCGCCGGAGCCGGGACCGCGTTCTCACCGGCGAGGTTCCAGGCCGTCGCTCCGCTGACGAGAAACGTCTGCGTCTGCTCTCCGGCGAGAGGCTGGCCTCCGCCGCCCCGAGGCGGAGTCTCACCCTGAGTCCTCACGAGGACCTCGCGAGAGGAGCTCGTCCTGTAATCGATGGCCCGCTCGTAGCGCAACACGTTGAATTTCGGCCACGGCGCGTCGGGCCGCGGGCTTTGTCCGAGGGCGAAGTTCGACCCCTGGCCCGTGTACTGGATTGAGGAGAGCTCCGAGGCTCCGAGAGCGGATGCCGCCCCCTCGAGGACGCTCTTGGCGTCCTTGGGAGCGCAAGCGAGAGCCGAGGCGAGCGCGGCAACGAGGCCGAGCTTGGTGTAAGTGCTTTGAGTCATGTATGAATACCTCCGTGCTTGAAATGGCGCGAAGTGAGATATCACAGGACGGCAGGGAAAAGAAGCGGGCTAGTCTCTCTTCTTCGGTTGAAGTTGAAAGGCCCTCTGTGCCTATGATCCTGGGACACTTCACCTGATAGAAATTACTGTAGGGGGCTAGGAGGTGAAGGGAAGAAGGGCGGGCCTCGAAACGTAAGGAGGCGCGACCTAGGGCTCCCCGTTGAGCGACTCCGAGTTATCACGGGCCCACTGCTCGATGTCCTTGGCGACGACTCCGGCGACCCGCTTCCAGGTGACGAAGGCGCCGGCGAGCGCGGTGTCGGACTCGAAGTCGAGGCGCCCCGCCTCGAGACGGAAGCTCAGGACGTAGCGGCTCTGAAAGTGCGTCTGGGTGTAGCCGAAGTACTTCGTCTCCCCGTTGCGATTGACCTCGATGCGCCGATCCAGGAGGGTAACGAGAATGTCGGATTCCGAGCGGTTTGCAGCCGTCACGATGTCGCGCCGTTTGGAGATCTGCTCGCGGAGATCCGTCATCGAATCCAGGAGCTCACGGCGCTTTTCAGGATCGTAGTCCTCGATTCGCGGATCTACGTGGACGAAAACGCGAGGTCTTTCAGGCCGGGTGGGCTCGCTCTCGGGGGCGGCCCAGAGGCCGGACGCAAGTAACAAGACGATCGGCAGAGGATGGTTCATCCGCCCCCAACGATAGCACGAGCCGAACCTTCGCGCCTTCCCGCCTTCGCGAATGTTCGAAACGAGAAACGGATGTTTTGGATAGTGAGTCCCCGGTCGAGTAATGTAGCAAAGGACGTGCCATTGAGGAGATCGATCCATACGGCTGGGCTCGGAGCCGAACGAGAGGCGCCGCGCGCGGATCTGGTTCTCGTTGGCGGCGGACACTCCCACATACAAGTCTTGAGGCGCTTCGGAATGGCGCCGCGGGCCGACGTCCGGCTGACCCTGGTCGTCGACAAGCCGATCGCGGTTTATTCCGGAATGGTCCCTGGGTACGTGGCGGGACAGTACCGGCGCGAGGAGCTCGAGATCGACGTCGTCCCGCTGGCGCGGCGCGCGAGGGCGCGTGTGATTTTGAGCCCCGCGGTTGGAATCGACGCAGCCTCGAAGCGTATCCGGCTCTCCGATCGTCCTCCCCTTCGATACGACATCGCTTCGGTCGACGTCGGCTCGACCGTCCTCGGGCTCGATCTGCCCGGCGTGCGGCAACACGCGCTCCCCACGCGGCCGATCGTGGTGCTGGTCGAGCGCATTGACGCGCTCGTAGCGCGCATCCGAGACCGGACCGCGGGAAGCCCGTTTCGGATCGTCGTCGTCGGCGGCGGCGCCGGGGGAATCGAGCTCGCCTTCACGGTGTGGCACCGGGTCGATGCGGGACGGGACCCATCGGTCGAGCTCACGCTGGTGCACGGCTGGCCTGAGGTGCTCGCCGGGTATCCCCGAAGCCTCATCGACCGCGTGCATCGAAACGCCGCGCGCCGGGGGATTCGCATCCAGCCCAACCGTCGCGTGATCGAAGCAACGAAGGATGCGATCATCTTCGAGGGCAGGGATTCGATTCCGGCCGACGCAATTCTCTGGGTCACTGGCGCCTGGAGCCACACGCTCTTCGCCGGCTCCGGACTTCCCACCGAAGAGCGCGGGTTCCTGCGCACCCGGTCGACTCTTCAAGTGGAGGGATTCGACGATCTCTTCGCCGTCGGCGACTGCGCGACGATGACCGAGTTTCCCGAGACCCCGAAGGCGGGGGTCTACGCGGTGCGCCAGGGACCGCTCCTCTACGAAAACCTCGTGGCCTCCCTCGAGGGAAGGCCGCTCCGCCGCTACCGGCCGCAGGCGGACTTCCTCACGCTCCTCAACCTCGGCGATGGAACCGCTCTCGGATCCAAGTGGGGACGCTCGTTCGAGGGTGAGTGGGTGATGCGCCTCAAAAATTGGATCGACCGGAAATTCATGCGGCGATTCCAGGTCCTCGATGCGGAAGGCTCTTTGACCGAAGAATTCCAGAATCTTCCCGAGATGGCGGGCGGAATGGAGATCCTCTGCGGCGGTTGCGCGGCGAAGGTGGGGCAAAGCGTCCTCGAGCGCGCGCTGTCCCGGCTTCCCCCGGGGGCCAGCGACAAGACGGTGAAGCTCGGGCTCGAGCGTCCCGACGACGCGGCGGCCTTCGAGACTCCCGGCGGAGATCTCGTCGTCTCCAGCATCGACGCTTTCCGGGCATTTGTCGACGACCCCTACCTCGTGGGAAGGGTCGCGGCGCTGAACTCTCTTTCGGATATCCACGCGAAGGGCGCGGCCCCGCGCTACGCTCTCGCGCTCGTCGCCGTGCCCAAGGACGCGCCGGACGAGGAACAGGAGGAGATCCTGTTTCAAGTGCTCTCGGGAGCGCGCGCGGTCTTCGATCAGAACCGGGTCACGCTCCTCGGCGGCCACACCACGAAAGCACCCGAGCTCCTGGTGGGTTTCTCCGTCGATGGCTTCGCGCTTTCTCCCGCGCTCTTGTCCATAGACCGGCTCCAGCCCGGCGATCAGCTTCTCTTGACCAAGCGTCTTGGCACCGGCGTCGTGCTCCACGCCGACATGCTGGGGCTCGCCACCGGCCGCTCTCTCGCCGAATGTCTGGAGTCCATGATGACGGGGAACGGGGAAGCGGCTCAGCTCGCGCGCGAGCTCGGCGCGCGGGCGATGACCGACGTGACCGGCTTCGGTCTCGCCGGCCATCTCGGCGCGATGCTTCGCGCGAGCGGCGCGAGCGCGTTCATCGATGTGACGGCGCTCCCCGCTCTTCCGGGAGCGGTCGAGCTTCTCACCCGCGGTTTCCGGAGCACGTCCCACCCCGAGAACGCGAAGGCGAAAAAGGCGCTCGTCATCCGTCCTGAAGCCGCGGACGATCCAAAGCTCGAGCTCCTGTTCGATCCTCAGACCTCCGGCGGACTTCTATTCGGCCTCCCCTCCTCACGAGCCGGCGAAGCGCTGGACCGGCTCGATCAAGCGGCGGTCATCGGGGAAGTGAGACCGCCGCGCGAGGATGGGGCGCTCATGGAGATCGGCGCGGAGTGGAAGAGGACGGTGCCTTCACCTGACGGAAACGTCCGCGAAGAGGCGTGACAGCAGACCTCTTGTCTTCTCCTCGTCACGGTCACCCATCCTTCGCGCGATCGCCTCGATTCCAACGAGCAACCCGAGCGTCAGAATGGGGCCAGGAAGGACGGAGAGGATCGGCGGCTGGTTACGACCAGCGACGAAGAGCAGATACGTGGAAATCAGAAAGAGGTTCAAGAGCCACGCGCTCCTCAGAATAAGGACCACCCACCACAGGGTTCGAAATTCGCCCTCGACGCGGCTCCCCGAGGGTGTGGGCGTGACCCGGCCGTAGAGAAGCCGCGTCAGTCCGTTGCTGTATCCGTGGCGCACGCGAGCACGGAAACACCCGTCCTTGACCTGGCCGACGAGATCCTCGCGACGTCCCCACGTCGGCGACAGTAGAAAGCTTCGCACGTGCCCGATGGCCCCGCGCAGCCGGGCCTCCGCTTCCGCGGGTGGGATCCCAACGTCGATCCGGATCGCGGTCCGGGGCCTTCGGAGCATGCCGAAGACGATAGCACGGCCGCCGTGACGGGACTTTTCCAGTGTGACGATCGAGAGCGAGGAGGACTAGAATAGCTGACATCACAAAGGAGGTTGACATGCCAAAATACCTATTGCACGCAAAGTACAGCCCCGAAGGGGCGCGTGGACTCATGAAGGACGGGGGCACCAAGAGGAAGCGGGCCGCCGAGGAGCTCGTCGCGAGTGTGGGCGGCAAGCTCGAAGCGTTCTACTTCGCGTTCGGCGATGAAGACGCTTACGTGATCATCGACGCTCCCGACAATGGGACGGTGGCGGCCGCCAGCCTCGCCGTGAGCGCCACCGGCCTCGTGGGCACCAAGACTACGGTGCTCCTCACCCCAGAAGAAATGGATCAAGTGTCGAAGAAATCGCCGAAGTACAGTCCCCCGGGGAAGTGAGCCGCGCTCACTCGACCTTGAACCGCGTCAGGTCTTCCGATCGCAGCGCCCCGGTCGCGGGGTCGACGAAGCGGCAGGAGAGGGTGTAGTCGCCGGGAAAAAGATTGACAGGCCCGGGGTCCACGGAGGAGTTTGCGGCGAGGACGAGGGAGCCACGCGTGACGCGAGTCGCGTCGCCCCGGATCTCGATCTCGACGGCCACGCTCCCCTCGGAGAAGTTCGCGATCTCGAGGCTCTTGGTGCCGGCGCTGCAGAACGTTTCCCCGTGGAGGCGGTAGACCGTTCCTTCGAGATCGGCGACGTAGAGCTCGCCCTGCTCGTCCTCCCCGAAGGTCGATATCAGGAGCTCGGAATCGAGGAGCTCGTTCGGAGCCCACGCTCCAGTCTCCACGTTCTCGATTCCGCCCCAGATGCGGCCGGAGCAGAAGTCTCCGAAGAAGTAGGTCCCGAAGTGCTCCGGCATCTCGCCGCCCCGATAGCGGTAGCCTCCGGTGATGGAGCATCCCTGGGAGTGGGAGTACTCGAGGATCGGGAGGACGAGAGAGCCGTCGTTGCAGTTGCTACCCGGGTTGAAGCAGTGCGTCCCTTCCATGCGCCGCCAGCCGTAGTTCCGGCCTCCCGCGCTCGCGGCCGGCTCGAAGCTCACTTCCTCCCAGGCGTTTTGTCCGACGTCGGCGATGAAGAGGTCTCCGGTGAGTCGGTCGAACGAGAACCGCCAGGGGTTTCTGAGACCGAGCGCCCAGACTTCATCCCGCACCGCGGGATCGGAGACGAAGGGATTGTCCGGGGGAATGGCGTAGGGGAGCCCCTGGTCTACGTCGATGCGGAGGATCTTTCCCAGAAGCGTCGTCCCGCTCTGAGCGCGGTTACCCGGATCGCCCGCCGAGCCGCCGTCGCCGAGCCCGATCCAGAGTTTTCCATCGGGACCGAACGCGAGCTGGCCGCCATTGTGATTCGCGAACGGCTGATCGACGAAGAGCAGGGGCACGGCCGAGCCGGGGTCGGCGACGTTGGGGTCGGCCGAGACCGTGAAGCGCAGGATCTGGGTGTCCCCGGCGAGATCGGTGAGGTTCACGTAGAAAAAGCCGTTGGTCTCGTAGCTGGGGTGAAACGCAAGCCCCAGGAGTCCCTGCTCGCTCCCCGAAGAGACGGAGGACGAGAGATCGAGAAAGGGAACGGGAAGGAGCTGAGCTCCGTCGAAGATTCGAATCTCGCCCCCCTGCTGGGCGATGAAGAGGCGTCCGCTGCCGTCTCCTGCGTGGGCGAGAGCGACGGGCTGTTCGAGCCTCTCGACTACCGGTCGAAGATTCACCGGGGCGGCGAAGGCCAGGCTGGAAGCGACGAGGTGCGCCACGGCGAGCACGAGGAGTTGCGCGCTCGCCAGCGTCATGGATAGAGAATCGCGCAGACGGGGGGCGAATCATGTGATGGCGCTCACAGTGCGGTTGAAACTGAAGTCCGGGCGTTGATACCGTCCGGCGTATGCGCGTCCATTCCTCGTTCGCCGTCCTGACCCTCTTCGCCACGACCGTCTCGGCGCAGCACTCGAGTCTCATCGAGGACGAGGCTCTCGAGGCGATCGTCTCCGAGACCTCTGGCGCTCTGGCGCTCTCGCACTTCAAGAACCTCTTGGCGTACTCCGGTTTCGCTCCTTCTCTCGGCTCCGAGCAGACGGCCGACTACATCGCCGCCAGGACCCGGGATTTCGGGCTCGAGGACGTCCGCATCGAGGAGTTTCCCTCCGACGGGCAGGAGTTCTTCTGGGCCTTCCGGACCGAGCCCTGGTGGGAGGCGAAGAAAGGGGAGCTCCTCCTTCTGGATCCGCGAACGGGTGAGAGCCGGGAGCGGCTCGCGAGCTTCGGCGTCCATCGCATCGTGCTCGGCCGGTTCAGCCGGAACGCTTCGATCGAAGCGGAGCTCGTGGACGTCGGTTCGGGCACGCGTCCCGAGGACTACCAGGGCAAGGATCTACGAGGAAAGATCGCTCTCGCCTCCGGGCCCGCGGGCCCGGTGCACGCGCGCGCGGTCTGGGAGCACGGCGCATCGGGTGTGGTCGTCTATCGCATGGCGGATCACGTGGAGAGACCTCACTTGATCGGGTCGGCAGTCATCGAGCCCTTCCTCGGCCCGAGGGGTGAGCCGCCCGCGTTCCTCTTCTCGATTTCCTATCGCATGGGAAAGGCGCTGTCCGATCGGCTCGAAGCGGGAGAAACGCTGAAAGTTCGCGCCGAGGTGGAAGCCGAGACGAGGGCGGGGCACTACTCCATGGTGCATGCGGTCCTGAAGGGGACCGAGCCCGAGCTTCCCGAGGTCTGGGTCCAGGCCCATACCAACTACCGCAACACCGGGGGAGGAAACAACCTGACAGGTCTCGGGGCGACCCTCGATCTCGCGCGGTCGCTCTCGACGCTCGTCTCCACGGGAAGGCTCGCTCGACCCAAGAGATCCATACGGTTCACCTGGGGACCGGAGCACATGGCGATCATCTATTATCTGCACCAGAATCCGGCCGCGGTGTCTCGAATCCTCGCCTATCTGAACCTCGACATGGTCGGGGACCACCAGGTGCTGAGCGAGTCGGTGCTCCGGCTCTATCGCACTCCGGACTCGCTCCCCTCCTTCATCAACGACGTCGTCGAGGAGATGTTCGACGTCGTGGGGAGGGGGAACTCTATCTCGATCCGCCAGGGGCGGTTTCTCGCTTTCGAGGGCGGGTTCTCGCTTCCGATCGTGGAGCCCTCGGGTAGTAACGACGCGTTCTACTACTACATCGAG
>CAZKNR010000013.1:0-4707 GCA_964553925.1 uncultured Acidobacteriota bacterium
AGCATGATGAGCGCCCCCACCACCGCGGGCACGTTGTAGTCGCGGCTCTCCAGGTTGGGGTTGAACCACGGCCGGTCGCGGAGGTCGATCGGCAGGGGAGCGCCCGGATTCTGCCGGCGGCCGAAATCGACGACGATGCGCTCGGCATAGCCCTGCGCGACCGAGGCGGTGTTGGAGCTGGTGCCGTCGAGGAGAACCTGGACCCGCGCCCCCGCGCCCGAGCTCAGATCGCGGGCGAAGTTCACGGGGATGGTGAGCCCCACCATGGCCTCTCCCGTCTGAAGCGCCTGCACCAGGTCCTCCGGACGGTCCGAGCGGCCGGCGATCCGGAAGTATCCCGACGCCGTCAGCGAATCGACGAGCTCCCGCGAGGCCCGGCTGCGATCGTGGTCGACGAGAAAGGTCGCGGTGTTCGCGATGTCCGTCGAGACGGCGTAGCCGAAGACCAGGAGCTGGATCACCGGGGCGACGAAGATGACCCGCGCCATCCGGGGATCTCGGAAGATCTGCCGGAACTCCTTGATCACCATCCCGGCGATCCTCTCCGCGTGGAGTCTCACGTGAGCTCCTTTCGAAAGACGGAGACCGCGCCCACGAAACCGGCGACGCCGAAGGCGATCATGAAGAGGCCCTGGCCCCAAAGGACTTCGAAACCGACACCCTTGAGGAAGATCCCGCGCGTCACCACCAGGAAGTACCGGGCGGGGATGAGATACGTGAGCCATTCCAAGAACCGCGGCATGACCTTCACGTCGAACATGAAGCCCGAGAGGAGAAATGAGGGCATATAGGTCGCGACCATCGCGACCTGAGTGGCGAGGACCTGTGAGCGCGTGACGGCGGAGATGAACATCCCCATGCCCAGCGCCCCCACGAGAAACGCGATCGAAAGCGCCATCAGCAGCAGCGGGCTTCCCCGGAACGGCACCCTGAAGAGCAGCACTCCGATGGCGCTCACCGCGATGACGTCTATGAGACCGATTCCGATATAGGGAAGCATCTTCCCCAGGACGACCTCGGTGCGGGTGACTGGAGTCGCCGCGAGCTGCTCCATCGTCCCCCTCTCCCACTCCCTCGCGATGGTGAGAGACGTGAGCATGGCGGCGATGATCATCATGATCACCGCGACCAGGCCTGGAACGATCATGTTCCGGCTCGAGAGCTCCTCGTTGTACCAGACGCGGCTCTCCGCCCGGATCGGCGGACGGAATCGCGCTCCGTCGAAGGCGATGCGGAGAGAGTAGTACTGCACGATGCCGCGGGCGTAGCCCATGGCGATATTGGCGGTGTTGGCGTCGGTGCCGTCGACGATCGCCTGAATTCGCGCCGTCCGCCCGGCCCCGAGGTCCCGGGCGAAATCCGGTGGAATCACCAGCACGATCCGCACCTCGCCCCGATCGATGAGCCCGCGGATCTCGCTCGGGTCTTCGAGAAGGATCGACAGACGGAAATACCCCGAGGAACGGAAGGCGTCGAGGAGCTCGCGGCTCGCTTTCGACCGATCCTGATCGAGGATCGCGGTCTCGATGTCGTTCACGTCCCAGCTGATGGCGTAGCCGAAGAGAACCGTCAGGAGCACGGGCAGCAGGAACGCGAGGATGAGGCTGCGTGGGTCCCGCCGAAGATGGAGGACCTCCTTCCTCGCGACGGCCCTCAGCCGTGTGAGACTCAATTGGCTATCGCTCCTCCCGCCTCACGTACGCGGGCGACGAACACGTCCTCGAGCGCCGGCGGGATCGGCCGGATGCCGGTGACTTCGACGTTCTCGGCGCGGAGCCTCTCTCGCAGAAACTCCACGGTGTGTTCGGCGTCTTCGACGGTTACGTGAAGCGCGCGGCCGAAGAGCGCGACATCGAGGACATCCTTCAGGCCCTTCAGCGCTTCGACCGCGCGGAGCCCGTCGGGAGTTCGGATCTCGAAGAGAGGCGACTTCATCTCGTCCCGCAGACGCTTGGGGCTGTCGAGGGCGATGAGCCGGCCCCGGTTCATGAGCGCGAGGCGGTGACAGTGCTCGGCCTCTTCCATGTAGTGCGTGGTGACGAAGACCGTGGTCCCCTTCGAGGCGAGATCGTAGATGAGCTCCCAGAAGCTCCGCCGGGAGAGGGGATCCACTCCCGAGGTGGGCTCATCGAGAAACAGGATGGGCGGCTCGTGCAGCACCGCCGAGCCAAGAGCGAGGCGCTGCTTGAAGCCGAGGGGAAGCTCCGCCGTGAGCCGGTCGCGACGGTCCGCGAGTCCCGCCATCTCGAGCGCCCAGTCGATCCGCTCCTTCCGGCGCGCTCCGGAGACGCCGTACAGGCGGGCGAAGAACGCGAGGTTCTCCTCGACCGTGAGGTCGCCGTACAACGAAAAGAGCTGCGACATGTAGCCGATGCGAGACTGGATCGCCGCCGTCTCCCTCATGATGTCGAGGCCCGCGACCCATCCCTCCCCCGAGCTCGGACGGACGAGACCCGCGAGCATCTTGATGGTCGTGGTCTTCCCGGCCCCGTTCGGTCCGAGAAACCCGAAGATCTCGCCCTCGAGGACCTCGAAGGACACCCGGTCGACGGCGATGAAGTCCTCGAAGCGGCGGGTCAGATCCTGGGCCACCACCGCCGCCGCGCTCATGCGGCCTCTGCCTTCTCGACCGCCTCGATGAACCGATCCTCGAGCGTAGGGGCGATGGGTGCGATCTCGTGAATCGCGACTCCCGCCTCTCGGAGCGCCGCCTCGAGCGCCGACCGATCGCGGGCGATGGACCGAACGCACACGTGCAATCGATCTCCGAAGATCGCGACGCGAAGGACGGACGGATGCGTCGCCAGGATCGCGCGGGCCTCGCGGAGAGGCGTCGCCAAGAGATCCAGGATCTCGCCCTCGATGCGACCGAGAAGCTCCTCGGGTGTCCCGGAGTCGAGGATCCGTCCCCGGTGGAGGAGGAGCAGCCGGTCAAACCTCTCGGCTTCGTCGAGATAGGCGGTGCTGACCACGGCGCTCACTCCGCGAGCCACCATCTCGTGCACCATGAGCCACAGGTCGCGGCGCGAGATCGGGTCCACTCCGAACGTGGGCTCATCCAGAAGAAGGAGCCGCGGCTCGTGGATGAGGGCGCAGGAGAGCCCGAGCTTCTGCTTCATGCCGCCGGAGAGCTTGCCTGCGAGCCGGTTCGAGAACGGCTTCAAGCTCGAGAACTGAAAGAGCCTCTCGAGCCTCGCCGCCCTCTCCACTCGAGGGACCTCGTAGAGGTCCGCGTAGAAGGTCAGGTTCTCGAGCACTGTCAGATCGGAGTAGAGCCCAAAGCGCTGCGACATGTAAGCGATCTCGGTCTTGACCCGCTCGGGATCCCGGACGACGCTCGTCCCGAAGACGTCGGCGTCTCCCGAAGTCGGACGGAGGACTCCCGCGAGCATCCGGAGAAGTGTCGACTTTCCGGCGCCGTCCGGCCCCACGAGGCCGAAGAGCTCTCCCGGCTGGACTTCGAACGAGAGGCTCTCGACCGCCCTCTCGCGGCCGAAGGTCTTCGTGAGGCCGGAGGCCCGAACCGCCGGCGTCACGGAGCGCCCACGTCGAGGCGGACGTCGGCGGGCATTCCCGGTTTGAGATCGCCCCCGGGGTCCGATGTGATCCGCACCTCGACGGCGTACACCAGCCGCACGCGCTCCTCGGCGGTCTGCACGTTCTTCGGAGTGAACTCCGCCTCGGAAGCGATGAACCGGACTTCTCCCTCGTAGCTCTTCTCGGGAAAGGTGTCGCAGCGAATCTCGGCCCCGGCGCCGACCCGAACCGCTCCGATACGGTCCTCGCGGACGTAGATACGCACCCACCGGTCGTTCGGATTCATGAGCGTCAGGACCGCGGCACCCAGCGACACCGCTTCACCGGGCTCGCGGTGACGTACCGTGATGAGGCCGTCGAAGGGTGCGTGGAGAATCATCTGATCGAGCGCAGCGTCGATCGCTCGGAGCGAGGCCTCGGCCTGGGCGAGCGCCGCCCTCTGCGCTTCGATCCTTTCCGGCCTCGGTCCCGCCTCCAGTAGCCGGAGCTGCTCTTCCGCACGTTCCAGCTCTTTCTGCGAGAGCTCGACCGAGAGCTCCGCCTTATCGAGGGCTTCTTTCGGAATCGCCCCTCCGTGATGGAGAGTGCGGCTGCGCTCGAGGTCCCTCGCGGCGTCTTCGACACGTTTGCCCGCGGCATCGCGCGCCGCCTTTGCCTGCGCTATCTCCTCGGTTCGGGATCCGCGCTCGAGCTCCCGAAGGAGAGCGCGCGCGGAATCGATTCGCGAGTCCGCCTCGTCCCTCCGGGCCGTCATCTCGCTCCGGTCGAGCCTCGAGAGCTCGTCCCCGCTTGCCACCCGATCTCCCTCCCGGACCGATATCTCTTCGATCCGTCCAGCGGCGGCGAAGCCAAGCTGGGCTTCGGTCGCTTCGACCGTCCCGGAAGCCGCGAGCCCGTTGTCTGGCTCCGGAGCCCTCCACGGGCCAGGGAGTCGATCCCGGAACGCGAACGCCCCGCCGATGGCGACGACGAGAAGCACTCCCGCGACAAGAGCTCGCGCCTTCATGGCTCGCTCCTCAAGTGCTCGGCGACCCACTCCGGGCTCAGGTTTCCCGCGACGCGCGCGAGCTCCGCGCGGGCGGCGATCTCCGCGTACCGGGCTTCGATGAGCCCGGCCTCCGCCGCGAGGCGATCGGCCTCCGCGCGAATATAGTCCGTCTCGGTTCCGAC
>CAZKNR010000014.1:0-5366 GCA_964553925.1 uncultured Acidobacteriota bacterium
AAGCCGAGCGACGGCGCGCACATGCGCTTTCCCCGGTATCGCTACGCCGACATGGTGCGCCTGCAGCACCGGCTCGTGACCGAGGCGCTGGGCCTGTCGGAGCTGCGCTTGATCCTGGGTACCTCCATGGGCGCGATGCATACCTGGATGTGGGGATACTCGTATCCGTCGTTTGCCCGGGGGCTTGTCCCGCTGGCCAGCAATCCTGTCGCGATTGCCGGCCGCAATCGTGTGTGGCGGAAGCTGCTGGTGGACGCCATCGTGACCGATCCCACGTGGAAGGGCGGCGAGTACACCGAGCCGCCCCGGGGCATGGCCAGTGCGCTCGGCTTCCTGCTCCTGGCGACGAGCGTGCCGCTGCAATGGCAGAAGCAGTTCCCGACGCACGCTGCCGCAGACGCGTGGCTGGACGATCAGATCAGGACGCGGTTGAAGACCACCGATGCCAACGACACGATCTATCAGTTCCGGGCGTCCGAGGACTTCGACCCGTCCAGCCACCTGGCCGAGATCACCGCGCCGCTGTTGGCTATCAACTCGGCCGACGATTTCGTGAACCCGCCCGAGCTGCCGATGATGCACGCGCTCATCGGGCAGGTGAAGCGCGGGCACTTCGTGCTCGTCCCGGTCTCGGACGAGACTCGAGGTCATGGCACGCACTCGCTGCCGCAGATCTTCGGCCCGCACCTGGCAGCGTTCCTGAAGACGCTCGAGCGGTAGGCAACCACGCACACGAACACTTCCCCTTCTCGTCGCCGCGAAGGCCCACCTCCACGGTGGGCTCCCCCGGCCTTCCTCTCCTACTTGACGCACCTGGCCCCGCAGGTTAAGTTGTGTGGTATCAGCAATATGTGGGTCAGAACTCTTGAGACATTCCTAAAGTCAAGACGCCTGTCTCAGGCGGAAGTCGCTCGTCTAATCGGCGTGTCTCGCCAGGCAGTTTCACTTTGGTTCCGGCAGAAGGAGGCTAATCTTCACGGTCGACACCTGCTGCGTCTGAGCGCTGTGCTCGACGTGCCGGTGGAGGACCTGGTCAAGCCGCTTCCGTGCTTCGACACCGAGAACCGCGAGCGGCTACTCGTGGAGTTGCTATGGGATCGTCTCTACCCGGATCTCGACGACTTCGCAATAGCCGTGAGTGCTTCGGAGCCTAGAGCAATCGGCCGTCTCGTGGAGGTGTACGGCCTCTACGCAGCGGCGAAGGCGCTGGGGGATCGGGTCTGGCAAGACTTTTCGTCCTATAAGCGTTTTATCCACCCCGCTCGACGCCGAGAGCTCGAGAGATTATGGGTCTGGCACGAAGGCCGGCGAGCAGCCTAGCAGCTAGCCGACCGAGTGTTGCCGCCACCGCTCCACCGGGCGGTCAAGACCTTGCGCTAAACCGCTATAAAGAATTCAGCGAGCTATGGACATCCGCTCGCCCCGGGGTAAATCTGCACCGATGCAGGATCTCACCACTGGTCCCATCACGCGCCATTTGCTGAAAACCACGAGCTTCATGCTCGTGATGATGTTTTCTCAGACGCTGTATTTCCTGATCGACCTATACTGGGTCGGCCGGCTCGGAACCCCAGCGGTGGCGGCCGTCGGCATCGCGGGCAACCTGACCTTCGTCGTCCTCGCGCTCACGCAGATGCTCGGCGTCGGAACGACAACGGTCGTTTCGCACGCGGTGGGACGGAAGGATCATGCGGACGCGAAGCTGCTGTTCAACCAGTCCCAGGTGTTGGCGATGGTCACCGGCGTCGCCGTCCTCGTGTTCGGTCTCGCTACGCGCTGGCGCTATTCCATCGCGATGAGCGCCGACGCGCAGACTGCCGCGCTCGCCGCCGACTATATGCTCTGGTTCATCCCCGCCCTGGCGTTGCAGTTCGCGATGGTTGCCATGGGCGCCGCGCTGCGCGGTGTTGGGAACTTCAAGCCGGGAATGGTGGTGTCCACGGCGACGGTCGTCCTCAACATGGTGATGGCTCCGATTCTGATTTTCGGTTGGGGCACGGGCCGCGCGTTTGGCGTGGCCGGCGCGGCCATCTCGACGCTCATCGCCATGGTCGTTGGCATCGCGTGGCTTGCCACATATTTCATTCGCAAGGACGCCTACCTCCGGTTCGACTTAAGCGCGTGGAAGCCGCGGTTCGCTCTGTGGCGGAAGATGCTGGCGATCGGCCTGCCCACCGGCTTCGAGTTCGGCATCATCGCGGTGTATCTGGCTCTCGTGTACTCGATCACCCGGCCGTTCGGCGCCGCCGCGCAAGCCGGCTTCGGGATCGGGCAGCGGATCATTCAAGCGGGCTTCATGCCCGTTGTCGCGCTCGGCTTCGCCGTCGCTCCCGTTGCGGGCCAGAACTTTGGCGCACGGCAGGCGCAGCGCGTGAAGGCCACATTCAAGGACGCCGCCCTGATGGCCTCGGCGGTGATGGTGCTGTTCGCCATCGCGTGCCACATCGCGCCGGACGCGCTCGTTGGGGCCTTCACGAACGACCCGGCGGTCATCGCCATCGGCGCGGAGTATCTCCGCATCATCTCGTGGAACAATGTGGCGTCAGGCTTGATCTTCGTGGCGTCCAGCATGTTTCAAGCGATGGGAAACACGATTCCGTCTCTCGTCACGTCAGCCGTACGCATTGCCATGGTCGCGATTCCGGCGCTCGTGTTGGCTCGCACGCCGGGATTTCAGCTGCACTGGATCTGGTATCTCTCGGCCGGCGCCGTGTACGCGCAACTCGCCTTGAGCATGCTGCTTTTGCGTCGCGAGTTTCAGCGACGTCTGACGTTCGAGCCGGCGGCTGCCTAGTCGCTCCACAGAGGGCCAGGCCAACGCGATCAGTTGGGGAAGGACATCACCCGACTCTCCCGTTCTTCCAGAACAATGCCTGCCAGCGCACGGTGTCTCCTTCTCGCGGAACATCCAGAGCGTCTATGAACTGGTGATGTTTGTCGATCGAGCTCGCAGGAAGGAGACAACTGGGGGCAGCCGAGACCGCTACCCCGATGTCTTCGGGCTTTTCCGACCACCCGAGGCAACCCGAGAACGCCTCGAACCACCGCGGATTGTTCGGCGTTTGTTCAGGCAGAAATCGGAATCTGCGACCTCCGGCTCCCTCTTTAAAGGGGTCGCGGACACCTGACCTCCGCGTCTACCGGTAGCGCCGGACGGACGACGCACGGTCACAGACTCTCGGCCCTCAGCCAAGCGTTCGGAATCCGGGTAACGCGGCCCGCAGCGAGTCGACGCACGTTGCCCCTGGCGCTGGGTTACCGCGGGCCCATCCGTGAATCTGATCAGCCGCCGCCCTGATGTGGTCCCTCTCTGGCGCCGGATTCTTGTAGCTGTCGATTTCGTTGACAGCCTGACCAAGACCCGACCGAATCCAGGTTTCGATGTGGCGCTTAGGTATAAGAGCCACGACCGGATCGTCGGCTTTCGTTTGCATCTGTGCCCGTCGGTCGGCGACCGTGCTCTGGTCTGCATCGACGACCACAATCAGCAGGGTCTTGGCGTGTGCCACATGCCGCTTTCGACATGCTTCCATTTCTTTGGGAAACTCCCTGAGCACCCAGCCGACGTTTCCACCGTGGACTTCGCGACTGGCATTCCTCACTCTCAGCGTTGGCGCCGAAGTTCTCAGCCGGCATCGCTCCAGGTACCGGCGCACGATCTGCTCCTGCGGGTCGTCCTCGCAGAGCAGAACCATCTCCGAGACGCGGTCACTCACGCTCCCACCCTCGCACGATCAATTCCGATGCGGAAAGGCCCGTGTCGGATGGGTCGCCGAAGGATTGAGCGCGGCTGTGGCGCCCGCCGGGACGATCGAAGAACAGTCCACCCTTGAAGGCCATTCGGTTGAGGAGCTCTGGATGGTGCGAAGCTATCAGCACCTGCGCGGGGGCTTCCTCATCTTCGGTGCGATCGAGGACCTTCGTAAGCCACGGCTGAACCTCCTTCAACGCGATGAAGTTGTCCGGCTCGTCGAAGCAAAGGGTTGCCCCTGGCTTTAATGCGAAGTGCAACACTGCATACAATCCGACAAGGACTCGCTGACCTTCCGAGAGCTCGCCGAGGAGATACTCGGTGTCTTTCTTCCCCGATGGATCGTTCTCTGACGAGCCCATCCTGACCTTCAGTTCTCGTCGACGCTCACCGGCATCCTCCAACCGCATCGTCACGAATCCCTCGATAACCTCGGTGAGGTCCTTCATATAGTCGAAGTCCTCGGTCTCCTGTCGAAGGTGCCGGTACCAGTCGGCGAAATTCGATAGATACTGATCAGGGCTCCGCGACTCCTGTGCTGCAACACCGGACATACGCCTTGGGTCGGGACTCACCAACAGCAGCCCATCAAGCCACCGCTTGAACCAGGACAGCTTGGTGTTGTCCTTGCGCTCTGTGATCGTCGCCAAGGCTGACCGATGCCAATCGAAGGGGTACTGCACCTTGTCCTCGGACCGGTCGTTGAACAGGTGCACCTCGCCCTTCTCGAATCGGAAGATCGGCTTACCTGAGAACTTGACTTCTTCGACAACCACCTGCGGGCGCTCGGGATTGCCCCTGGAGTCCATGACGAGACGCATCTGGTACGAACCCTTGTTGCCCGAGACTTCGAGCTCGAAGGTTTGCTCGCGTACGTCCTGCCATCGGGTCCGAGTTCGGCCTGCGAATCGATCCTCCGAGGCGTCTCCGCGAACGCAGAAATCCCGAAGAAGCGTCAACACGTCGAAGAAGGTCGACTTGCCGGCCCCGTTCGGCCCCAGCAGCAACTGCTGTGCCCCGAGGCGACAGTCGAAGTTGACGAAGCACCGGAAGTTGTCGACGTGGACGCGTGTCAACATTAGGACATTCTACGGGCCATCGACGTCCTTGGGAAATGGGAATGAGCTAACGGTTCTCACGAGGATGCACTCCGATTTCCGGGCTTGAGCCGGGGTCCGAGCACCCGACAGTAGATCAATTCCGTTCAGGACCGCGGGACGAATTTGCGCCTGCATCCAATCACACTTGCACAGCATCGGACACCGGAACGCCGTCATGAAGCACGGCGCCGCGGAGCAAGGATTCTCTCACTGCCGGGACTCAATGTAGACGTTCGGAGACGCCCCAGGAGCATCCTCTGTGAGGCAAATTCTAACTCCAACTAACTAACGAGGCTCCGCCTCAGACCGACGAGCTCATGTGTCATAGGTGGCCTTGGCAACAGCCAAAGGGGCCCAATCGAACTTACCTCGTGAAACTTCTCAGATGTGAAGATGAGACCGATTCAAGGCTTCTAGCGCCCGTCCTTGGCTCTCGCGAATCGGGTCCTGCGCCTCTCGGAGGCCGCCGGCTGGAGCAGGTCTTCCGGAGGGGCCTCGGCCGCGATGACCGTCTC
>CAZKNR010000015.1:0-1984 GCA_964553925.1 uncultured Acidobacteriota bacterium
ACCTCTCCCTCTCTACCCCGAGGCCGCGGTGCGGCCCGAGCTCTGGAGCGCCTGGCTTCCCGACATCTTTCTCAACCCCCACGGCTATCCGTCGCACCAGCTCGTGCAACTCTTCTCGGAGTACACCGGTCTCGTTCGCCGGGGCCGCGTGACCGAGCGCAACTGGAGCATGAACAAAGGTTGGTTCATGCCGAGCTTCGACTACCTCGACGATCCGCGCTACCCCCGGCACAAGGAGGCCGCGTTCCAGATCCGCGACTACATCACCGAGGCGATCTCGTCGGACCCCGAGATCCACGCGATGAACCAGAGGAACTACGATCGCTACTTCCGCTACGGGGGCCAGTTCGGCGAGGAGGACTTCAAGCTTCCGATGGTTTCAGGCGTCCTCATCCACACTGCCCTCAAGGGGTCGAGAGCGCCTGCGCCCGGCTCGAGCCGGGACTTCAACCCGCGAGTCACCCTCTGGAGCGGCACGACCGAAGCGCCCGACGAAACGGCGGAAGGGGACTGGCTGAAGCTGGTGGCGCGGGCCGGCCTGAAGTGGGATCAAGCCATCCTGCAGTACCTTCTCGACGGCAAGCACGCGGTCGAAAGGAAAGGGTCGAGCTTCTTCGGCGGCGTGAGCCTGAGCCTCGATCGCCCGAGGCCGCCGAAGCCCGAGGAGAAATGACGGCTAAACTAAGCTTCTGTGTCTGCGGAAGCGAGACTTCGGAGGAAAACCACCATGTCGAGAAGTCTGACAACCACATACTCCGAGATAACGTCAACTTCTGCAACGAGTTGACCGGTTCTAATCGATGTCGCCCGGCTGTTCGCGACGAGAAACCTTACAGTTTGAGAAAATTTGCCGTCTCAGATCTCCGGGTCTAACTCCCATTGAATCAATAAGAACAGGACAGAGTTCTGAAATGGCACGGCCTTTGAAGTAGGATCGCCAGAACGGCCCTTACCGGTTGGGGGAAATTGACCATGAAAATGACGCTGGCCTTCGTGATTATGTTCGCTGCGGTCCTGGCGATTCCAGGTGGAGCGGTCGCGGCCCCGATTTTGTTCAACTTCAATTCCCTAGGCGACGACCTCATGAGCACTTCTGGCGAGGACGACATCGAGAACTACATGGAAGGCGTCTACGGCTCCGAGATCACTCTGGCCCTCGGCTCCAAGACGGAGAACGACAAGATCGAGGGGCGTCCGACCGGCGGCTATCTGGGTCCAGATATCTTCCTTATTAATCGCTGGAACGCCAGTTCGATCTCTTCGACTCTTCGAGATCGGATCATCATCACTTTCGAGGCTGTACCCATCTCGGGCCTCGAGTTCGACTGGGAGATTTTCCCGGTAACCATGAGCGGTCAGAACGCCGACCTCACGGTCAAAGTGACCGACATTTTCGGGGAGACGAATACGATCTTCTTCCACCAGCTCCTGGGACCGGCGAAAGAACTGGGTGCCCTGGGACACGAGAGCTTCATTTTCTCGACTCCGATGAAGACGGTACAGTTCATCGACTGGAATGACGCCCCCATCGGCATCGACAACTTGAGCGTGCCCCGCCAGGTCCCGCTCCCGGGAACGCTGGCTCTCCTTGGCGCGGGTCTCCTGGCGTTCGGCGTCGGCCGGGCGCGACGCCGCGCACGAAAGCCGTAGGAAACCCCAACTTCGAACTGACCCGGCCTATTCCGAGCCGCGAGCTCAACGGGCACGGGATTTACAGGAACGACGTCAGGGAACCTGACAACTCGCCGTCAAAGATTACTCGCATCTCAGGACCACGATGGGGTCGACCTGCGCCGCTCGGCGGGCGGGTAGGTAACACGCCAGCATCGCCACCACCGCTAGAACGGCGAAAGCCGCCAGGAACAACCACGGTTCCGTGGGCGAGACGCCGAAGAGCATGCTCGCGAGAAGGCGGGAGAGGAAGAAGGCGACTCCGAGACCGACCGCGGAGCCGAGGCCGAGGAGCAGAACGCCTTGTCCCACC
>CAZKNR010000016.1:0-2673 GCA_964553925.1 uncultured Acidobacteriota bacterium
TCTCGACCGACGGCGAGCTCGACGGCGCTCACCCGCGGGGATACGGAACCTACCCGCGATTTTTCGGGCGCTACGTGCGGGAGCGCCAGGTGATGGCGCTTGTTAAGGCGGTGCAAAAGACGACGTCGCTTCCCGCGGCGCAGATGGGGTTCTCGAATCGAGGCCGCATCGCTCCCGGCTTCAAGGCGGATCTGGTGCTCTTCGATCCCGAGACGGTCATCGATCGCGCGACGCCTTCGGACCCCCACGCGGTTTCGACCGGCATCGATCGGGTCTGGGTGAACGGTGTTCTGGTCTTTGAAGACGGCAAGACGACCGGGTTGTTCCCGGGGCGAGCACTGAAGAGGGAGTAGCTCCGTGGAAAGACGCGACGTTCTCAAGATTCTGTCGGCGGCGCCGTTTCTCGGGTTGCGATCGGCGTCTCAGGCGTCGCCCGGCCCCGGGCCGGCGAGCCATCCCTGGCGCGTGTTCGAAGACGCGTTTCTTTCCGAGATCGCCTTTCCCCTTGGCGGCATCGGGACGGGAACGGTGTCGCTCGGCGGGCGGGGCGAGCTCCGGGACTGGGAGATCGCGAACAAGCCCGACAAGGGGCGCATGCTCGACAATTCCTTCTTCGCTCTCTGGTTCCGTCAGGAGGGGAGCGCGCCGCAGACGATGATTCTCGAATCCGAGCTGAGGCCGCCGTACCGCGGCGCCTTCGGCATTCCGCGGGGAGGTCTTCCGGGGATGCCCCGGTTCCAGAAAGGACGGTTTCTCGGTTCGTACCCATTTGCCCGTGTCGAGCTTTCCGATCCGAGAGTGCCGCTCCAGGTGACTCTCGAGAGCTTCAACCCGTTCATTCCGGGAAACGACGTCGACTCCGGTCTTCCCGTTGCGGTCTTCTACTGGCGTCTTCGAAACGAGGGGCGCTCTCGGGTCGAGGCGACCGTGCTGGCCTCTCTCGAGAACGGCGCCTCTTGGAAGGAGATCGGGAGTACTCGGAACCGATTCGTCGAGGAGGACGCGCTTCGGGGAATCCTCATGACGAGCGAGAAGCTCCCGCCGGAGCATCCGAACCACGGCACCCTCGCGCTCGCGACCCTTCATCCGGAGACCACCCATACCGCTCGTTGGGATCGCGGCGAGTGGTTCGATGCCCAGAGTCTTTTCTGGGAGGACTTTTCTCTCGATGGCCGGCTCGAGCCCGTCGCCGCCGAAGGCCCGAGCCCGGAGAACAGGAATGACGTGGGCTCGGTAGGCGCCCTCCTTTCGCTCGACCCCGGCGAAGAGAAGGTCGCGGCGTTTCTCATCGCCTGGCACTTCCCCAATCGGCAGAATTATTGGGTCAAGGAGATTTTCGGTTACGAGGCGAACGCGGCCGGCCCCATCATCGGAAACTTCTACGCGACCCGGTTCGAGGATGCCTGGAGCGTCGCCCGCCACACCGCGACCGAGCTCGAACGTCTGGAGCGCGAAACCCGGGAGTTTCACGGCGCGCTCTACGCCACGACAGCGCCTGCTCCGGTGCTCGACGCGATCTCGAGTCAGATGTCCATCCTTCGGACCAATACCTGTTTTCGCGCGAAGGATGGGAACTTCTATGGCTTCGAGGGAACGGGTGACGACCATGGATGCTGTCCTCTCAACTGCACCCACGTCTGGAACTACGAGCAGGCGCTCGCGTTTCTCTTTCCCGCGCTCGAGCGCACGATGCGCGAGGTGGACTTCCAGCACAACACCGACGAGGCCGGCTTCATGGTGTTCCGCACCCGCGTCCCCCTCGGCTCGGAGAAGTGGGACTTCCCTCACGCGGCGGCCGACGGACAGATGGGGACGGTAGTCAAGCTCTATCGCGAGTGGCAGCTCTCGGGCGACTTCGAGTTCTTGAAGCGGCACTGGCCGCGAGCGAAGAAGGCGCTCGAGTTCGCCTGGACTCAGTGGGACCCCGATCGAGACGGGGTCATGGAGGGAGTCCAGCACAACACCTACGACATCGAGTTTCACGGTCCGAATCCGATGATGGGAACGATCTACCTCACGGCGCTACTCTGCGCCGCCGAGATGGCTCGGGCGGTGGGCGACGGAGCGGCCGCGTCCTACGAGGATCTATACCGCCGCGGGCGGGAAGCTCTCGATTCCGAGACCTGGAACGGCGAGTTCTACGTTCAAGCCTACGAGCGAGCGCGCGAGGAGAAATACCAAGTGGGGGCGGGCTGCCTCTCCGACCAACTCCTCGGCCAGTGGATGGCCCACGTCGTAGGGAAGGGGCACGTCCTTCCCGAGGACCACGTGAAAAGCGCGATTCGCGCCGTCTATCGCCACAACTTCAAGGAGACGTTCGCCTCTCACGCGAACCCGCAGCGGATCTTCGCCCTCGGCGACGAGGGCGGGCTTCTCCTCTGCTCCTGGCCGCGAGGTCAGAGGCCGCTTCTTCCTTTCGTCTACTCCGACGAGGTTTGGACGGGAATCGAGTACCAGGTGGCGGCGCACCTCATCTACGAGGGCTACGTCGAGGAAGGATTCCGCATCGTCCGCGCCGTCAGAAACCGCTATGACGGAGAGCGCCGCAATCCCTGGAACGAAGTCGAGTGCGGGAACCACTACGCGCGGGCGCTCGCGAGCTGGTCGCTGCTCCTCGCCCTTTCCGGATTCCGCTACTCGGCTCCGGAGAAGACGATGGGCTTCGATCCCCGG
>CAZKNR010000017.1:0-1542 GCA_964553925.1 uncultured Acidobacteriota bacterium
GAGCCCGAGGGGTATCGTCCCAGGCGCTCTTTTCGTGTGGTTTTACCCACGAACTGCAACAACAAAAGCGCGCATTTTCGAATACCTCGGGGAAACTTACGCATGTCTACGAAAATTCGGCTGGTCTTCGTCGTTGCCCTCGTGAGCGTGGGAGCGCGGCCCGCTCTGGCGAGCTTGACCCAGTGCGCGACGGACTGGAACAACTTCAACAATCCCGGCTTCCTCTCCGAGTACACGTACCAGGGGCAGGTGATCGCCGACGAGGAGACCTCGGCGGACAACTCGCACGGACCGGCCGCGGTGACCCCGTCCTGGACGGACCTCGCCTCCGGCTCTCCCGGCGCCTTTCCCGGCCCCGAAGCAACCTCGTTTTTCGGCTACTACAACGGCGGCACGGTGTACGACCCGGACGATCCCGCCACGATGGAAGACGATTACATCGTCTTCCGCATGCGGGTCGAGGGAAATCCGAGGACCGGCCCCGCGTTCGATAGCAAGCACTGGAACGTTCTCTTCGACGTGGACGGCGACGGCTACAAGGAGTACTGGGTCGACCTCGACGGAGGTACCGGTTCCGGAGCGCAGCCGGATAATCTTCGGATCCTTTACGACAACGCCAACCGGCAGGATATCGCCAATCCCGCCGCCGCCCAGGTCGAGGTGTTCACCGCCTGGCACTCTCCCGATGGCGCTCCGGCCTGCACCGGCGGCTCTCCCGGGATCTCGCACACCCGAACCATCGATATTCCAAATAGCACCGACTGGTGGATCGAGATGCAGGTCCCGATGACCGCCTTCAACGATCTCGCGGGAAACCAGGTCGTCTTTCCCGACTCTCCCGTGGCCTTCGTGTTCTCGACCGGGGCTTCGGTCAACGATCCGCTCCAGAAGGACTTCATGCAGGATCTGAACTTCCTCACCCTCGCCGACCCCATCACCTTCGGCGACGTCGTCACTCCGAGCGGAGTCCCGCGCATCCAGTTCACCGACGTAAACCTCGAGCCCGTGAGCTTCTACACCGTGGGAGAGGACGTTTACATTTACCTCACCGACCCCGTTTCCAACACAAATCCCAACACCGTCGAATGCATCAACGTCGTCGTCACCGACCCCTCGACCGGGGACGACGAGTCGGTCACGCTCTGCGAGTCGGGCCCGAGCACGGGGATCTTCACCAACCGGGGCGGCGCCTGCAAGGCGACCATCACCAACCCGAGCCCCGCGCCTTCGCCCCCCACCGCCTGGCTCGTGGGGTTCCGCACTTCGAGCACCACCGTCGATGAGAACTGGACCCTCACGTACGTCTCAGGCACCAACAACTGGATCGTTGCCGGCTCCGTCTCGGGAGCTCAGGTCGCGCGCGCTTCCCATGGAGTCCCCTACACGTCGGCGACGGGAGGAATTTCTTTCACGCTCTATCAGAACGGGCCCGCGAACGGAACGGTGATCTCCACCTGCACCCGTGCCGCGGATCCTCTTCCGACCTCGTCCGCAGGCGGGACGGACAACGACGGAACGCTCCAGGTGTTTGGGGGGGACAAC
>CAZKNR010000018.1:0-10131 GCA_964553925.1 uncultured Acidobacteriota bacterium
GGGTTCGCTATTTCCTCCACCTGCCGTCGCGGTGCCCTCTGTGCCGGACACGAGCTCGTAGCATCGAGCTGATTTCTATCGAAGGCCGGCGAGACCGGTATGCCCCCGGTGCCGATCGCCCCGCTCTTACGTGAAAACTCACTCCGATTCGTGCTACCGTCGCTCCCTCTATCCCTCGAGGCCTTCATGGAATGGCGCTTCGCGACGACGAGCTGGACGCAGGTGCTTGCGGTGCGGGAGGCTCCGTCGAGTGAATCGCGACAGGCGCTGGAGTCGCTCTGCAAAGCGTACTGGTATCCTCTCTACGCCTTCGTGCGCCGTCAGGGGCATAGTCCCGAGGAGGCGCGGGACCTGACCCAGGGTTACTTCGCGCAGCTTCTGGAGAAAGGCTATCTCGAAGATTTCGATCCCTCGCTGGGGCGATTTCGAGTGTTTCTCCAAGCCTCCCTCAAGAACTTTTTGTCCAAGGAACGCGAGAAGGACCGGGCCTGGAAGAGAGGCGGGTATACGCAGATCGTGTCCTTGAGCGCCGACGAGGTTGAAGACCGATACCGCTACGAGCCGGTGGACCGCCTGACCCCGGAAGAGATCTTCGAACGACGCTGGGCGCTGACCCTGATCGAGCGGGTGATGGAGAAGCTTGGGCAGGAGCTGTCGCAATCAGGCAGGGCGGCGGAGTTCGGCAAGCTCAAGGGATTTCTCACCGGGGACGGCCCCAAGGTTCCGTACCGCCAGGTGGCTCTGGAGCTTCGATGCTCGGAGGAGGCGGTGAAAACCTCGGTGCATCGTCTAAGACAGCGTTTCGGAGTGGTTCTTCGGCAGGAGATCATGGAGACGGTGTCGAAGCCCGAAGAGATAGACGACGAGGTGCGCTACCTCCTGAAGAAGTTGGGTCCCACGTCGTAACCTTTTCCGTTCGATCCGTCATATCAGGATAGGCCTAGACGATGCCAAGATCCTCCTGCTGCCCCGACTGCGGGAGCGAGCTTTCCTCGGAACCCGCAATCCAGGGTCTGTGCCCCCAATGTCTCCTGAGCCTGGCGCTCGAGGAATCGGAGCTCGAGGGGCAGAAGACCCTGGAAGGAACGGCTCTCGGTCGTGTGGTCGCCGACCGGTACCAGATGCGAGAGCTTCTGGGACGAGGGGGAATGGGAGAGGTCTGGCGGGCCTTCGACCTGAAGCTGCGAATCGACGTGGCACTGAAGGCCCTTCTGCCCGAGCGTCTTTCGAGCGAGCAGGCGCGGGAGCTGCTCAGACAGGAGGTGCGCTCGGCCCGGGAAGTGGTCTCGTCGAACGTCTGCCGGATCTTCGACCTGGTGGTCGAGGACGACCAGGAGCTGGTGTCGATGGAGTTCATCGACGGAGTCACTCTCGCCGAGACGCTCCGAGATCGAGGACCTCTCGGGATCGAGGAAGCGCGGGAAATCGCATCTCAGTTTCTCTCGGGGCTGGAAGCGATCCATCAGGCGGCTCTGGTGCATCGGGACTTCAAGCCGGAAAACGTGATGGTGACCCGCTCGGGCCGGGTGGTGGTGATGGACTTCGGTCTCGCCAAAGGACGCGACCGCGAGAGGACGGGGACGATCTCGGGGACCCCGGCCTACATGGCGCCGGAACAGGCGCGGGGCGACGTCGTCGACGCGCGCGCCGACATTTTCTCCGCGGGCGTGGTCCTGGCGGAGATGATGGTGGTGGGAAGCGCCCGGGCCCGGCAGGAGCTGTGGGAGAAGGTGCGGGAGATTCCGCCTCGCGTACCCGATGGACATTGGGGGCCGGTGCTGAAAAGAGCCCTCGCTCTCGAGCCAGATTCCCGTTACCCCACGGCCCAGTCTCTCGCCCGTGCTCTCGAAGAGCTGACGCTGCGGCTTCCGGGCTTCGAGGATAGACACCCCTACCCCGGGCTCGCGTCGTTCACCGCGGAGGAGAAGGAGTACTTCTTCGGCCGCGAAGTCGATGTGGAAGCGGTCTGGAGGAAGCTGAAAAGACCGCGACTTCTCGCTCTCATCGGCCCTTCGGGAGCGGGGAAGAGCTCGTTTCTGAGAGCGGGACTCGTGCCGACGGTTCCCCAAGGATGGAGCGTTCTTCTGTCGACGCCGGGATACCATCCCTTGCCGGCTTTAGCGGAGGCATTGCTGCCATCGTTCGCGGGAAACATGCAGGCGATCCAGTCGTTCCTGCACTTCCAGGAGCCGGAGACGGCGGTATCTCTGTTCTCGGCGTGGCGCCGGAAGAGCGAGCATGCTCTGGTGATCGTAGACCAGTTCGAAGAGCTTTTTACCCTGAATCCGCCGGAGGTGCAGGAGGCGTTCGCAAGCCTGTTGGGACGGCTGGTTGTCGAGGCGGACATACACGTTCTCCTTTCTCTGCGCGACGACTTTCTGTTCCATTGTCAGAAGCACGAGTCTCTGGCCCCGGTTTTCTCGGAGCTAACGCCTCTCGGAACTTTGAGCGAGAGCGCCTTGCGCCGGGCACTGGTGCAACCGGCGCTCGCGTGCGGGTACCGCTTTGAAGATGAAGCTCTGGTGGAGGAGATGGTCTCGGAAGTGAGCCGTGAGCGCGGCGTTCTGCCGCTTCTGGCGTTTGCGGCGTCGCGTCTTTGGGAGAAACGCGATCGGGAGAAGGGCCTGCTCACGAGAGAGGCGTATCAGGAGATCGGAGGGGTGGCGGGGGCTCTGGCGCAGCACGCCGAGGAGACTCTCGAGAGGATCGGAACGCAACGCACCCCTCTGGTGCGGGAGCTCTTTCGAAACCTGGTCACGGCGCAAGGGACCAGAGCGAGCCGGGACGTTCAGGAGCTTCTTTCGATCTTCCCCAAGGAAGAAGAACGCCGGGCCGCCGACGAGGTGCTGCGCGAGCTCGTAGCGGCGCGCCTGCTGACGTCCTACGAAACATCGGTCGAGATCATCCACGAGTCGCTTCTCTCCGCGTGGCCTCGGCTCGTGCGCTGGCAAACGCAGGACACGGACGGAGCGCTCCTTCGGGATCAGCTCCGGCAAGCGGCCCATCTTTGGGAGGAGCGCGGCCGGAGCGAGGACCTGTTGTGGACGGGAAGCTCCTATCGGGAGTTCTCCCTCTGGCGCGAGCGTTACACCGGCGGGCTCTCGACCACGGAGGAGGACTTCGCGCGGTCGATGTCGGGTCTCGCCAACCGACGAAGGCGGAGAAAGCGAATGGCCGTCAGTGCCGTCGTCGTTTTTCTCACAGTCGGCCTCGGGATCATGGGCGCCCTGTGGCGAAGAAGCGAGACCCAGGCGCTTCGGGCGGAGGCGTCGAAGCTTCTCGCTATCGGCCAGCTCCAGATGGAGAGGCATCCCACGGGAGCTCTCGCCTACGCCATCAAGAGCCTCGAGCTCGCCGACACCGAGGAGGCGCGCTTTTTCGCCCTGAGGGTGCTCCAGAGCGGACCCGTCGGCCTCCAGTCGCCAGTCAACAAACAGCACGCGGGACTCGAAGCCTTGCTCCTGGCGTTCAGCCCGAACGGGGAATGGCTTGCTATCGGCGGCTTCCGCAAAGCCGAGATCCGTCACCGGGACGGCCGCGAGCCCATCGTGCTCCAGGGAGAATACCCGAGCGCGGGTAATCGCGCTTTGCATCTGGCCTTTGCCCCGGACGGCCGGACGCTGGTCACGAACCGTTGGGGGGATCTGAGATGGTGGTCGGTTCCCGAGGGACGCCCGATTCGAGAAGTACAGCTTGAAAACGGTAGGTCGCTTACCTTCGCAAGGGGAGCGGGCTTCTTCACCTCCACGACCGTCGGGGAAGAAGAAGTCGTTCGCTTCTGGCCCTTCGACGGGGGCGAGTCCCGTTGGGTTGGTTCCGCCGATGCTCTGAATGCGCGGGATGTCGACGCTGCTGGCGAGTCGATGGCCTACGCTCTGGGTAGCAAGGTCTACCTTCGGTCTCTCCGAGACTGGGCTTCCGGCCCGGAGCTTTTCGCCGAGCACTCGTCACCGGTGCGGGACGTCGCGTTCCATCCATCGGGGGACCGAGTAGCGGTGAGCGACGAGTCGGGGGAGATCAGGATTTGGCGTGTCCCGGAATCCGAGTCGCCGCTTCGGGTCCTCGGGCCGGAGGAGGACACGTCGGACGTTCTCTTCAGCCCCGGCGGCAAGTGGCTCGCGGCTTCCGGTAAAAAGAACGGCCTTTGGGTCCTTCGGCTGTGGGATCTTTCCGCTCCCAAAGGTGCGGCCCCGCTCGAGGTTCGCGCCGACTCCTTTAACTTCAACCAGTTCGCATTCGATCCGACCGAGCGGTGGCTCGTCACGAACCAAGCCGACCACACGTTCTACTGGCCGCTCGGAGAAACCTACCCGCGGGTTCTCGAAGGTCACGGGGCCTTTGTTGATGACGTCGCCTTCACCCCGGATGGTGGCACGCTTCTCTCTGTAGCCCGCGACGCCACCCTGCGCTCCTGGCCCATGGATCCCGCCAGCCCCGAGCAGCCTCGAGTGCTGTTGCGGACCGGCATGACCTTTCCTTCGCTTGCGCTCGATCCCCGCGGCGCTACGGCCGTGATATCCGCGAGCGGCGGCCGCGTCCTGGCGGTACCCATCGAGGGAGGGCCTGTCCGCGAGCTCAAGGCGTTCTCGGAGGAAACGGTCGCGTGGTTCGTCGCGATATCTCCAGACGGGCGCCGTGTGGCTGCGAACACCAACCGCGCACCTGTTGAGGAAAGGTTCATCCCCGTCTGGGACCTTGAAAGCGGCCGGCTTCTGACCAAGCTGTCCATCCCGGGAGCTGGAGATGACCCGAGAGGTCTCTCGTTCGTGGACGACGACCACCTCCTTGCGGGAGGCACTCCGATGGTTCTTTTCGACCTGCGCGACGGTACAGGGAAGCAACTGTCTGAGCTCAACCTCGAATTACTTGCTCTCAGCCGCAGAGGCCGCTTCGCGTTCGCGAATACTGGACATCCGAGCGACATCTACAGAGAAGTCGTTCGGGTCGGCCTCAACGATGGAGCCGTGACAACGCTTCCCACACTGTTCGGTGCTGCGGGTATGGCGGTGGACGCAGCGGAGACTCTTCTCGCGAGCGGCGGTTTCGATGGCACCGTGCGTGTTGGCCCCATCTCGGCGACCGAGCCGCATCTTTTCTTCGGTCACCGAGGCGCGAGCGGCGCCAGAGCGTTCTCCCCCGACGGCCGATGGCTGGCATCTGGCGGCCGGGACCAAACCATCCGCCTCTGGCCCGTTCCCGACGTCACCCAAACTCCGCCTCACAAGCGCCCTCGCCAGGAGTTCCTGGCGATGCTCCGGAGCTGGACGAACCTCCGCGTGGTGCCTGACTCGAATTCGAGCAGCGGCTGGAGTATAGATGCCGACCCGTTCCCCGGCTGGGCGAAGCTCCCCACCTGGTGAGCCGGGTGAAGATAGACGACGAGGTGCGTTACCTTGTGAAGAAGTTGGGTCCCAGAGTCCTGAACTGTAACCTTTCTCTCCGTTTCCGTCATTCATAGGTAGCCCTCAGAGGAGCCATAATGACTCAACGAAACCTCCAGATCGTCTTCCTCGCCCTTGTCTCCTTTTCCTCGCTGGAAACCGCGGAGAGTCAGGTAATTACCGGGAACATCCTCGGGACGGTGAGGGATGAGTCCGGGGCGGTGGTTCCCGGCGCCACGGCCACCATTCAGTCTCCCGCCCTCCTCGGAGGTCCGGCCACTTTCGTCACCAACGAGAAAGGCCACTACCGGTTTCCCGCGCTCGCGCCCGGGCTCTACTCGTTGGCCGTCGAGATCTCCGGATTCCAGACTTACATCGAAGAAGCAGTCCGCGTCCAGGTGGGAGCCACGGTCGAGAGAAACGTGACCCTCCCTCTCGCGACCCTGGCCGAATCCTTGACGGTAACCGCAGAAAGTCCTCTCCTCGATACCAAAGACAGCGGGCAATCCACCCACTACGGGAAGGAATACGTTCAGAACACTCCCGTCCGCCGGTACAGCCTGTTCGACCTCATCAAGTCCGCGCCTGGAATGGCGCCGACCCGCACCACGGGGAGCACCTCTCCGGGTGTTTCGGCATTTGGCTCCGGCGTGAACGAGAACACGTACCTTGTGGATGGCACGGACTTCACCGCGGCCAGTGGCGTTGGCTCCTATCCCCGGATCGACACCGACATCATCGAGGAGATTCAGATCGTGGGCCTCGGCGCCTCCGCCGAGTATGGAAACGTGCCGGGGGCGGTCTTCAACGTCGTGAGCCGGCAGGGAGGAAACGATTTTCAACTGGACGCGTCGTATTACGGTCAGTTCCAAGACCTGACGAGTCAGCCGGTGAAGCTCCCTTGCAACTGCCCCGAGGGCGAGACCGGGTTCGTAAAGAACCTCTACCGCGACTTCACGACGCATCTCGGGGGACCCGTTCTGAAGGATCGCCTGTGGTTCTTCGGAGGCTATCAGTACCAGAGGGACCACGACAGCCAGCCGGGCTCGGACAGCCGATTTCCTCGTGAGTACGACGCCGATCGCATCTTCTGGAAGATCAACTGGCAGATCACTCCGAACCTCAAGCTCATGCACAACTACCACGACGACTACTGGCTTCTCTCGGGCCCCTACACGATCAGCCGTCCCTACGAAACCGGAATCACGAGGGACGGCCACAACCCTTCACTGACTTTCGCGGACCTGACCCACGTCGTCTCGCCGAACACGTTCTGGGACGCCCGCGTCTCCGGATACTACGCCTCGCGGAACGGCGTTCCGAACAGCGGTTACGCCCTGTCGGGCCGCCTTGACATCGCGACGGGGATCCAGAGTGGCGGCTCGTTCAGTTTTGGATCGCAAGAGGAAAGCCGCACCGTCGCCCATGCAAAAGTGAGCCATTATGCTACCGACTTCCTCGGCGCCGATCACGACTTCAAGTTCGGGGCCCAGTTCGTCGATGCCAGACAGCACGGCGTGTATGGATGGCCGGGAGGCGCCCAGTACCTCGATCAGCGCGGCGAGCCCTACCTGGCCTACTTCCGCGAGCCCTACGTTTACGGCGGCGATGCCCGGAGCGTCGGCGCCTACGCGGAGGACACGCTGACATTCGCCGAACGGTTGACGCTCAACCTCGGTCTCCGGTTCGACCGCAGCCAGCTCATCAGCCCGGATCTCGCCCGGTTCAACGTCGCGGGAGAGGAGACGGGAGAAACCGTCGAGGGCCTGGGGACGCTCTACACCTGGAACGCGCTCTCGCCGAGACTCGGGTTCAACATGAAGCTCACTCCCGACGGAAGGACACTCCTCCGCGGAAACTGGGGCCGTTACCATCAGGGAGTCGTCGTTCAGGAGTCATCCGCAGTGCATCCGGGGATCACTCCCGTCACTACCGCCTTATTCGATCCCGCGACCGGCGGTTACACCGACGTGATCGATGTCCTCGATCCAAAGGCGCAGCTCCGCGTCGATCCCGGGACCGGATCTCCTTACACCGATCAATTCTCGATCGGCTTCGAGAGAGAGGCTTTCACGGACGTCGCCTTCTCCGCGACCTACGTCCGCAAAGACGGCCACGAATACGTCGGGTGGGAGGACATCCGGGGCGTCTATGAGCCGGGCACGGCGACGCTCCAGAACGGCCAAGCGGTTCCGGTGTTTTCCCTGGTCAGCGCCGCTCAGGATCGGCTCTACCTTCTCGCGAATCAGGAGGAGCTCTTCCTCCGGTACAACGGCCTTCTCCTGACGTTCGAAAAGCGGTGGGCCGACCGCTGGCAAGCCCTGGTCTCTTACTCGATTTCGGAAGCCACCGGCCTCCAGGCTTCGAGCGGCTCGGGACCAGGCGACGGTCAGTCGAGCACTACTTTCGGCTTCGTTCGTTTCGGCCGCGACCCCAACCACTACACGAACGCCACTGGGCCGCTCAACAACGATCGCACCCATATCTTCCGCGTCCAGGGAGCGGTCGAGATCCCAAATGTCGGGGTTCTCGTGGGAGCGAACTTCCAACACCTCACCGGACACCCTTGGGCGGCCTTCGCGACCGTTCGGTTGCCCCAGGGATCCACCGGGATCCTCACCGAAACTCGAGGAGCGAGACGGCTCCCGGCCCAGACTCTTCTCGATCTGCGTGTCTCCAAGATCTTCCGCTTCGGACGAAAGGGGAAGGTGGAGATCCTCGCGGATCTACTGAACCTCCTGAACGACTCCGCCGAAGTGAATCTCGTATCCCGCAACTTCTTCAGTCCTAACCTTGGGAAAGGGCAGCAATTCGTCGATCCCCTCCGCGCGATGATCGGCATCAAGCTCTCTTTTTAGCGCCATCGACCTATGGCGAAATCCGCCCGTTCTCCGGACGACCACGGATTCGTGTTTTTGTCCTCTATTTTGTCATCTTGATCATCGTACGATGAATAGGATATTCTGTCTGCAGTAGATCGCGTGCATGAGTCACAGACGCAAGGTATCCACCACCGTCGCTCCGGAGAGCCTCGCCTACCTCCAGTCCCTCATCAAACGAGGCAAGGCGCGCAACCTCGCTCATGCCGTCGACCTCGCCGTCGCCCGGGCACGGCGCGTGGAGAATCGCGCCCAACTGGAGTCGGACACCGCCGCGTACTTCGCGGGTCTGTCTTCACGAGCTCAGAAGGAGGAGGCTCGACTGGAGGCCGTCCTGGCCCAGGGCCTGGACGAAGTTGACTTCGACGAGTAGGTCAGTTCCCCGCCGCGGGGAGATCTGGACGGCCAACCTGGGCGAACCGCCGCGTCGGCACTGGGTGTTGATCGTGTCCCTCGACGCAAGAAATACGAGCGAGCGAGTGGAGTCGATCCTGATCGTCCCCTTCGGAAGCGCTGGCGCCGAGGGGCCGACGACGATGAAGCTCGAGCCGGGCGAAACGGGTTTACCCTCGGTTTCGTACGTCAAGGGGCACTTCGTCTCGGTGATGAACAAGTCTCGCCTTCTTCAACGGCTGCCGCGAGCTCTCTCGCAAAGTCGAATGCGCGAAGCCGCGGCGATGATTCGGCGCGCCTTCGACCCGGACGCTCCCTGGGAGCCTGATGGACGCCGTTAGGCCCCCGCCTGTAACCTTTTTGCTCCGATCCGTCATATAGGCGACTACCCCAATCAGTAAATTGCAGTTGATCCCGACCGGCAATGTGGGGCCGAGACGGGGACGGCTGTATTTCTTGAGGTTCAACCCTTGAACATCGCTTTGAATACGTAGCCGGCGATGGCGGCGTTCTTCCGCAGCCTGCGAATGGAGTAGGGGTTACCAGTTGGGGCCGAAGGGAACCGCGACGCGAAGGCGGGCGGGATATTTTCCGTCTCGTTGTCGTAAGATAAGAGCATGTCAGGGGCAAAAGCGGCCAGACGGCTCGCAACCTGGGAGGATCTTCTCGCAACGCCCGAGGATGGGCTCAAGTACGAGATCCTCGCGGGATCCCTCGAGGCGCTTCCGAGTCCACTTCCAGGCCACCGTCTCGTTCAGGGAGCTCTGGTTTCGGAGCTGCACGGCACGTTCTATCGGGGCCGCGGAGGTCCGGGCGGCTGGTGGATCCTGATGGAGCCAGACGTCTACCTCGGCGCCAACGACATCGTATCACCCGACCTCGTGGGCTGGCGGCGAGAACGAGTGCCGACGTTCCCCGCGACCCGTCCCATAACCGACATACCCGACTGGATCTGTGAAGTTCTCTCGCCTAGCAATGAACGTAGGGATCGCATTCACAAAGCCGAGCTCTATCTCACAGCGGGAGTGCATTTTTACTCGATCGTCGACGTGGGCGAGCGAACGCTGGAAGCCTATCGGTCACAACAGGGCGCCTGGGTGCGCCTCGGCGCCTGGACCGACGGCGACGAGCCCCGAATCGCCCCGTTCGAGGCCATCGAGCTGGACGTGGGTTCGCTATTCCCTCCATCGGCCGCCGCGGTGACGGACACGAGCTCGTAGGAACGGGCGCGTTACTAACGAAGACCGGCAAGGCCGGTATGCATTCGAAAGTACTCCGAGTACTTCGCGAGGCCGAAGCCGATGAGACCCGCGGCCACGAGAATCGCGGCGAGCCGACCCCACCGGCCGCGCCGCCACAAAGAATCGAGGGCGACGCCCGCGGTGACGGCGACGAACGGGCCGACGTAGACGAACTCTTTGAGGTCCTTGAACATTCCCGAGACGGCACGGAGCACGAGGAGACCGAGAAAACTCAGG
>CAZKNR010000019.1:0-64041 GCA_964553925.1 uncultured Acidobacteriota bacterium
TCAAATCTACGTGCTCTCGAACGGGTTTCAGGAGTTCATCGGGCCGGTGCTGGAGACGCTCGGCCTCAGTTCCCACCATCTTTTCGCCAACTCCCTTCTCTTCGACGACCGGGGCTATGTCGTTGGATTCGATTCAAGAAACCCGCTGGTGCATCAGGATGGTAAGGCGCGCGTGCTGCGCAGCCTGCAACTGGTTGGGGAGTGCCTCGTCATCGGGGATGGCTTCAGCGACGTGCGAATCAAAGAGGCGGGTCTGGCGACCCGCTTCTACGCCTTCACCGAAAACGTGCGCCGCGAATCCGTGGTCGAACGGGCCGACCAAGTCTTGCCGAGCTTGGACGAGCTTCTGTACCACCTTGCTCTTCCCATGCCCGGTTCCTACCCTCGCTCCAGGTTGCATGTTCTGCTCCTCGAGGGAATCCACCCGGCCGCAGTCGCATACTTGGAGAAGGAGGGATACACCGTACGGGCGCTCGCCGCGAGCTTGGAGGAAGAGGCGCTCATCCACGAGCTCCCAGGGATCACCCTCCTCGGCATCCGATCGAGAACACGGATCACCCGGCGACTTCTCGAGGGGGCATCCGAGCTCAAGGCAATCGGTGCGTTCTGCATCGGCACCAATCAGGTGGATTTGGACGCCTGTTCGGACCACGGGGTGATCGTTTTCAACGCCCCCTACGCCAACACCCGGAGCGTGGTTGAGCTCGCCATTGGCGAAATTCTCGCGCTGGCGCGACGGGTGCTCGACAAAGCAACCGACCTCCACCGGGGAATATGGAACAAGTCCGCGAACGGAGCGTTCGAGGTTCGGGGCAAGAAACTCGGAATCGTGGGATATGGGAATATCGGCGCCCAATTGTCGGTCCTTGCCGAGGCCCTCGGCATGGACGTGCACTATTTCGACATCGTGGAGAAACTTCCCCTGGGCAACGCCACCAAATGCTCGTCTCTCAGGGAGCTCTTGAAGCGAGCAGACGTCGTCTCGGTGCACGTGGACGGCAACCCGCGCAATCACCACCTGTTTGGAGAACCAGAATTTCGCTCGATGAAGGACGGATCTCTTTTCCTGAACTTGTCGCGGGGCTTCGTCGTCGACATCGAGGCATTGGCGAAGGCGGTGCGAAGCGGGAAACTCGGCGGCGCCGCGGTCGACGTTTTCCCGGAGGAGCCAGGTGGCAACGGGCTGCCGTTCGCCTCGCCTTTGGCTGGGCTCCCCAACGTGATTCTCACACCTCATATTGGGGGGAGCACCCGGGAAGCGCAGCGAAACATCGCGGACTCCGTGTCGGGTGCTTTGGTCTCGTTCATAAATACCGGAAACTCCTTTGGAAGCGTTAACTTCCCGGGTGTCCAGCTTCCGGATCTCCGGCGAGCCCATCGTTTCGTACACATTCACGCCAACGAGCCCGGAGTCCTGGCGGCGATCAACGCCGTCATGGCGGAACACGGAATCAACATTCTCGGCCAATATCTCAAAACCAGCGAACGGATTGGTTACGTAATCACCGACGTGAGCCGGACGTACCAGCCAAATGTGGTCGAGGAGCTCGCCAGGGTTCCTCAAACCATCAAGTTTCGCGTGTTGTACTGAGGCCCCCCCCTCTGTGCCTAGGAAACTTTAGAGAATCGCGAGCGCCGCGGCTTTCGCGAGCTCTGCGAGACGAGCGGGCGCGATCGAAAAGGCCAGAGTCGCCGCGACGGCCAAACCGAGAGCGGCGAGCCCGACTTCGGTCTCGACCTTTCGCGCTCTTTCCGAATCCCACGCCCGGACGACGACGCGCATGGCGCCGAGCGCGAGAAGAAAAAGAAAGGCCGCAGCTACGAGAAGCGAAAACGAGTAGCCTCGGCCGACGAGCGCGCTCGAAAGCGGGAAGATGGCGACGAATCCCGGAAACGGCGGAAACGAGCATGCGGAGAGGGCGCCCAGGGTAAGAACGAGCCTTCGAGGGATCGACCCCAGATTCGACACGTCGTCGACCGTGCCGGTTTTGTCCAAGGCGGCGGCGAGCAAGAGAAGCGAGACGCCGGAAGCGGCGAGCGCCATCAGGGAAGGGGCTCTCCCCTGAACGCCGCCGAGTTGGGCGAAGAGCACGAGACCTCCGCGCGCCAGAGCGAGCGCGGTCAGAAACGTGGTGATGCGCGTAGCGCCGAGAGCGCCGAGGGCGCCGAGAGCGAGAGCGCCGAGAGCGAGTGCTTCGATCGTTCCGAGGGGAGCCCTTTCGGGAAACCAGGCGGCGATTCGGAGGTGGACCGAGGAGACGGCCGCGAGGAGCGTGAACGAGAACGCCATCCGGGTCACGAGTCCCGGCGTCGAGCTTCTCAGAACCTCGCGGCTCGAGGCGAGCCATACACCCGATAGACCGGCGGCGACGAGGACGAGGCCGAGTCCCTCCGTATCGGCTCTTCGGATGAGCGCGAGTCCCGCGAGGGCCGCGAAACTCGGGGCGAGAAAGAAGAGAAGCCGCTCTCTCGTCTGCCGCAACAGGATCCCGAATAGCAGGATGGCCAGAACCGACCACGAAAGCTCCCCCGTCGACACGGCGACGATCGAGAGGCTCGCTCCCAGGTGGAGGCGGCAGAGGGATTCGATATCCTGTTCCGGACTCACCGCGGCGAAGGTGAGCGCCCCGAGGACGGAAGCGCCCAGGAACAGGCTGAAGAGATCCGCTCCGAGGACGGCGTTCCAGAGAAGGACCGTCAGGAGGAGTGCGAGGGCGTCGACCGCGGCGACCATCCCCCGTCCCCGCCGGCTCGCGCCCGCTCGACAAGACAGGACCCACGCCGCGAGGAGCGGAAGAATCGCGGGTCCGAAGGCGGCGATCCTCATTCCTCGAGGGCGATAGCGGGCGCCTTCGAGTCCGCGGGGATGAACCTCGACGGCGCCAGAAGCGAGAAGATCCAGAAGCCCACGAGCGGCAAGAGCAAAACGCTTTGTCTTCGGGAAAGAGCCGGGAGCGTCCTCGGCGTTCTCACCAGGCTCACACGGCTCACGAGGCGAAGCATTATCAGAACGAGCCCGAGGCCCGCGAGCGCGGTTGTGACGGGAGCGGTCGTCCAATGCTCCCGGAGGACGAAGAACGACGCGGGAAGAAACATCGCGACTGCGATGCCACCGGGGTAAGCCGGACCGCGAGCGTCGTCGAAATCCGCCTTCCAGAGGGCGAGCGTCGATAAGGCCAGAGCCAGTTGCAGCATTCCCGCGCGCCCGGCGGCAACTCCCTCGGCCGTGGGAGAAAGAAGGCCGAGGACGACCAGCCCTTGGAAGCCTGCGAGGAGAGGCGCCCACGATACTCGCGAAGCGAGACCGGCGTAGAGGAGAGAGACCGCGGCGAGCACCATCACGAAAAAAGCGCCTTCGGCCCGGGCATGGGACGGCAGTACCGCGCGGACGAAGAACAGGGTTCCCGCAAGGCTCCATCCTCCGAGGAGGAGGAGGCGCCCGGGAGTCGCGAGCGCTGACGTCGCGCTCGAGACCCACGAGGTGAACGGGAAGAGCGGGGCCGCGAAGGCGACTACGGCGGCGCCCAGAAGAAACATCCGGCTCTGAACGTCGGGGAAGGTCACGAGCGACGGCAAGCGCGCGATCTCGGCCGAAGGGAATCCCGTCTGGACCCAGGTGAGGTGATACGAGATCGCGAGGTAAACGACGGCGAGCGTGGCACCCGCCGACTGAAAGAAGAAGAACTTCTTCATCTCCTCGGCGCGTCCGAGAAAGAGGGTGAGAACCACAATCCCGGCGCCGTAGAAAGCGAGAAACAGGGCGCCGTCGCCCGCGGTCAGGAGACCAAGGAGCGCGGTCTCCACGAAGAGAATGAGACACGTGGCCCGCTTTCCGAGCTCGCAGGCGCCGACGGAGAGCAAAGCGAGGAGCGCTAGAAGCGCTACCCAGAGAACCAGGATGGAGCCGAAGCCGTCGACAAAAAGATCGTAGGAGAGTCCGAGGGTCGGTATCCACCTCCGGAGCTCGCGAGGACTCGCGCCTGGCTCGAAAGTCTCGAACGTAAGAGCCAGCGCCGAGGCGAGAGCGAGGGAGAGCGCCGCGCAGCCGATGGAAAGCATCCTTCGAAGTGCTTTCCGCTCCTCTCCCGGAAAGGCCGAGAGCAGAGCGCCGGCGGCAGGGGTCCAGACGAGGACCGTGAGGATGGGAAAGGCCGGAGGCCAGCTCATGGGAACAAACCGGTCAATATAAAGAGGAGGCCGAGACCTTGTCAACCCGGACTTGACACGGGGAGGGGGGAGGGCGACAATGAGTTCTAGCCGTTAAGTCCAATGATGACTTAACATAAGCAAGGTAGAACCATCCTTGAGTCGCGCGCGCGCTGGATCCGACCGATGATCACCGGCTTCAATACCGACGTCCCCTATATGGGCGACGTGTACCACGTCCAGACGGAGGACAAGGGCAAGGACAATCCCATGGTGGAGTCGCTCATCTACAAGGGCGGTGAGATCCTGGGGGCGCGGCGGACCGCCTACGCCAAGTTCTTGCAGAACGGGTACGAGGAGAAGACGGTCATCAAGTTCATGGAAGATCAGCACCGGAGCGTCATCGATGAGGTCCGGCGGGGCCGCTACGCCAAAGCGAAGAGCGGCATCCTGGGCGATGACACCAACGTCTCCGATCAGAGCCTCGATCAAGTGATCCTCAACTATCTCGCGACGAACAAGAAGGAGGAGAAGAAGTAGCCTCCTCCAAAACCGTCCGCGTCCGCCTCAACGGGGAGCCGCACGAGCTCTCGCTGGGGACTTCGATCCAAAAGCTCCTCGAGGACCTCGGCCTCGATGCCGGTCGGGTCGCCGTCGAGTGGAACCGCCGCATCCTCCGGCGGTCAGAGCACCGAAGCGCGGTCGTCTCGGACGGCGACGAGCTCGAAGTCGTCACCTTCGTTGGTGGCGGCTGAAGCCGCTTCGCAGTAAGCTGAGCGCAACCGAAGTGAGTGCATGGTCATGATTGTCGCCGGCAAAGAGTTTCGGTCCCGCCTCATCGTCGGCACGGGAAAGTACGCGAGCTTTCCCTTGATGAAAGCCTGCCACGAAGCCTCGGGGGCCGAGATGGTCACCGTCGCCGTTCGGCGGGTGAATCTTAGCGACCGCAGCAAGGAATCGCTCCTCGACTTCATCGATCGGGAGCGCTTCTCGATCCTTCCCAATACCGCGGGTTGCTACACGGCCGAAGACGCCGTGCGCGCCGCGCGCCTCGGCCGGGAAGCGGGGCTGTCCGAGTGGGTAAAGCTCGAGGTCATCGGGGACGAGAAGACTCTCTACCCCGATACTGAAGCGCTCGTCGAAGCGACGAAGATCCTCGTAGGAGAGGGCTTCGTGGTTCTCCCCTACACCAACGACGACGTGGTGGTGGCGAAGAAGCTCGAGGCGGCAGGCGCCGCCGCGGTGATGCCCCTCGGCGCTCCCATCGGCTCCGGCCTCGGAATCCAGAACGCGGGGAACTTGACGCTCCTCCGCGAGGCGATCTCGATTCCGATGATCGTCGACGCCGGAGTGGGAACCGCTTCCGACGCCGCCGTCGCCATGGAGCTCGGAGCCGACGGTTGTCTGATGAACACCGCGATCGCCGAGGCTCGGGATCCGGTGAAGATGGCCGAGGCGATGAGGCTCGCGGTCGAGTCGGGAAGGCTCGCGTTCGAGGCGGGTCGCATGCCTCGCCGGCGGTACGCGAGCGCCTCTTCGCCGCCTGACGGAATCGTCGGAAGCGTCGGAGTCGTCGGAGCCGGCGCGAGGCGCTGACTTCTTGGAGCTCGATCCCACCGAAGCCACACTCGCCGAGCGGAAGAAGAAGCTCGACGAAGAGGAAGGAATCTATCTCGAGTTTCTCGCGAAGATCGACCGCCTTTCGGCGAACCCCGCCCCTTACGAACGTGACCCCCGGATCCCCGAGCTTCTGTCGGAGCTGAACCGGTCCGTCGCCGCTCCCGCCGAAAGACACCTGTCGCCGGCGACGGGGTTCAAAGGGCTCGTTCGAAGATTCGCCAGAAAACTCCTCGAGCCCGAGCTCGCGCGCCTCGAAAGCGCTTTCGCCCGAAAGCGCGAGTTCGACTCGACCCTGGTCCAGTTCTTGAACCGTCTCTCCGAGAGCACCAACGCCTCCGGCGCGCGTGCGGCGGAGTTCGCCTCGGCTCTCATCGGCTTCGCCCAGCGTGTCGATCGGCTCGCGGACGCGAAGGATCGGCTCTACGCCTCGCTCGGAAACCGCCGCTCCGACCTCCTGCTCGAATCGATGGACAAGCGCGTCGAGGCCGTCCGTCTCGGGATCCGGAAAACCCAGGAGCGCCTCGAGGGGATGAGCACCACCCTCGCGCTCGCCCGCGCGGAGCTCACGACTCCGCCGTCGCCCGGTGCGCGGACGCGAGAGCGGCTCGAAGAGGCGCACTACGTGGCGTTCGAAGAGCGCTTCCGCGGGAGCGCCGAGGAGATCCGGGGGAAGCTCTCCGGCTACGTTTCTTTCTTTCGAGACTCCGCGCCCGTCGCCGACCTTGGATGCGGCCGCGGCGAGTTTCTCGAGCTCCTGCGAGACGCAGGTATCGATAGCCTGGGAATCGACGGAAACGCGGAGATGGTCGGACGGTGCCGGGAGCGCGGGCTTGCGGCGGAGGTTTCGGACGTCATCGACTTCGTGGCAGGCCGAGAGCCGGCGTCACTCGGGGGCATCTTCGCCGCTCAGCTCGTGGAGCACCTCCCCCCGCGTCTCCTGGGCGCGTTTCTCGAGAGCTGCCACCGCGCCCTTCGTCCCGGAGGACGCCTCGTTCTCGAGACGGTGAACCCGCGGAGTGTCATCGCTCTCGTAGAGACCTTCTACCGGGACCTCTCGCACGAGAAGCCGCTCCATCCCGAGACGCTGGATTTCGTCCTGCGCGCGGCGGGCTTTCGCGAGGTGGAGCTTCGATACTCGAGCCCGGTTTCGGAGCGGGCGCGGCTTTTGCCCCTGACGGCGGCCGAGATCGGAAACGGCTCGTCGACGATCAATCAGAACTTCGAGAAGCTGAACGCGTTTCTCTTCGGCGACCAGGATTACGCCGCCATCGCGACGAAGTAGTAGAATACGCGGCCGATGGGAAATCGAGTGCAAGTTTGCCGGAAGGACGACGTCGGCACCGGCCGCTTTCGTTGCGTGGAGGTCGAGGGCCAGAAGGTCGTTCTCTACAACGTCGATGGCTCGTTCTACGCGACGAGCGCTACTTGTGCCCATCAGGGTGGGCCTCTCGACGAAGGCCTCTTCGAAGCAGGCGTCGTTACCTGTCCGTGGCACGGCTGGCAGTTCGACGTGCGAACCGGAGAAGCGATCTACGATCCGGGCCGTAGCGTCGCAACGTATTCCGTGTCCGTGGTCGGAGACGACGTCCTGGTCGAGGTCTGAGCTGGCTCCCGCGAAGTCCAAGCGCGAATCCGAAGCGGAGCGCCGCCGCCGCGCCCGTGAAGTGGTGAAACGGCTGCGAAAGGCTTACCCCGAGGCCGTCTGCGCTCTCACCCACGAGAGCCCGCTCCAGCTCCTCGTCGCCACGATCCTCTCGGCGCAGTGCACCGACGTCCGGGTGAACATGGTTACTCCCGGGCTCTTCGCCCGTTACCCCACGGTCTCGGATATGGCAGCGGCTTCGAGGAGCGAGGTCGAGGAGATCATCCGCTCGACCGGCTTTTTCCGGAACAAGGCGAAATCGATCCAGGGCGCGGCCGCGAGGATCGACTCCGATTTTCGAGGCGAGGTGCCCCGAACGATGGAAGAGCTTCTGACTCTTCCCGGGGTCGCCCGCAAGACCGCGAACGTCGTCCTCGGAACCGCTTTCGGCGTCGCCGTGGGCTTCGTCGTCGACACCCATGTCTTCCGCCTCTCGCACCGTCTCAGTTTCGCGAGCGGCAAGAACCCGGAGCAGGTGGAGCAGGAGCTGATGAAGCTCGTTCCCCAGGAGGGCTGGATCGACCTCGCCCACATTCTCATCCACCACGGACGAAGGGTATGCGCCGCGCGGAATCCGGATTGCGAGAGCTGCGTCGTATCCTCGCTCTGCCCGAAGATCGGAGTCGAGGCGAAGAAGAAGACGGCGGCGGCTCCGGCGAAGCCGAAAGCACCCCTCAGAGAGCGGATCGCGAAAGCCGCGCGAAACCGGGCGCGCCGATGAAGCTCGGGCTGAACCTCGGCTTTCTCACGTCATCGAATCCAAACCCCGTGCCCCTGGCCCTCGAGGCGGAGAGGCTCGGCTACGACTCGGTCTGGGTCGCCGAAGCCTGGGGCTCCGATGCGGTGAGCCTCCTCGCCTGGGTCGGGGCGTCGACGACGCGAATCTCTCTCGGCACCGCGATTCTCCAGATCCCGTCGAGAACCCCCGCTCTCATGGCGATGACCGCGGCCACCCTCGATCGATTGAGCGGCGGCAGACTCCTTCTGGGACTCGGCGTCTCCGGTCCCCAGGTGGTCGAGGGCTGGCACGGAGTTCCGTACGGGAAACCTCTTTCACGAACTCGAGAGACCGTCGAGATCGTGCGACGGATCCTCGCTCGCGAGGAGCCTCTCCTGTTTCGCGGCGAGTCGTACACGATTCCGGTGGAAGAATCAGAACTGGGAAAGCCGCTGAAGCTCATGATGGCTCCGCTGCGGCCATCGATACCCATCTACGTCGCCGCTCTCGGCCCGAAGAACGTGGCTCTCGCCGCCGAGATCGCGGACGGGTGGCTGCCGATCTTCTACTCGCCCTTCCACTCGGACATCTTCCAGGACTCCATCGACGCGGGATTCGCGAAGAGGTCCGTCGAGCGGCCCTTCGACGTCGCTCCGGGAGTGACCGTCGCCCTCGGATCGGACCTCGAGAAGTGCTTCGATTCCGTGAAACCGACCCTCGGGCTCTACATCGGCGGAATGGGGGCTCCGGGCAAGAACTTCTACAACGACCTCGCCTGCCGATACGGCTACGAGAAAGAGGCCGCCCTCATCCAGGAGCTCTACCTTCAGGGCAAGAAGAAGGAGGCCATCGCTTCTGTCCCGAGTACGCTCGTCGACGAGGTCGCGCTCTGCGGCCCGAAGGAGAGGATCGCGGACCGCGTCCAGGCGTGGAAGGATGCCGGCGTCTCCACACTCATCTGCACGCTGCACGACGCCGCGGCGATGAAAGTCATGGCAGAGATCGTTGGCGGCGCAGCCAGCGACCCGGCGTTGCGCCCGTGAGCTCGCCTCCTTTGAGCGCGAACTCTCCGTTGACGAGTACGTGCACGACGCCTTCGGAGAAGCGATGGGGATCCTCCCAGGTCGTCAGACCGGCGCTAGGCCGCGTTGACGGCTCGGACCCTCGACTACAGACCGAGAGCGGCTCCCCTCAGGTCAGAATGATGGGGACGTCATACTTTGCGATGTCTCCATCATGGGTAACGAGAGTCAGTCCTTCCACGAGACACTGTGCAATCAGCAACCGATCGAAGGGATCCCGATGGTGCATCGGGAGCTCGCCGACTTTGAAGGCGTGATCGACCGTCATCGCCAGTCTCTCGAACGGCTGTTCCTCCAACACGCGGGAGAATCGCCGCGGAACGGCGAGCTTTCCGAGAGCTCTCTTGAAGACGATCTCCCAGACGTTCACGCGCTGAAGTAGACGACCCTTGAGGGCTCGCGTATCGCCTCTCGCGCGCTTTTGCCCAGTTCGGCGGCATCCGCTAGCCACCATAGAAGCGTGTGGGTATCGAGGAGCAAATTCACGTCGGCTTCGCGCCGAGCGCCTCGGCGATGTCAGCCGGAAGCTCGTCGAAATCGGGAGCGATGCGAATTTTTCCGCGCAGCGCCCCCGGCTCGCGAGGTCTCTCTGTCTTCCTGTATGCCCGAAGGACAGCCACGGGCCTACCGGCGCGACAAATGATGACCTCCTCACCCTCTGACGCCTTCTCGATGAGCTCCGAGAGGCTCGCCTTGGCTTCTGAGACGGTGTTGATGACCATGTACATCGAACCAGACCAGACCAGGTCTGGCCATGTGGATAGTGTACAACGCGGTACCGATCTGATGTCGAGCGGAGCTCAGGGCGCTTCTCAGCGCCCGATCGTAGTCGGCCCGTCGGACAACCGGTAGAGCTTGGTCTGGGTGCGGATGTAAAGGGCGTCGCCCGCGATCGCGGGGCTCGCGAGCGTCATCTCCTCGAGCGGGTTTCTCCCCACTTCCTCGTAGGCCGCTCCGTCCTTCGCGACGAACGTATCGCCGTCCTCGCTCAGGAAGAAGACGTTTCCGCCGTAGGCCCAGGGCGAGCTCGAGAAGGTGAATCCTCCACCGCCCACTCGCGCTCGATAGAGGCGCTCTCCCGTGCGGGCGTCGAAGACAGTGAGAATCCCGTTGTCGTTCACGACGTAGATCCGGCCGCCGTAGGAGAGGGGCGACGAGGTGTACGCGGAAGCTTGAGGGTTGTGCCAGGCCACGAACTCATTGGACTTGGTCCCCTCGGCGAGCGAGATATCTCCGGAGGCGCCGGGGCGAACGGCGAACATCGGCCGGTTCGATTCTCCCTGGGACCCGGTTCCTACATAGAGAAGCCCGTCGCCCGCGATGGCGGTCGGCGTCGCCTGGCCCGTGAGCCCGGAGAGACGCCAGAGCGGGTTCCCTTCGACGTCGTATCCAATCGCGAGCCCGTGTCCCACGGCGACGACTTCGCTCCTCCGCGGCGTCACCCAAACGAAAGGCGTCGACCATCCGGAGCGGATCATGCCCTCGTTCCCCACACCACGAGCGATCTTCCATAGCTCCTTCCCCGTCCGCTTGTCGACGGCGGCGAGAAAGGAGCCTTCCTGGTTGTCGGACTGGACGTACACCCGTTCCGAGTCGACCGCGGGAGACGCGGCGGTTCCAAAGTCGAGATAGATCGGCTGCGGCGGGAAGCGATGTTCCCACACGAGGTCGCCCGCGAGGCTGTACGCGAAGAGCCCCACGTTTCCGAAGTAGACGTAGACCCTCTCCCCGTCGGTCGCGGGAGTCTCCGAGGCATAGGTGTTCTTGCGGTGCCGCCCGCCGAAAGGCTTCCCTTCATGCGCCGCGCGCTCCCAGAGGAGAGCGCCGGTCTCGGCGTCGATCGCGTAGACCATGTATCGGATCGACTCCGTCTCCTTGGAGAGCTCGATGTCGCGGGAGACGACCCGCGCCAGGACTTCATCGTCGGAGTGACCCTGGGCCGCGAGCTCCGCCGCGTAGTCGTTGCCGAAGATTCCCTTGGAAGGCTCCTTGAATGAACCGTCGGTGCTGATCGCGGAAGTGATGAAGATCTTTCTACCCCAAACGATGGGCGACGACCAGCCGCGCCCCGGGATCTCTTTGACCCAGACGACGTTGCTTTCGCGCGACCACCGGGTGGGGGGCGCGCCGGCCGACGCGACTGCGGAGCCGGAGGGCCCGCGGAACTGCGGCCAGTTCTCCTCGGCTACGGACGAGGCGAGGAGCGCGGAAAAAAGACAGACGCCGGTCGCGACCGCATCTCTCCCGGCCCGCTTCAATCAGTTCGTCTCGCGCTTCTTCGCGACGACTTTAAGCTGACTCGGATCGTCGATGCGGATGAAGTACTTCCCGCTTTCTTCTTCTACCTTGCCGGTGGCGCGAACGTTCCTGCGCTCGTATTTCTTCACCACATCGACTTGGAACTTGTACATCGACTTCGCCTGCACCAGCGCCTGGAACGCCGTTGTGGTGTCGGCCCCGAAGTAGAGGTGGATTCCGAATTTGGACTTGGAGTGGGAATAGATCCTTCCTTCGACGACGATTTTCTTCCCGACCTGATCCTTGCCGATGGCCTCGGGACGAATGGCTGCCTCCTCTTGCGCGAAGACGGCCGGGGCGAACCCGAGAAGTAGCGTGAGGGCGATGTTAGAGGCTTTCACGAGAAGACCCCCCTTTCGAATGTTCCGGAAGGGACGCTACCATCGAGTCCGAAGGTTGTCAAAGCAACGTGGCCCGGGAGCGAGCATTAATTAATTAATGCACCATGTTGGGGTCGTTGCCGCCTCCCGAGCGCTTTTCGTAGTAAGCCTCGAACTTCTTCCTCAAGCGCTTCATGCGCCACCGCCGGTAGAAGTCCCGGAGCGAGCCCGAGCCCGTCATCCTATCTCGGCCGTCGCCGCCTCGCGCGGAGATCCTGAGGAATCCCGTCCACCGGATGAGAGCGAGTCCGGTCAGAAGTCCCCCGAGGTGCACGATGTGAGCGACGCCCTCGGCGCCGAGAACCGCGCTCGCGAACGCGATGAAGCCCCACCCGATGACGGCGTACCGGGCCTCGACGGGAAACGTCATCAGGATCCAGATCTGGTTGCGCGGGAACAGGACCGCGTAGGCGAGAAGGATCCCGTAGATCGCCCCCGAGGCGCCGACGATAGGAGCGCTGTAGAACGGTCCATAGGGAATGAACGCAAAAAGGGCCGCTCCCAGACCGCATAAGACGTAGTACCGGACGAAGAGCGTCGTCCCCCAGGTCCTCTCGACCGCGCATCCGAACATGAAGAGGGCGAGCATGTTGAAGAGCAGATGAAACAGCGCCCCATGGAGGAACATGTAGGTTCCGACGCGCCAGAGCTGAAAGCCCGGGGGAAGAACGGAAGGCGCCGAGAGCCAGAACCAGCTGTCGAACGGCCCGATCAGCGCTTGAAGGAGAAACGCGATGCCGTTCGCGATGATGAGGGACTTGACGCCCGGTGTGAGCGGACCCCCGAAGCTGTTGGTGATCTCCTGCCGATAGGGGTAGGCCATGGGCTCAATTAGCTTAGCACGCGCTTCAGGGCGCCGACAGGCGGCGGGTTACGACCGCGATGGCGTCTCTATGCGACAGCCGCGATGCCGCGAGGAGCGCCGCCTCGTCCCCCGCTCTCGCGTCCTCCGCGAGGATCCTCCAGAGCTTCTCCTGCATGGGACGGCTCCGGCGAACCTCCGATTCCTCGGAAAGCTCCAGATACAGGAGAACGCCGATGCTCCTCGCGGTGCCGTCCTCGGACATCTCCTGGAGAAGCTTCCGTGCCCGTTCCCGCGCCAGTCTGCGGACGGCGCCTCGCGCGATCGCCCGCTCGCGGGGAGAGGACGGATCCAGGTTTCCGAGGAGAAGCCTCAGAGTCCAGGCCTCGCCGGAGGGAACGAGCGCGGCCGCCGCACGGAATCGGACCGCGCGATTGGGATCGCCGGCGAGACGATGGAGCCGGGGAGCGAACGATCCGAGATCCGCTTCCGCCAGGGCTGCGAACGCGGCCTCGAGGCTCGCTTTCGACGCTCCCGAAACCGAACCCGCCGCGACGTCGATGAGCACCGGTAGATACTTTGGCTCCCCACTCAGCGACATCGCCAGGTGGACGCGCTCCGCGAGAGCGTCCGGCGCCGCGGAAGCGAGGTCAGAAAGCGCAACGCGAGTCAGGGCGGCGAAGCCCGAGGGAGAACGGGAAGCGCCGGACGCTGCCCGGCGCGCGAGATCGATAGCAATCGAGGGCTCGGCGGACGCGTCGATCACCGCCACGAGGACCGCTGTCGGATCGGAGGGGTTCAGAAGCTCGACTCGAAGCCATGCGCTCGCCCCCGGACCGCCGAGAGAGACGAGAGCAAGCGCCGCCGAGCGCGCCGCGAGTGGTTCCCCCTCGCGGCGGAGACGGGAGAGCGCCGGGACCGAAAGGAATCGATCGGGTCGCCGCAGGAGCCGCTTCACCGCATCCTTTGTCCCGAGCGCCTCGAGACGCAGGCGCGCATCGGGTAGAGGCAGAATCGCGAGCGCGTCGAGGAAAACCTCGTCCGCCTCGCTCTCCAAGAGGAACCGGCCGAGATCCTCTCGCGGGAGCAGGCTCGACATGATTTCGAAGACCTCAGGGACGCCGGAAGCGATGGCGCCGGCCCAAGCGTCCGGCATGGCGCGAAGCGCCTCTCGCATTTCGGTATCGCCTCTGGCCGGAGAAAGAAGAAGCGACGCGAGGGCCCAGCCCCTGGCTCGCTCCGCGCGCCTCACCCGATCGCGAATCGCCCGGCGGCCCGAGCGCGCGAAGTAGGGATAGAGCCGGTCGATGTGCTCCCGGCTCAAGGGAAGGCCGAGAAGGGCTTCATGATCCCGTTCCGCCAGCCATCGGATCGCGCGGTACCGCGCATCCGGAGAAAGCGCTAGAACCCGCTGCTTGATCTCGAGAGGGGACTCGGTGTCGGGGAAGCGTTGCGATTCCGGTGCCGCCGCGGGCTCCCGGTTTCGACGAAGCCAGCGGCGAACCGAAGCTCCGAGAGGAGACTCCTCGGGAAGCGCCTGGAGAATCCGGCGCGGCGACGCGGGATCCGGCGACGCCGAGGCCCAGGCGAGAAGCGCTCGAATCGACTCCCGCTCCCGCGCGCGCGAGAGATTTCTCTCGAGAGTGGTGAGGAAGTAGCGCTCGGAGAGAGGCTCGGGGCCGCCCTCGTCGTCGAAATCTCGAAGGCGCGCATCGTCCGAGGCGGCGAGAACCTCCCTCCATCGCGCGGGCGCATCGAAATAGGACCGAAGCCCGAGTCGAACGGTCTCGAGATCCCCGCTCGCGGCAAGGACGCGCCTCGCGGCCCAGGCCAGCTCGCTTTCGTGGGAAACGACCTCGAGGAGCGAGCGCGCCCGCGACGCCGCGGAGTCCGGATCGAGACGAGCGAGCTCCTCGAGCGCCGCGCTCATCTCCTCCGCCAGATCCGGCGGATAGAGGGGAGCGGGGAAATCGGCGAGCGCTCGAAGCCGGGAATCGAAGACCCCCTCGAGAATGGGTACGTCCCAAGCGTCGTCGCTTTGGACCAAGAGCGCCAGGAAGAGCAGCGATGCCGGCGACCCCACGAGCGGCTCCCGATCAGGAGGTCTTGGCGCGCGGAAGCTCGGCCGTGAGGAGCCGGGCGAGGGCGCGGCCGGTGGGAGAGGTGGGGTTCCTCACGAGATCTTCCGGAGTCCCCGATGCCACCACTCGTCCTCCCGCATCGCCCCCCTCGGGTCCGAGCTCGATCAGGTGGTCCGCGGTCTTGAGCACGTCGAGGTTGTGCTCGATGACGAGAACGGTGTTGCCGGCGTCGACGAGCTTCTGGAGCACCAGGAGGAGCCGCGCGACGTCGTGAAAATGGAGCCCGGTCGTGGGCTCGTCGAGGATGTAGAACGTGCGGCCCGTCGAGCGCTTGGCGAGCTCGCGGGAGAGCTTGACCCTCTGCGCTTCGCCTCCAGAGAGCGTCGGCGAGCTCTGGCCCAGGCGGATGTACCCGAGCCCCACTTCCATCAGGGTCTCGAGGATGCGCCGGATCGCGGGATGGTTCTGAAAGAGCTCGACCGCTTCGGAAACCGTGAGGTCGAGGACGTCGGCGACGGAGAGCCCCTTGTACCGCACCTCGAGCGTCGCGTCGTTGAACCGGCGGCCCCGGCATTCCTCGCAGGGTACGTAGACGTCGGCGAGGAAGTGCATCTCGACCTTGATGACGCCGTCCCCTTCGCAGCGCTCGCACCTGCCTCCCTTTATGTTGAAAGAGAACCGGCCGGCCTGGTAGCCCCGCGCCCGTGCCTCGGGGAGGTTCGCGAAGAAGCCCCGGATCTCGTCGAACGCCTTGGTATAGGTCGCCGGGTTCGAGCGCGGGGTCCTGCCGATCGGGGATTGATCGATGTCGATCACCTTGTCGAGATTCTCGATCCCCAGGACCGCGTCGTGCTCTCCGGGATGGCGCTCCGCGCGATTCAGCGTCCGGGCGAGGGCCGGATAGAGGATCTCGTTCACCAGGGTGCTCTTGCCCGCTCCCGAGACTCCCGCGACTCCCACCAGAACGCCGAGCGGGATCCGCACGTCGAGGTTCTTCAGGTTGTTCTCGCGCGCGCCCTTGATCTCCAGCCGCTCTTTCCGCGGCCTTCTCCGTTCGGGAGCGACCGGGATCGAAAGCTCGCCCGAGAGGTACTTTCCCGTGAGCGATCGAGCAGAGACCGAAATCTCGCGCGCGGTGCCGGTGGCGACGATCTCGCCTCCGTGCACTCCGGCGCCGGGACCGAAGTCGACCACGTGATCCGCCGCCTCGATGGTCTCGCGATCGTGCTCCACCACCACGACGGTGTTTCCCATGTCGCGAAGGTGCCGAAGCGCGGTGAGGAGGCGGCCGTTATCGCGAGGGTGCAGACCGATCGAGGGCTCGTCGAGGATATAGATCACACCGGTCAGCTCGGAGCCGATCTGGCTCGCGAGCCGGATGCGCTGCGCTTCGCCGCCGGAGAGAGACGGCGCGAGACGATCGAGCGAGAGATACGCGAGCCCGACGTCTCGCAGGAACCGGAGGCGATTCACGATCTCCTTCAGAAGCTCGGAGCCGATGAGAGCGTCGGTTCCCTCGAGGGCGACGGTGGTGGCGAACAGATGTGCGTCGTCGATCGAGCTCTGCGCGAGATTAGCGATGGTCTTCCCCCCGACGGTCACCGCGAGCGCCTCCGGCCGAAGCCTCACGCCGGAGCAGGCGGAGCAGGGTTTGGTCGACATGTACTGGGCGTACTGCTTCTGCACCGCCTCGGAGTCGGTCTCTTTCATGCGGCGCATCAAGATGGGAACCAGTCCCTCGAACCGGGTCTTGAACGACCGCTTCCCCTTTCGGATGGTGATGCGCTCCTGGTCGGCTCCGTGGAGGACGACGCGCCGCTCCGCGGAGCCGAGCTTCTGCCACGGCGTCTCCAGATCGATCCCGAAATGACGGGCCATGGAGCGCACCACCGCGGCCCTCCAGCCGCCTTTCTCCTCGATGACCCCCCAGGGCTTGACCGCCCCCTGGTTGATGCTGAGCGAGGGGTCGGGAACCATGAGCTCCTCGTCCATCTCCGCGCGGGTCCCGAGCCCGTGGCATTCGGGGCACATCCCGAGGGGGGAGTTGAACGAGAAGAGCTGCGGCGTGAGCTCGGGGAAAGAGATCCCGCAGTGCTGGCAGGATTGGTCCTCCGAGAACAGGAGGTCGGGAGCGCCCTCGCGCTCGACGACGAGGATCCCGGCGCCCTCCCGGAGCGCGGTCTCGACCGAGTCCGTCAGCCGCGAGCGCGCGCTCTCCGACATCTCGGATTTCGCCACCAGCCGATCGAGCACGATCTCGACGTCGTGTTTCTTCTTCTTGTCGAGCTCGATGTCCGCTTCGAGAGAACGCACCTCTCCGTCCACCCGCACGCGCGAGAAGCCGGCGCGGCGCGCCTTCTCGAGAAGCGCCTTGTGCTCTCCTTTTCGATCGCGCACCAGAGGAGCCAGGATCGAAAAGCGCGTCCCTTCTTCAATGCGGGAGAGCTCGTCGACGATCTGCTGAGGCGTCTGCTTCGCCACCGGCCGGCCGCAGCGATGGCAGGAGAGCCTGCCGATACGAGCGAAGAGGACGCGGAGGTAGTCGTAGATCTCGGTGATGGTGCCGACGGTCGAACGAGGGTTGTGCGAGGAGGACTTCTGATCGACGGAGATCGTGGGCGAGAGCCCGCGGATGGTGTCGTAGAGGGGCTTCTCCATCTGGCCCAGAAACTGCCGGGCGTAGCTCGAGAGCGACTCGACGTAGCGGCGCTGGCCCTCGGCATAGAGGGTGTCGAAGGCGAGCGAGGACTTCCCGGATCCCGAGACCCCGCTGAAGACCACGAGCTTCTTCTTCGGGATCTCGACGGTTACGTTCTTGAGGTTGTGCTGCCGCGCTCCGCGGACGACGATCCTGTCCGGCTCCACGATGGCTCGAGACTAGCCCGAAGAGAACTGGGAACGCAAAGCGGGAAAATTCTGGTGTAAGAAGGGGATGTGAAGATTGGGGAGATGTGGAGATAGGCAGCCAAAAGAGGCTAAATCTGTTCTCTGTTCTCGTAGGACAACTATAACGTGAGACAGAGCCCGAGGAAGCGTACGGTGTTCCGCTCTAACTCGTGCCACGCTCTGGAACGAGCTCACGGCTCGGTGCATCGATCGTCGTTCCCCTTTCCTGGCGAGAGGCTTGGTTGGTCGAGCCGGCCACAGATTCCGAATCCACGCCGGCTTTCGTTGCAGCGCCACATCTCGGAGAGTCCGCAGGTGCGATACCACTCGGCGACTTCTTCGAAGGAATGGTAGTGGGCGTAGGGCGCGCCGAAGATGTCCATGAGCGCGAGCGCCGCCTCGCGCCGGTTGATTGACGGATAAGCGCGGACGCCCAGCAGGTTGGCGACGGCGCAGAAGAGCTGGAATACGGGCGCCATGACCCTCGCGATGCGCGCGAACCAACGGGCGGGAATGGGGGTGGTGAAGAGCCGAATGGTGTTGACCAGCGGCGTCACAATCGGCTCGTACTTGTAGAGCCAGAGATAAAACGTCCCTCCCGCTTTCAGCAAAGGAGACAACGAGTCGAAGGTGCGTCGGGTGTCGGGCGTGTGGTGAAGCACTCCCGCGGAGTGGATGATGTCGAACGCCCCCGGTGCGAAAGGAGGGTACCTCAAGTCGGCTTGAACGAAATGGACCTTCTCCGGCACCGCCCCCCCAAGCTGTCGTCGGAACCTCTGACCGTGCTCCACGCCAGAGCTGAGATCCAGGGCGACGACTTCACAGCCGAACCGGGTGTAGAAGACCGACTGGCTCCCGTTTCCGCAGCCAGCGTCGAGAACGAGCTTGCCTTCGAGCTCCTCTTGGCCGATACGCATCGGTAGAAGAAAGAACGCCTCAACTCTGGAGTCGAGGTCCATACTCCAGGTTCGACCGCCGAGGTCGTGCTGCTGCCATTCCTCGCTGAAGTTGCACTGGGTGCGGCCGTCGTGGCGCTGGGTCGGTGAGCTCGGAAAGAGTAGCGGGATTCCCCGAACAACCGGAAAGACGTGGGCCCGCGAACAACGAAGAAGCCCTTCGAGGATCTCGCCGTCGGAGGAGGTGTCCGATGCGGTCGCAATCAGGCGCTCTCCACAGCTCGGGCACCGAACGAGGTCGAGCAAGCGAAGATACATTTCGATCGTCGTCTCGATAGCCGAAGCGCCGATCGAGTGCGGGCTCGGTGCCGCATCCGGAATCCGCTCTCCGGCGTCTGTTCTACTTGGAAGTCTTATTTCCAGGATATCGGAGAGCCCGCGCGAACGCGAGTGTTCCGTGGCCGCTCTTCGCTCTACTGTAGGAGACCGATTCGGGTATCAGGATCGTGCGGCAAGCATCCGTTCTCGCCTCGTTCTTGGGCCCGATTACGACGGCAACGAGGACCGGGGGTCGGCCGGCGGAGCTCCGACTGGCACCTCGCGCGGGAGCGGACAACTACTTCGCGCTCGCCTGAGGCCAGGCGGCTAGCGCCCTCCTCTATGACGCGGACATTACCTCTCACATCGGGAGGGATCGCTGGAATGGTGGCTCAGTCCGCGAGAGCCTCTCGGAGTCGGTCTCGTCGGACCTCGGGAAGCGCCAGCAAGTTTGCGTGCGCACTGGTGGGGGTGTTGACGCGCGCTAGTCGCGCACCGATCTCGTAGAGCGCATATCGGGCCCGAGACAGGCTCAAAAGGTAGTCCGCGGCAGCTGACAGGCCTAGGCCGAAACCGTCCGCCGTATTGCGGTCGGCTTCGAACAGCACGATCGGCGCGGGTTCGCCAGGAGAGATTTCGCCCGGCGAAACACGGCGAGCTCACCGCCTTCGACGTCGCACTTGATCCTTCCCGTCTCCCCAATCCCCCTTGTATTGGGACTTGGATTCATTTCCAGTCCGGCTTGACCGCGAAGAAGAAGCTCTCTCGGCCCCGCTCGACGAAGAGCACGACTTCTTCCGGCTTTCGCTCCCGGAGCCGCGCGATGAGCTCGTGAAACGCCCCGAAGTCGGCCACGGGCTCGTCCCCGACGCGAACCAGGAGATCGCCGGGAGCGACGCGGTTCTGGTTGCTGCTCACTCCCACCGGCGGCTGGACCACGACCACACCCTGCTGATCGGGCGCGAGAAACCGGGTGGCGACGTAGTCGTAGGTGATCTCGCGGACCGTGAGGTCGAGCTCGTCCACCTTCAGCGTCAGCGCTTCCCGCACGGACCTCGGCGCCGCCGCGAGCCGCACCAACGTGTCCTTCCGGGCACCGTCCCTCAAGTACTCGAGCGCGAGCTCCGCGTCCGCGCCCGCGCGCAGGATTCGCTCGGCGAACGAGCCGATCTCCTCGTCTCTCTGGACCTCGACCGGCTGGCCGTCGACAGCCACGAGCACGTCGCCGACCGCGAGGCCGGCTTTCTCCGCGGGAGAGTCCCGATAGACGTAGCCGACGAGGATGCCGGAGCTGGCCGGGAGCTTCATGTACGAGGCCAGCTCCTTCGAGAGCGCCTGCATCTCGACGCCCAGCCATCCGCGCCGCGCGGCGATCGCCGCTCCCGTGTCGACGCTCGCGTCTGTGAGCTCGCGCGCCGGGCGGGCGAAGCCGCGCCCGATGCCCTTCGGAAGCTCCCGCATCATCGTGAGAATGGCGAGGGGGTTTCGCGAGGAGGTCTCCGGGAGCGACACCGTGAGGGCATCGAGGTAGCCCAGAACCTCGCCGTCGAGTGAAGCGACTAGAGCTCCGACGGGATCGGATGCCCCGGTTCCGATGACGAACCCCGCTCTCGGCTTCTCCGTCACCGCCTGAACTCGAACGAGCTCGACCGACACGGCGGGTCCGAGAGGCTCGGGAAGAAGGCTTACGACCGCGACTTGTTCCCCCACCACGACCGATCGGGCGTCCTCGAAGATCACGGGCTTGAGCTCCTCGCCTTCCTCGAGATCGATCTGGAAGAACGCGACGTCCGCCCCGGTGTCCCGGCCGAGAAACGTCGCGCTGTACTCGCGTCCGCCGATCGTCCGGATGCGGGCGCTCGCGATCTCGGCCTCGGCGCGGCTGACAGACGCGGGAAACCGGATTCCGACGCCGTGGGGCACCTGGTTGAAAGGCTCGAAGATGATGGCGCTCGTAAGGACCACACCCCGGGGAGAGACGATGATTCCGCCGGTCACGAGCTCCTCTTCTTCCGAGGGCTCGGACGTCGAGCGACTCACCCGCTGCCGGTATCGAACCGAGACCAGGCTCTCGCGGAAGCGGCTCTCGAGAGCCGAGAGCTTTCGCGCGAGCGGGTCCTCTTCGGGGAACGATACCGACGGCCCGGCCCAGGTTAGAAGCGCCGCGAGCGCGAGCTCAGTTCTCATAGGCGGCCTCGATCAGGATCCAGCGGCGCGAGTGCCGGCGCATCACGGTGAGGAGCACTTTCTCGGCCCGCGCTTCGTCTCCGGCACGGTAGAGGGACCGGAGTCCTTCGAGATCCGAGACCTCTTCGTCGCCCACCGCGACGATGCGATCGCCGGGAAAGAGGCGCGCCTGAAACGCGGCGCCGTTCGGTTTCACTCCGGCAACGAACACCCCGCGCTGATCGGGAAGACTGAACTCGAGCGCGAGCTCCCGGGTGATTCCCCGCGCGGTGAACCCCCAGCTCTCGCAGTCCATCTCGCCGGAGCTCGACTCGCTCTCCTCTTCGGTAGTCGCTCCCAGAGTCAGCTCCTCGCCATCGCGGGCGATCAAAAGTTGCACTTTCTCTCCGACGGGAGTGTCGGCGATCCGCTTGTAGATCCCGGGGAGCTCCTCGGTGAACTGCGCCGAGACGCGCTCTCCGCCGTAGGAAAGGAGTACGTCTCCCGCCCGCACTCCCGCCCGCTCCGCGGGAGAGTCGGGGTCCACGCTCCGGATCACGGCGCCTTCGGCGCGCTCCGCCTCGAAGTACTGGGCGAGCTCCTCGAGGGGCTGAAAGGTGAGGCCGAGCCAGCTTCTCGAGACATGGCCCTTCTCGATGAGACCCCGCGCGACCTCCTTCACGATGTTGATGGGAATGGCGAAGCCGATGCTCGAAGCGCCGAACGCTCCGCGGGCGTTCACTCCCACGACCTCCCCCGCGAGGTTCACGAGCGGGCCGCCGCTGTTGCCGGGGTTGATCGCGGCGTCGGTCTGGATCCAGGTGTTGAATGAGCCGGTCTTCTCGCCGGTCGGGAGCTTGAACTCGTCGGAGAGATAGCGGTCTTTGCTGCTGACGACGCCCAGGGAAAGAGAGCGCTGGAGGGCGAGCGGGCTTCCGAGGGCCATCACGTACTGGCCAACGACGAGCGCGTCGGAGTCCCCCAGAGTCACCGGGGCGGGGGCGTGCTGGCCTTCGCGGAGATCCAGCCTCAAAACGGCGATGTCGGTCAGAGGGTCCTCGCCCACCAGAACTCCCGAGACCCGTTCGCGATTGCTGAGAGTAATAATGAGACGCTTCGCCTTTCCGGCGACGTGGTAGTTGGTGATCACGTGGCCCTCGTCGTCGAAGATGAATCCGCTACCGACCCCCGTCGAGCTCCGGCGTTCGCCGGAGGAGTAGACGTCGGTGATCGGCTGTACGTTGACGAGCGCGGGAGAGACCCGGTCGCGGGCCTCGAGGATCCGGTCCTGCAGATTGGTCTGCGATCCGGAAGCGAGGGCGAGAGAGAGTGCCAAGAGCGAGTGGAAACCCGGCATTGGCTACATCGTAGCAAAAAGGAGGGCCCGCCTTCGCGAAGCGCTTCGGCGGGTCCCGCCTGAGCCCGAAGGGCGGAGGCGGGAAAGGCGGGCCTGCCCGCCGTAGCCTTGGCGAAGGCGGGCCCCTCGGACTCTCGCCCAAGGGGCCAGCTGGATGGCGGGAGGTACGCAGTCGTAAGTATTTCGGCTCGCTCCCCTGTTTCCCTCACGAGAGCGGCCGAACGCCGCTGACAATCGCTTAGACGAAGCCGGAGGTGAAAGAGTTCCGCGAATCGGGACGCGCCTGCATCGATTGCCTCGAGCGAAAGACCGGACATATCATTGCAGGCCGCGCGGTGCTTCGACCGCCCATGGAGGAACCGTTCAGATGAAAGCCATCGGCTACGACCGGCCTTTGTTCGTGCAGCCTTTCGACCATCGAGGGAGCTTCACCAAGACCTTCTTCGAGTTCAAGGGAGCGCCCAAGATCGAGCCGGACCGGGATCAGCACGGGCCGGTGGCCGCCGCCAAGACGGTGATCTACCGGGGCTTGATCCGTGCGATAGAGATGGGAGTCCCCCGCGAGGAAGTAGGCATCCTGGTCGACTCCCAGTTCGGAAGCCACATCCTTGCGGACGCCAGGTCCCGCTCCATTCCCACCGCGGTCTGTGTCGAGAAGAGCGGCCAGGACGTCTTCGATTTCGAGTACGGCGCCCGCTGGGAGGACCACCTGCGCTTTGTCGCGCCCGACATGGTGAAGTGCCTGGTTCGCTACCACCCGGAAGACGACGTCTCCCTCAACCGCGAGCAGCTTACCCGGCTGAAGCTCCTTTCCGACTACATCCACGCGAGTAACGATCGTTACCTGATGTTCGAGCTCCTCGTGCCCGCGGTCACGGAAGAGGACAAGAAAGCCGGCGATCGCTACGACTCCGAGGTCCGGCCGAAGCACATGGTCGAGGCCATCCGGCAGATCCAGGACTTCGGCGTCGAGCCCGACGTGTGGAAGATCGAGGGCCTCGACGCGCGCGCTCACGCGGAGGCGGTAGCGAAACAGGTCCGCTCGACCGATGCCCGCAAGAAAGCCGGCTCCATCCTCCTCGGAAGAGGCTCCAACAAGGAGAAAGTGCACGAGTGGCTGAAGGTCGCCGCACCGGTCGAGGGCTTCATCGGGTTCGCCGTGGGGCGCACGAACTTCAGCGACCCGCTGAAGCGCTACCTGAAGAAGGAGCTCGACGAGAAGTCGGCCGTCGAGGAGATCGCGGAAAACTACAAGGGCTGCGTCGACATCTGGAAGAAAGCCAAGGGTTGAGGAGCGCGGGGAGCAGCGAGCATCACGAAACTAAGGCGGGCGGGGTCGGAGCCCCCAACCTGGATGTGACGAACCGAAGCCCGGGACCGTTACCGGAATCGACCTTCACACCCACTCCGACCCCGCCTCGCATTGTGCCGCCTGGCGCGACCCGCCGATTCCGCGAAACCGGAACGACGTCCCGCCGAGGCTGCGGCAACTGAAAGCGTTTGCGGGAGCAGCTTATTTCGCTGTCTCTCTCATAACCAGGACTAAGAGCAATCTCTTTGCCAACTCCGGAGCGCCGCACTGCCAGACCCTAACTGACAGACTCGCAAGAGATAACGCTTCTCTCCCCGGCGAGTCCGCGATTTCTTCCTTCGCGGAACGAGGTTCTCGTGGGAGAAACCCGTCAAACCCTCTTTTTTTTCCACCCCAACGCTGAGGTGATTTCTCCCCCAAGCTCCGGCGAGTCGCGCCGGCCTGTGCTACCATCGACTTACACACGACAACCCAGGGTGAAAGTAGGCATCCGGTCAAGATCGGACGCCGGGACGCCTTTGCCGACAAATCATGAAGGGACCGTCTCCGAAGATTCTGGACTGGATCCCCCGTTCATTCCTTATTCTCCTCGTCGTGGCTTCGCCCTGGCCGTTCGGCTCAGTGGCTCCAAGGTCGGCCGCGACACTCGCCGCGGCCCTCCTCGTCTTCTATGGCTTTTACTGGGCAGCTCAACTGCTGCGGAAGCGAAACGCGACCGCGCCTTACGGATGGCTTTGGATCCTGTCCGGGCTCGCGTTCGTCGCGATTCAGAACCTGCCGCTTCCTTCGGCGCTCACCGTCGTCGCCGCGCCCGCGGTGGCTCGCGCCTACGCGCCGCTCGGAACCGAGCTCGATTCCGGCGCCGCCGGAGGATGGCACCCGATCTCGATCGAGCCCTTTCGGACGGAGTGGAGCCTCCTCCAGCTCCTGTCGCTCGCTTGCGCGTTTCACCTCGCAAACCGCCTCTTCCGCAAGAGCGCCGAGCGAAATTTTCTCGCCTACAGCCTGGCGGCGGTCGGCGTCGCCCTCTCGCTCTTCGCCGTGTACCAGAAAGCGCGGTTCGGCACCGTCCTCTACGGCCGGGTTCCCGTCGAATCGGGAAGCCCTTTCGGCCCTTTCGTCAACCACAATCATTTCGCGGGCTACGTGGAAGCGGCGGCGCTCGTCGCCCTCGGAGCTTCGGTCGGGCTCGCGCGCCGGGCAAGCGCGCTCGGCCTTCTCCTCGCGGGATCGGCGGTTCTCATCGGGATCGCGCACCTGCTCTCGCACTCGCGCGGGGGGCTTCTCGCGCTCGGCGCCGGGATCGCGACTCTCGCCTGGCTCTCCCGCGGGGGAGAGGGAGAAGGCCGCCCTCTCTTCATCACCGGGGGAGCGCTCGCCGTCGCCGCCTTCCTCCTGGTCTTCGCGCCCTCGAGTCTCTTTCAGCGTCTCGCAAGCTTCGGCAATCCCGCGGCCGATGACTCCCTCGAGTACCGGATCCAGCTCTGGTCGGACTCGCTCGTTCTTTCGGCCTCCTCACCCGCGGTGGGCACCGGTCTCGGCACCTTTTCCGCCGCCATTCCGCCCTACCGAAGCGGCCCCGGCGAGGTCCGCGCCGAATACGCCGAGAGCGATTGGCTGCAGCTCCTCTGCGAAGCGGGGCTCATCGGTCTCGCGCTCGCGGCAATCCTGATCGCCTCGTCGCTCTCAGCCGGTCTCCGGAAAGCGCGCGGCGAAACGTCCGAGAGAAGCCGCGGAGTCCTCCACGGCGCCGCCGCCGCCGCGGTGGCGCTTTCGGTCCACGGGTTCGTCGATTTCAACTTCCGGATTCCCTCGAATGCGCTTCTCTTCGCCGTTCTTCTGGGGGTCGTAGCACCCGCGGGAGCGAAGCTCTCCTGGGAAAGCCGAAGGGTCTTTCGTCATTCAGCCGCACTCCTCCTCGTCGGCCTCGCCCTCGCCGGCGCGGTGCGGACGCTGAAGCTCGGCTGGAGCGACGAGCTGAACCGCAGTGTGAATCCTCTCCTCGCCCGGCCCGAGGAGTTCACCTCCCTGATCCAGGCGCTGGGAAAGTCGAGGAGCGCCGTGCCGGATAACCCGGATACCTCCTATCTTCTCGGCCGCCTCTACAACGAGGAGGCCTATCGCTCGCGGGACGAGGCTCGCTATCGCGAGCTCCGCCTCGAGCAAGCGGGAGAAGCGTTCCGTGAATCGCTCCGGCGGGCTCCCGCGCGAGGACGAACCTGGTTCGAGCTGGGCTGGACCGAAGCGAACCTCGGCCGAGATGCGGAGGCGGACCGCCTGTTCTCGCTCGCCCTCACCCTCGAGCCCCACTGGGCGAACCTTCGCGCGAACTACGCGCTCTACCTGGTCTCCCGGGGCCGCATCGACGACGCGCTCGTCCAGATCGAGGCCGCTCGCGAGCTCGAGCCGGGCCTCACTCCTATGGACGCGCTCTCGATCATCGGTCCGCACGTCAAGAACGACGTCCACCTTTTGCGGCGCGCCGCGGGCAGCGGCCCCGAGGCGGAGGCCGCTCTCGAGAGGTTCGGGACATCCGGTGAATGAGACGCAAAACCTCGATGAGGCGACGGTTCGCTCTTTCGGCCGGCAGTGGACGCGCTTCGATCAGTCCACCGTTGCCGAAGAGGCGCTGCGAGCGATGTTCCTGGAGTACTTCGAGATCTTCCCCTGGGAGCGGCTGCCCGAGAAGGCCGTCGGAGCCGACATCGGATGCGGATCCGGACGCTGGGCGCGGTTCGTGGCCGAGCGTGCCTCCGTCGTGCACTGCATCGACGCGAGCGACGAGGCGCTTTCGGTCGCTCGCCTTCGTCTCTCGGCGCTGCCGAACGTCGTCCTCCATCGATGCAGCATCGACGCTCTACCGTTCGAGGAGGGGAGCCTCGACTTCGCCTACTCACTCGGAGTCCTCCATCACGTTCCCGACACTGCCGCCGCTTTCAAGGCCATTTCTCGGACCCTGAAAAAGGATGCGCCCTTTCTCGTGTACCTCTACTACGCCTTCGAGAATCGCCCAGCGTGGTATCGGTTTCTCTGGGGACTATCGGAGCTCGCGCGCCGGACCATCGCCCGGCTCCCAGCGGCGCTCCAGTCCTTCCTGTGCGACGCCCTCGCTCTTTCCATCTACTGGCCTCTCGCGCGAGTCGCGCGCATCGCGGAGCGCGCGGGGCTCGAAGTCGCGAGCTTCCCTCTGGCCCTCTACCGCGACCGGGATTTCTACAGCATGCGCACGGATGCCAGGGATCGATTCGGAACGCCTCTGGAGAAGCGGTTTCGAGCCGACGAGATCCGGCAAATGATGATGGACGCCGGCCTCGCCCAGATTCGCTTCTCCGAACGACCGCCCTACTGGTGCGCGGTGGGGATCAAGAGTTGATGGGGCTTACTCGCAGCGGCCCGCGTAGCGATAGCGGTTTCCCCATCGGCCGAAGCTCAATCCCGAGAGCGCCCGCGAAGCGAGGCGCAGAGAGAAGAGTCCTATGCTTTTTGGCCGGGCGAGGTCGGAGAGCGAAAGCCGGCTGGGCGCCGGCCAGGACACTTCCGTAACCATCTCCTCGACGGCGCTCAACCCGAAGCGGCGGAACAAAGCCCACTGCCCTTCGACGGTCGCGAGGACGACATGGTAAGGGGGCATCTCGATCGATGGACGCCCCCTGAGACATCGAGCAAGCCGCAGCATCCAGGTGAACAGATTTCCATTCGCCTCGAGAGGTCCCTGGGCGAGAAGGAGCCCGCCGGGCTTGATGAGCGACAGAATACGAGGCATCTCGTGTTCGAGATCCGTGAGGTGCTCGAGAACGTCGCCCAGGTGAAGCACGTCGGCGCACGATCCGTTCTCGAGCGCACCCTCGACCGTGAGTACGGGAAGTCCCGTCCGTCGGGAAGTTTCTTCCACCACTTCCGGAGTGAGCTCGACCCCGAGAGCCTTCCAACCGCGCGACGCGGCTTCTACCAGGAGCTCACCCCCCGCGCAGCCGTAGTCCACGAACGAGCTGGCGGGGAGCCGATTCAGCCAATCGAGCACCCATCGAGGCTCTCTTGGATCGGCGACGGCGTCTGAGCGGGAGCAGCTCCCATAGCTCGTGCCGTACATGGACTCGAGATCCCTGGCATCCGGCATGGGATAGCAGCGAAGCGAGCGACACCGCTTGCAGGCGACGTAGGAGAATTCCTTCCCCTGGTACCGAGTGGACCCGAGCCATGAAGGCTCAACCGACTCGTCGCCGCAAAGAGGACACGTTGCCGACGAGGAGCGTGGTCGCTGTTCTTCCAACCCGACGTTCGACAAGCCTCAGTCCGCTCGGGCCCACACCTTCAGCTCATCGCCCAAACGGACCAGCGTCAGGGCTGTGTTGGCCAGCTCTTTGACACCGCGGCCTACCGGATTCCTCATCAAGAGGGCGTTGAGCGCGTAGGCGCTCTCGACGCGCGACAGGGGGCGAGGGGACCCGTTAGCCGCCAGCGATCCTTGCACTTCGCCAGGTGAGGACAACTTTCGACGGCGCCACCCGCTCACCACCTCGTACGGATTGAACCCTTCCGTTCGGATCCGCGGATCCTCGAAGCCGGCGGACCGCAGGGCCAGTGTCACCGACGTCTTGGAGAAGAGGTGAAGATGCTCCGGTGGGCTGACGACGCTCCACTCGAGGCCGAGCGCGTGGGAGCTGAGGCTTCGGGAGTTGGGCGTGCTCAGAAACAGCACCCCACCGGGCCGGAGTAACTGGTGCGCCTGGCGGAGAAAGGGCTCAGGGTCTACCAAGTGCTCCACGACCCCTGCAAGGGTAATGACGTCGAACGACCGCTCATCGTAAGGTGGCGCCAGGAAGTCTCCCTGTCGCGCATTTGCGAAGCCGTGCGCTTGCGCTTGCTCGACGGCCAAGCGCGACTTCTCGAGGCCATGTACCTCCCAGCCGTCCCTCTGAGCCGCCAGGAGTATGGCTCCGGCGCCGAACCCAACGTCGAGCAAGCGGTTCAGCCTTCGATACGGCGCCAGCGATTGCAGAAGTGTCGCCAGGCTGCGGAGAACGAACTCAGGAATGTTGCCGAGATGATTCGTTTCATAGGAGTAGCGGTCATAGAGCTCGTGGAGAACTTCGCTCGTCGGCATGCGCATGCAATAGAGGTGGTAGCAGCGCTCGCAGCGCCCGATCGGATACCCGTTCCGAGCGCCGGGGGTCACAATGTCATGAGATGCACAGATGGGACACATGAGCGTACTTCAGGCCCTTCAGGCAACGAGTCGTTCGTACAAGCGGCGGTAGCGCGGGATTCCGACGTCATCGATCGAGAAGCGCTCCACCGCGGCCCGTCGAGCGCTCTCGCGGAGCCCGTTGACATCCGCCGCCGAAAGAAGCTCCGCCGCGCGCTCGATCTCCTCGGGCCCGAGACCGCCGGCGTCTATCACCGCGGGCACCTCATCGATGAGCTGGTCGCTGTCGCCGATACCGCGATTGAGAACCGTAGGCAAGCCCATGGCCAGGTACTCCGCGGTCTTGGTCGGTGACGAGCCGAGCTTCGAGAAGCACGGGGTGATGAAAGACACCGCCGCATCGGCGGCGGCGAGCGCGGCCGGCATCTCGCTCGGCGCGACGCGCCGAACCATTAGCTCCTCCCGCGGAACCTGCGCCGCGGCGAGCGCGGCGTCGAAGCGGTCGGTGGGCGAGTGCGTATAAAGCGCGAAGCGAGATGGCCGACGGCGCCTTAGGGCAGCATATAAGCGCACCATCTCCTCCTCACGGTACCAGCCGCCGAGCGTCCCGGCGTAGACGAGCACGAAACGGCTCCCCGCGCCCAGCTCGTGGCGCCACCGAGCGCGAGCCTCGGCGCTCGGGGAGAAGCGCGCGACATCCACGCACGTCGGAATGACCTCGATCGGCGTGTCCTGAGCCACCAGACGGGTCACCTCGCGCAGGTGGTGGCGGTGCCGCTCGGTGAGCACCACCACCCCATCGGCGCGGGCGAAGAGACGTCTCTCGAAGCGCTTGAGGAGCTTGAAGCGGTACGACTCGGCGCTCCAGTGCCCGGCGTCGACGTACTCTTCGCCCAGAAGCCCGCGCACGTCGAAGAGCAGGCGCGTGCCGGGCGACACCGCGGCGGCGACGTCGGCCACCGCCGACGGCAGGTAACTTCGGGCGTGAAGAATACGAGGCCGCCCCGAGAGACCGCGCATCAGGAGCCGGGTAAGCGCCCGGGCCGCCTCCGCCATCTTCACCGCGAACGAGTGCGACGAGCTTCGTCGCGACCAGTAATAGCCGATACCGGACCCGGAAAGGCGCTCCTCGACGGCGCGGATCTCGTCTTCGGTTGCCCGCTGCGGCTCGAAGGCGACGATGTCCATGCGGAATCCAGCGCCCGCCAGCCCCTCGACGTACGGCAGGACCTGGGAGTGTCCGAGCGGTTCGGTCATGCCGGTATGGGAGACGTAGAGAGCGCGCAAATTTTGCCCCGGGGGAATATTGATCTTACAATCAACCATACCCACAATGCGAGTTGCGGCACTGGTGCCTTATCATCGGGACTACTGCGCCGGTCAGCGCTTCCGTGTCGAGACCTGGGCTCGGCACCTCGAGCCGCGCGGGATTTCGTTCTCGTTGCTGCCGTTCGCAAGCCCGGCGCTCACCTCGGTGCTCCATGCGCGCGGGCGGTTGCTGAGCCGGGCGGGGGCCCTCGGGCGCTGCTTCGTCGAGCAGCTGTCGCGCGTGCTGCGGGAGTCGCGGCCCGACGTGGTCTACATCTATCGCGAGGCGGCGCTCGTGGGTCCGGCGGTCATCGAGCGTCTCACCCGGAGGTGGCGGGCGCCGATCATCTACGACCTCGACGAGCCTCTGTTCGTGCCCTACGTGAGCCCTTCCAACGGGCGGCTCACGGCGCTCAAATGGTTCTCCAAAACCGACGAGCTCATGCGGATGAGCGATCAGGTCTGGGCGGTCAATCGCGCCATCGGCGACTATGCCGCCCGCTTCTCGCGCCGGGTTTCCATCGTCCCGATGGCGGTCGATACCGGGCGCTACGCGCCCGCACCGCCGCTCCCCGCGGGGGCACCTTTGCGCGTGGGTTGGGTGGGGACCCGCACGAGCCAGCCCAACCTGGAGGCAGTCGTCGAGCCTCTCGCTCGCCTGCATCGCTCCCACGGTGCGACGCTTTCGGTGGTCGCCGACCAGCCACTGAGCTTCGACGGCGTTCCCGTCGAGTTCACCCCCTGGTCGTGGGAGGTCGAGGTGCCGCGAATGCACCAGTGCCAGATCGCGCTCGTCCCTGTGAAGCCGGACGGCTGGAGCCCGTGGAAGTTCTACTACAAGCTCGTTCAGTGCATGAGCATGGGGATCCCGGTCGTCGCCTCACCCATCGGCTCCAACCTCGAGATCGTCGAGGACGGCCGGACGGGCTTTCTCGCCGACACCCCCGACGACTGGTACGATCGCATGCGCCGGCTGGCCGACGATCCCGAGCTGCGGCGAACGATGGGCGCGGCCGGGCGGCGCGTCGTCGAGGAGCGATTCAGTCTGAGCGGACAGCTCGATGTCCTGGAGCGGGAGCTCAAGGCGGCGGCCGCATGAAAGTCGTGATCTTCGCCGGCGGGCTCGGGAGCCGTCTTTCCGAGGAGACCGAGACCAAACCAAAGCCCATGGTCGAGATCGGCGGGCGGCCCATCGTCTGGCACATCATGAAACATTACGCGCACCACGGACTCAAGGAGTTCGTGGTCGCGCTCGGCTACCGCGGCGAAGTCATCAAGCGCTGGTTTCTCGACATGGCCGAGCTCGACGGCAGCTTCACTCTCTCCCTGGGCGACCGCCGCGTGGAGCGCCACGACCGGCCGCTCGACGATTGGAAGGTGATGCTCATCGACACCGGCGTCAAGACCCAGACCGGCGGACGGCTGGCGAGGGTGGCGCCGCTGCTGCGCGATGAGACGTTCATGCTCACTTACGGCGACGGCCTCTCCGATGTGGATCTCGGGAAGCTCTTGGCCTTTCACCGCGCCCACGGAAAACTGGCCACGGTAACGGCGGTGCGCCCGCCCGCGCGCTTCGGTGAGCTCGAGTTCGACGGCGACCGCGTCAAGCGTTTCTCCGAGAAGCCCCAGCTCGGCGAGGGCTGGATCAACGGAGGCTTCTTCGTGCTCGAGCCGGGGGTTCTGGATCTCATCCCCGGCGACGTGCACTGGGAGCGCGAGCCGCTCGAGCGACTCGCGGCGGCGGGACAGCTCATGGCCTACAAGCACGAGAGCTTCTGGCAGTGCATGGACACGCTGCGGGAAAAGCGCTTGCTGGACTCACTCTGGGCCAACGGGCGCGCGCCGTGGAAGGTTTGGCCGTGAGCTAGGCGACCTAGAGGCCGGGCTCCGCGAGCACCCGCTCGTATACCGCCTCCAGACGATCGGCGGCCGCTCTCGGATCGAACCTTCGGGCCGCGAACTCGGCGGCCGACGCCGAGAGCAGCCTTCGTCGCGGGGCATCGTCGATCGCCTGCAGCACAGCCCTCGCCAGCGCGGCATCGTCGCCCGCCGGCACCAACAATCCATCGACTCCGTCTCGAACGATCTCCGCAACAGGTCCCACGGCGGAGGCAACGCATACACAGCCAGCGGCCATGGCCTCGATCAATGCCAGTCCCAGGCCTTCGAACAGGGAAGGAAACACGAACACATCGCAGGCCCGCAGCAAGTCCGGAATGTCGCGCCGCGGCCCCAGGAAGTGCACGTGCCCGGCGACACCGCGCTCCGCCGACCGGCTCCGCAAGGTATCGAACCATTCCCGATGATCCTGCGCGCCCACCGACAGGAGGTGGGTGCGAGGGTGCGCCTCGAGGATCCTCGGGAGGGCGTCGATCGCGTGATGGAGCCCTTTCTGGGGGCTGAGGCGCGCGACGTTCAAGAGCACCAGGGCGTCCGTGGGAAGGCCGAGCTCGTGGAGAAGCGCCGTCCGATCGCGCGCGGCGGGCCGCCGAAGCTCGTCCAGGTCGATAGGGTTTTCCACAACGTCGATGCGCTCGAGAGGAAATCGCAGGTAGGCGTGCGCGCTCTCTCGCACGCTCTCGCTCACGGCGATCATGCGGGCGCAACCGATGCGGGCCGTGCCGCGGTCGACCGCAAGGAAGAAGTGGCGCTTGGCACAGTGGCCTTGCCGGCCGGCCTTCCAGGCAGCGGGCTCGTAGTCCGGGTTGTGAATCGAGCTGATCACGGGGACGCCCGCCAGTCGGCCGGCGAGTCGGCCTACCACGTTGGCCTCCCAGAGGTGGGTGTGCACGAGCGCCACCCCGCGCCGGGACACCAGCTTCCGTAGCCCACCGACCGCGCCTGGGAGATCGCGCCGGGTTCGCACGCCCAGGGTCTCGACCGATACGCCGAGCGCTTCGATGGGCGCGCGCCAGTGATCCCCCGAAGCACGGATGGTCACGACCGAGCTCCGGAACCGCACGCGATCCAGGTAGGTGAGGTTGGTGTGCAGCAGCCGCTCGGCGCCGCCCGAGCCCAGGGTCTCGATCACGTGCAGCAGTTCGAACATGGACTACCGGCGCTCGCGCCGACGGATGACGCGGGCCGGGATCCCGGCCGCGACCGCGAACGGCGGGACCTCGCCGCGCACCACGGCATTGGCGCCAATCACCGAACCGTCGCCGATGGTCGAGCCCGCGGTGATCACCGCGTGCGCGCCCAGCCAGACGTCCGCTCCGATGCGGATCGGTCGCACGTCATGACCCTGCTCGCGAATGGGGCGGGACGGGTCGTCGAAGCGATGGTCGCCGTCCCGAATGACGACACCGGCGGCGATGAGCGCGTCGGGTCCGATGGTGACGCTCTCGAGCGCCACGATCTGGGATCCGCGACCAACGAATCCATCGCGGCCGATGACGACCGCGCCGCCTTCGGCATGGATGAGCACGTCCCGCTCGATCGAGACGCCATCCTCGATAGTGATGGTGCCGCCGCAAGTGACGCGAAGCTCGGCGCGCCCGCCGATGTCGACACCTCGGCCTAGACGAATGCCCGGCTCGAAGAGCGGGAGCAGCGTTCTCAGAAGGGCCCGACGCTGCGCCCGAAAGAGGAGGGCCAGACCGATGCGAACCTTCCGCAACACGCTACCGGACCTCGATGTCGGGACCCGCCACGTATCCCGCCCCGGTACGACCGCGCAGGCGGTCGCCGATCCGGTTGAGGAGACTGCGGAAGCAGTCGGGGAGTTGGGCCATCGCTCGGCCGACCACGACGCGTGGGTGAAAACACTGCCGCGGGTGCACGGCGACGGCGCGCCGGTAGCACTCGCGCGCCCAGGGGACGTCTCCCGCCACGCGCACTCCCTGCCAGCCCCCGTCGCGGAGGATTCGCGATCGGAAGATGGCGACCGACGATCGGGCCGAGGCCGCGAGGTCGGGATGCCGCTCGAGGCGGTCGAGCACGATCATCAGGCGATCGACGTTGGCCTTGATCCCCTTGCCGATGTTCGTGTCGTGCTCCCGCATGACCACCACCGGCTCGTCGAGAAAGAAGAACTTGAAGGTCATCGCGAACCGAAGGTTGATGCTCTCTCCTTCGACGAACAGGTCCTCCTGGAAAGGATACCGTTCGAAGCAGGCCCGCCGCATAAGGGGTGAGATGGGATTGATGAAGCCTTCGGCGTGGCGGAGCAACAGCGCTTCGAGCACGTCGCCCGAGACGTTTAAGCTTCCGTCGAGCGCAGTTTTGCCGGTGCGGACGTCGAGCCTATAGCCAGGAGAGTACACCACTCCATAATCGGGCCCGAGCCGCGAGAAGCACTCGACTTGACGCTCCAGTTTCTTCGGCAAGTAGTAGTCGTCGGAATAGAGGAGGGATATCAGCTCACCCCGCGACTGGGCGATGCCTTGGTTGAGGCGCCGGGTGACCGGTTGATTCTCGTCATACAAGAGCAATTTGATACGCGCGTCGCCCCGATAGGGAGCGAGCCGGCTCCTGGTGTCGTCGCTCGAGCCGTTGTCCACGACCAGAAGCTCCCAGTTCGGATAGGTTTGTCCCAGGACGCTGTCGACGGCATCGGGGAGGTACTGACCCTGGTTGTAAGAGCACAGCACCACGGATACCAGTGGTGTCGTCATGGGGCCTCGCCCGCTCGGGCTTCGGCGAGAGGGCGCCGCAGCGCCCAGGAGAGCGCCGCGAGACCCGCGCCCAGTACGGCCGCATCCACGAGCCAGATCCCGAGCTCGTGCAGCAGGCACGCTCCTAGAGTTCCCGCGAGAGCGAGGACCGATAGCCGCCGGTTGCCGGCGTCGAGCATTCGCCCTCCGAATGCCCGCACGGCGACGAGGGTATAGACGAGCCCGGACAACGCATAGCTGCCCGCGTAGGCCCACGCCGCCGCTTCCAGAGAACCTGTCTGAGATACGGCCAGGCTCGTCGCCCCCAGATAGGCCGCGGCCCAGATCAGGTCGAGGCCGAAGAAGAGCCGATACCGGGCCTGGTGGAGGTAGAACATGGCGTACGACCAGACGAACGCTTGACCCACGAGCGCGAGGCTGAAGGGAGGCAGGATCTCGACGGCGTTCTCAAAGCGGCCGCTGAAGAGGATCGGAATCAGGAGGGGGGCTCCCGCGATAGCGACGAGGGCGGCGGCGCAAGCGAGGATGAGGTTCACGCGTAGCACGCGGTTGACGACCCGTGCCTTGTCCTCCTCGTCGTCCATCTGGCCCAGGGAAGGCAGAAAGAAGCTCCTGGCGGAGGCCACGATCACCATGAGCGCCGTGTCGAGGATGGTCATGGCGGCGTTGTAGGCGCCGAGACCGGGAAGCGCAAACCTCCCGTGGATCAGAGACTGCACCGACACCACGGCCGTCATCATGACCAGGGGATGGAGGATCAGAAAGGCGGATCGGGCCAGCATGGACCAGAGCGCGCGAAAGCGGGAGCCGAGAGGCACGAGCATCCACGAAAAGCCGCAGGTGCGTAGAACGTAGAACGTCGCGAGCGCCCCTCCGGCGATGCTCCCCGACCCGACGTTGAGCGCGAGCCCGAGACTCCCGAGCTGAAGGAGGGGATGGATGGCCACGAGCGTCACGAAGGCCGCCACCACACCCACAAAGGCCACCTTCCGCACCTCGACCCGGCCCCCGAGGAGAGCGGTCATCACCTGCAGGATCAGGTTGACGTAGGCCATGGCCAGGACCACCCGGATCTCGAAAACCTGCGCAGGCGTTGCTGCACCACCGAAGAGCCACCGCGCGAGGAGATCCGCCGTGCCGAAAGCGAAAGCACCGATCGCCATCCCCTGCAAGATCACCGCGAGGAACGCCGCACCGACGGTCTCGTAGGAGGCCCTGGGGTCCCTCGAAGTCGAGATACGCTGCACCAGCGTGGTGTCGAGGCCCAGGAGGAGAGAGCGGCTCGCGAGCGCACCCAGATAGCGGTAGAGACCCATGAGGGCGATGCCCGCCGGTCCCGCCGAGAGAGCGATGATCTTCGTCGTGGCGACGCCGAGAGCAACCGTCAGGAGCGCAGCCGAGCCGCTCAGCCCCACCGCGGCCAGCAGGCGCCGCGCTCTGGCCGCGTCCTCCGGCGCTTCTGCGCCAGGCAGGAGCGGATCTCGACGCTCCAGCGCGTTCACCGTTGTTTGATTACCCTGGCCGGGCAGCCTGCGACCACGGTGTAGGGCGGCACGTCCTCGGTGACCACACTGTTGGCAGCGACGACGGCGCCGTCGCCGATGGTAACGCCGCGCAGGATGAAGGTGCCGGCGCCCACCCAGACGTCGTTGCCTACGATCACCGGTTTGATCCGCAGGCCTTGCTGAGGGATCGGCTTCTCGGGATCGGCGAACTCGTGATCGACGTCCAGGACGTAGCAGAAAGCGGCGAGCATGCAGTCGCTCCCGATCTGAATGCGCTCGCGGCTTACCAGAACCGAGTTGTGCCCGATGGTGCTGCGATCGCCGATATGGATCTCTCCCACGCCGGAGAGGATGACGTCGTCGAAGAGCGCGGAGTGGCTGCCGATGAAGACCCGCACGGGTCCCCAGAAGCGAACCCGGGCCCCCATGGCGACGTGAGTCCCGAAGCGATCGAAGTGGTGAAACCGCAGGAAGAACCGCAGCAGCCGCCGGTGATCTTCGATGTTGCCGGAAAAGGGACGGAGGGTGGATCGAAAGAGAGCCCCGGCCGTGGCGTTGAGCGCCAGGAGGACCCGGTCGGATACGTACCAGAAGAGCCGCTTCAACGGTTCGGTCCTGCTTGCGAGCGCCACCAGTCCACGGTGTGGGCCAGGCCCGAGGCGAGGTCATAACGGGGGACGAAGCCGACGTCGTTGCGAAGCCTCTCGGTGTTCGCCACCAGGAACGGGGGATCTCCCGGAGGCGACGGACGGGCGCCGAACCGCAGGAGCTCGGGCCGTCCGAGGAGCTCTCCCAGCCGCTCGGCGACGGAGGCCACCGACACCGGTTGCGACGAGCCGACGTTGACCGGTCCGACCACGGAGGATCTCGCGATCGCCCAGAGCGAGCCTGCGGCGTCCTCGACGTGGGAGTAGTCACGAATCTGCTCTCCCTTGGTGAGGTCGCAGGGCTCGCCCGCGAGGAGCTTCGAGATCACGAAGGGCACCAGCCGGCGCGGATCTTCCCAGGGCCCGTAGACGGAGAAGATTCGGGCGGCGGCCACCGAGAGCTCGCCCCGCTCGTCGAAGCGAGTAGCGGTCAGGAACAGTGCGTGCTTGGCGGCTGCGTAAAGGTTGGCCGGGCGAATCGGGCTCGTCTCGGAGACGTAGCCGGTCGAGGTGTCGTACTCGATCGAGGTTCCGGCAATGACGAGCCGGGGGCAACCGACCTCGCAGAGTACTCGCAGGAAGGCGAGACTTCCGGTGAGACAATCCAGGTTCTCCTGGGCCCAGAGGCACTGGCCTCCGGGCTCGGCGTACCAGGCGAGGTGCAAACAGACGTCGGGCACAAGGGCGCGCAAAGAGACTTCGAGGCTCAGTGCCTCCCGCAGGTCTCCTTCCAGCAACCGGAGCCGATCCTGCACACCTTCGAGCCTGCGCAAGCTTCTGCCCGACCTCACCAGGGCCATCACCTCGTGCCCTTCGGCGATCGCGAGGCGGGCCACGTGCGAGCCGATGAACCCGGCGGCGCCCGTTAAGAGAACTCGCATGCTCCCTCGTCGAACGGAGCGAACATTAGGTCCCTGGACCCGACCACGATGGGAGCGAACGGCCATTCGATCGCGAATGCGGGATCGTCGTACCGCAGGCCGCGGGCGCTCTCGGAACGATACGGGGTCGACATTTGATAGGCGACGTCCGAGTGATCTTCGAGCGTGAGGAAGCCATGGGCGAACCCCTCGGGGATGTAGACCATATGCCGGTTATCCGCGGACAGCTCCGTCGTCCACCAGCGCTTGAACGTCGGCCCGTCCCGCCGGAGATCGACGATCACGTCATGGATGCGCCCGCGGGTGCATCGAACGAGCTTGGTCTCGGCGGAGGGAGGCGCCTGGTAGTGGAGCCCGCGCAGGGTGCCGCGGCGATGGTTGTAGGAGACGCTGCATTGGAGGAGATCGCCGTTCAAGCCGTGAGCGAGGTACTCCTCGCGACACCAGCTGCGAGCGAAGAATCCTCGCTCATCGTGGCGGGGCTCGAGTCGTACCAGGAACGCGCCGGCGAGCGGTGTCGGCTGGAAGATCATCGCGCGCCGCTCACACCACCAGCGGCGCGGGGATGGGCACGATGAACTTGCCACCCACGGCGCGATATTCGGCTTGCTGGGCCAGGATCTCGTCGGCGAAGTTCCAGGTCAGAAGCAGCACATAGTCCGGCCGATCCGCCAGGAGCCTCGAAGGCGCGTGGATCGGGAGGTGGTTTCCGGGCATGAAGCGCCCCTGCTTGTGGGGGCTGAGATCGACGACGAAGTCGATGAGAGCGCCGTCGATTCCGGCGTAGTGCAGAAGCGTGTTCCCTTTGGCGGCGGCCCCGTAGGCAGCGATGCGCTTCCCCTGCGCTTTGAGATCGCAAAGAAGCTCCCGGAGCTCACCTCTCAACTCCGCCGCACACCGGGCGAAGCGCCGATAGGGCTCGACCTCGGCGACGCCCCATTCCCTCTCTTCATCGAGCATCGCCCGCACCGTCAGGGCTTCTTCCTCCTGGCCTTCGCGAACCACAGTGACTCGGAGCGAGCCGCCATGGATCGGGATGCGCTCGACGCGCGCGGCCGCGAGCCCGTGACGCCGGTAGAGAACTTCGAGCGCCGTAAGCGAGTAGTAGAAAAGGTGCTCGTGGTAGATGGTGTCGAACTCGCGATGCGCGAGCAGATCCTGGATGTAAGGCGTCTCCATCACGAACGCACCCCCGGGTGCGAGGAGAAGCCCGATGGCCTCGACCACTCCGTTGATGTCGGGCACGTGGGCCATTACGTTGTTCGCCAGGATGACGTCGCCCTTCGTCCCCTGGTCGAGCAGGCGCCGCGCGAGATCGGGGCCGAAGAACTCGCACACCGTGGGGATCCCTCGCTCCTCGGCCACGGCGGCTACGTTCCCGGCCGGCTCGATGCCAAGTACCGACATTCCCGCCCGCTGAAAGTACTGCAGAAGGTAGCCGTCGTTGCTCGCAATCTCCAGCACCCGGCTGCCGCGGCTGAGCCCCCGGGATTCGACCAGCGCCCGCGCGCTCGCCTCGGCGTGCCGGAGCATCGTCTCGGACGTAGAGGAGAAGTAGAGGTAGTTCCGAAACATCCGCTCGGGCGGAACGGTTTCCAAGATCTGAACCAGCGAGCAAGCGGTGCAGATCATGAGCTCCAGCGGGAACGTGGACTCCGGCTCATCGAGCTCGGCCGCCGTGAGCAGGGCGTTCGCCAGAGGGGTGGTCCCGAGATCGAGCACGGACTCGAGCGGCGCGGCGCCGCAGGAGCGGCAGCCGACCATCAGCGGAACCCCAGGAAGTCGCGGTACCAGGGAAGCGTCGCCGCGAGCCCCTGCTCGAGATCGTAATGGGCCTTCCACCCCAGCACCGTTCGGGCCCTGGCCGCGCTCAGATGCTGGCTCGGGATCTCGTTCCGCGCCTGGTTCAGGATCTTGGGCTCGAGCGTGGTCTTGGTCAGCGCCTGGATCAGCGCCACAAGCTCGAGGACGTTCCGCGGCGACTCGGTCGAGAAGTTGAAGGCCTGACCGGCGACCTCGGGGCGCGTGACCTCTTCCGCCAGCGTCAGGTACGCGCGGACGGTATCGAGGACGTGGAGATAGTCGCGCAAGAACTTACCGTCACTGCGGATGACGGGCCGCTCGCCCCGCAGCACCGAGCGAATCGTGCCGGGCACGATGCGGCTCCAGTTGAGATCGCCTCCACCATAGATGTTGCCGCAGCGCGCGATGGCGACGGGCACGTCATAGGTGTGGTGGTAGCACTGGGCGATCGCCTCCCCGCAGCTCTTCGAGACGTCGTAGGGGTGGCGCGCCAGAAGCGGCATGTCCTCGGTGTAGGGCAGCTCCGGTTGCTCGCCATAGGCCTTGTCCGACGAGGCGAAGACGACCCGTTTGACGAGCGTTCGATGTTGGCGGCACGCGTCCAGCAAAAAGTAACTGCCTCGCACGTTGGCTTCGAACGTCGGAATGGGACTGCGCACGGCTGTCCCCACGATGGTCTGAGCACCCAGGTGGAAGACGGTGTCGACCTCGTGCTCGTTGATCGCGCGCTCGACGCACCCCGGCTCCTCGAGCGCGCCGTTGACGACGCTCACCCGCGTCGCGTCGCCACTCCGGAACAGCTCCGAATGCGGATCGGCATCGTGGATCAGGGCCACCACCCGCGCGCCTTTGGCCAGAAGCTCGCGGACCAGCCAGGAGCCGACCATCCCCGTGGCTCCGGTGACCAGGGCCGCGGAGTCGGCCCAGGACCGCGACGCGTTCATCGCGCAGTCACCTCCTCGAGCCAAGCGCTTTTTCGTGGAATCAACCTGGTTTCAGTTTCGCACACTTTCCGCCGCATGCGAGCCCCGGCGTCGGTGGATTCCATCGGCCACGAACAGGAAATAGAACATCATCACCTGGGTCCTCTGCCGATAGGCCGTCCCGGCGTTGCCGAGGAAGGCGCTGTAAGCGAGCGTCAAAGCCGTGGTGAAGACCAGAATGGGCATGGTCTCGCGGAGTCTGCGATAAGCGTAGAAGATCCCGCGGAGGAGAGCCGGGACCAGCGCGTACCACATCAACACGTCAGGGAGAGCCATAGCCTGGCGCATGTTCGCGATGGTCCAGGGGAAAGGGGCAAAGAGGATGTGGGCCACGCCAACCGGAAGCACGGTGAGGATGCCGCCGACGGTGGACACATCGGCGGTGGTGGCGAAACCGCTTCCCGCGCGCGCCAGGTCCACGCGCGAGGTGTTGAGGAGCTGCAGGTCCAGGAATTGGCTGTTCATGAGGATTTCCTGACCCACGGGGGTGTACAAGAAAAGAGTAATCAAGCCGGCCAGGAGCGCGATCTGGGTTGCGAAACCGAGCACCATTCCGCGGCGATGGGGCATCAGCGTTCCCGCCAGGGTGGCGGCGGCGATGGCGTAGAAGATGTAGAACCGGAGAAAAACCAGCGCCGCGGCGGTCGCAAGATAAACGGTCACCCAGTAGGCGCTCATCCGAAGCCTGAGACGAAACACCGCGAGAATGTTGAGGGCGATGGCGAGCATCACCATCGGATCCTTGTAGAGAGCTGCGGACCAGAAAATCATCTGCGGGAAGAAGGCGGTCAGCAGCATCGCGGTCGTCGCGACGCGTCGGTTATAGAGCAATAGTCCCAGCTCCAGGATCACGATGGGCGTCAGAGCTCCGATGATGCCGTTCAGGAATTGAACGAGGATGACGTTCCTTCCGAAGAGGTAGTAGACGCCGGCGACGAAGTAGATAAACCCTCGATTCACCTTGCCCTCGACCGTCGCGGTCCAGGAGTTTATGGACGTTCCGTGGGACCAGCTGTCGGCTACCGCCGCCCCGAAGAAGTCGTACGTCTCCGAGTCGCCCCAGAGAGTGAGGCTGAAATGACCCTCCGAGTGGTTCATCCACATGTACATCGCAAGGGTGTAACGAAGTAGCACCGTTCCGGTGTAAGCCAAGGCGACGAAACGATACAGCTCCGGGTCGTAGCGCTTCTGAAGGAAGAGAAGGATCAGAAGGTTCAGGATCATCGCGACGGCGATGGCGACGATCAGGTGCATAGGAATCGGTCGGGAAAGCGAGAGCGAGGTGCCGGGCTCATGTTCAGAGGCGCAACATGGTCATAGCAGCAATGATCGTGCCAGCGCTTGCTCTTCGAGCCTCGCGCGCCAGCCGCAGGTTTTTGTATCGCCGGGCGACGGAACGCGACCGGCGAGCGCGGGTTGTTTTCGACACATCCCCGTGGGTGTTTCCCATCGGTAGAGTCGCCCCTCCCAACGGAGGGCGTCGACAGTCGCCGCAAATCCTTGTCGCGACTGGCCGGGCCGCTTGGCACGACGGTTGCTATCGCAGAATCCAATGCGCGGTGTCCGTCCGGAGCGAATCCATGTGCTCTACGTGACTTACGACGGACTCCTCGAACCGCTCGGCCGCTCGCAGGTGGTGAGCTACCTCTTGGAGTCGCCGCGAGGGGATCTCGACATCAGCGTCGTCTCGTTCGAGAGGCGCGAGGATCTCAGAGACGAACGGAAGAGGAGCCTGCTCCAGGCGGAGCTCAGCCGGTGCGGAGTGTCGTGGGCTCCGCTCGTCCGGCATCGCACGCTCCCTGTTGCCGGAGTGGCGTGGGACGTGCTGCGCGGGATACGGGCGTCGCTTTCCGTCGCGCACGTACAGCAAACCAGCATCGTGCACGCCAGGAGCTACGTCGCCGGTCTCATGGGGCTAGCCGTCAAGACGCTCACCCGAGCCCGATTGGTCTTCGACATGCGCGGGTTCTGGCCGGAGGAGCGTGTGGAGTTAGGTCGCTTCCAACCGCAGGGCCTTTGTTACAGCGCGGCGAAGCTCCTGGAGAAACGCCTCCTCGCCGCCGCCGATCACGTCGTGGTGCTGACCGAGAGCGCCAAGGCCATACTTCGCGAGCAGGAGGCGAAAGAACGACTTCTCTCCGCCGACATCCGCGAGGCTCCAATCAGCGTCGTCCCCTGCTCGGTCGACCTCGACCGCTACCGCCCGTTTCCACGCGACCAAGAGCTCGCGCGAAGCCACGGTCTCGAATCCTCCGTGGTCATCGGCAACATCGGCGCGTTCAATCGTCGCTACCTCGCGCTCGAGATGTTCCGCTTCGCTTTCCACGTGAAGGCCCACCGGCCCGACGTGCGGTTCGTCTACCTCACGGACGAGAGTCCCGATGCCGTCCGGAGAGTCGCGGGCGACGCCGGGTTCGACCAAGGGGACCTTCTCATCCTTCGCGCCGAACCGGAGGACGTTCCTCGCTGGCTCTCGCTCTTCCGCCTCGGGGTCTTCTTTCTCCGCCCGAGCTACGCCGCCAAGGCCTCGAGCTTCGCCAAGCTCGGAGAGTTCCTCGCCGCCGGGGTTCCCGTGGTCACCAATACCGGTGTGGGCGACGTCGATCGGATCCTCTCCGACCGCTGCGGGCTCGTGCTTCCGGGGCTCACCGATCGCGATCTGTCGGCCTTCGCCAAGAAGGCGCTGCCACTCCTCGAAGGGGACGGCGTGCCCGAACAGGTGCGCCGCCAATGTCGCGCCGCCGCGGCGGAGAACTTCTCGCTCACCGATGGCGCGCGGCGCTACCGGGCCATATACGAGTCGCTCGCCTCGAGCCCCAGGCACGAGGAAGAGGCGGAGATCGCCGCCGAGGTGGGATAAGCGCGATGTGCGGCATCGTGGGCGCGCTCGACTTCGGCGGCTCGGCGACCGACCGCGAGACCCTCCAGTCGATGACCAACGCCCTTTCCCATCGAGGCCCCGACGGCGAAGGAATCGAGGTTTCGGGAGAAATAGGGCTGGGACACCGAAGACTTCGCGTCATCGACCTGTCGACGAGAGCGGATCAGCCGCTGTGGAACCAGCGCCGGGATCTCGCCATCGTGTTCAACGGCGAGATCTACAACTTCCGCGAGCTCCGGCGCGATCTCGTCGCCGAAGGCGCGACGTTCCGCACCTGGAGCGACACCGAGGTGGTTCTGGAGCTCTACGCCCGTGAAGGCGAAGGCGCCGTTCGCCGCCTCGACGGCATGTTCGCGTTCGCGATCTGGGACAAGCGCCGCAAGCGATTGTTCCTCGCCCGTGACCGGAGCGGGAAGAAGCCCCTCTATTTTTATGACGACGGTCGCCGCTTCCTTTTCTCTTCCGAGATCAAAGCCATCCTGCGGCATCCGGCCGTCTCTCTCGAGCCGAACTTCGAGGCGCTTCCGTTCTATCTGACCTACGGATACTTCCCTCAGCCGCTCACCCCCTACAAGAACGTGACCGCTCTCGCTCCCGCTTCATGGATGGTCATCAACACCTCGGGGGGCCGAAGTGCGGCGCAGCGGTACTGGACACCGCCCTCGGAAGCTAACGGCATCCGGCGCCTCCCCGAGGCGGCAGAGCGGCTTTCGCCTCTCGTCCGGGACGCCGTTCGGAAGCGGCTCGTCTCCGACGTCCCCTTGGGGGCTTTCCTGAGCGGGGGGCTAGACTCGACGGTCGTGGTCGGGCTCATGAGCGAGCTGACGTCCCGGCCGGTGAAAACTTTCAGCATCGGTTTCGAGGACGAGCCCGCGTATGACGAGCTCGGTTTCGCCGAAGAAGCGGCGCGGCAGTTCGAGTGCGATCACACGAGCTTTCGGGTCCAGGCTCCCGAGCCGGAGCTGATGGAGACTCTGGTCCGGCATCACGATGGCCCCTTCGGCGATTCGTCCGCCATTCCCACCTACATCGTCTCTCGCCTGGCGCGCGCGGAGGTCACCGTCGTTCTCAACGGCGACGGTGGAGACGAGCTCTTTTGCGGCTATTCCCGGCTCGCCGCCGCCGCAATCAGCGAGCGCATCCCGGAGCCACTCCGGCGAATGGCCGCTTTCGGAGGACGTCTTCTTCCCGGTCCTCGCTCCCACGCGGGAACTCTCCGCCGGGTGCGACAGTTCCTTCTGACTTCGGCGCATCCTTTGAGAGAACGCATCCAGGCCTGGTGCAGTTTCTTCCGTCCCGAGGAAGTCCAGGAGCTCTTGCGACACCCTTCGACCGCGAACCCCGGAGCGCACTTCGAAGAGGTCCTGGGTGAGGTCGAAGGCAAGAGTCCCCTCGCACGGCTCCTCTATTTGAACTATCGCACGTACCTTCCCGAGGACCTGCTGGTAAAGATGGATAGGATGACCATGGCTCACGGGCTCGAGGCGCGCTCGCCGCTCCTCGACACCGCGCTCACCGAGTTCGCGGGATCGCTTCCCGATTCACTCAAGCTCCGCGGGCTCACTACCAAGCGGGTGCTCCGCGAGACCTTTCGCCACCTGGTCCCGCCGTCGATCTTGAGCCGGAAAAAGATGGGCTTCGGGGTGCCGCTCGGTCGCTGGTTCCGGACCCAGATGAGGCCGCTCGTCGAAGATCACCTCGTCTCCCAGGACTCTCCCCTGTTCGACCACCTTCGCCGCGACCCCGTGGAGCGGCTCGTGCGCGAGCACCTGGAAGGCACACGCGACCACGGACAGAAGCTCTTCTGCCTGGTCACGCTCTCGATATGGCTTCGGGGCTTGTCCCGGGGCTGATCAGAAGGACACCCACACCATGTACGTGCTCGGTCTCACTACCATGGGGGAAGCCGCCGCTGCTTTGTTCTGGAACGGCGAGCTGGTCCATGCCGTCGAGGAAGAGCGCTTCTCCCGGAAGAAGCACCACGTCGGCTTTCCGTTCGAGGCGGTCTCGTCCTGCCTCGCGAGTGCCGGAATCACGCTCGCCGACGTCGATCATTTCGCCCACTACTGGCGGCCCTGGATGCTGGGGCATCGGATCGGGCACACCATTCCGATTCTCCTGAAGAGCCCGCGGCTCTTTCAGGCCCGAGCCAAGCGGGGGGCGCAGCAGCTCGGCGGCCATTACCGCCGCATGTTCCAGCTTCGCTCGATCCTCACCGAGGCTTTCGGAAAGAACTCGGGGGCGCTGCACTACGTGGAGCATCACCTGGGCCACGCCGCGAGCGCCTACTACGCGTCTCCCTTCGAGCGGGCCGCGATCCTCACCCTCGACGGCGCGGGAGAGAGCACCACCACGATGTTGAGCCTGGGAGAGGGCAACCGCATCCGCGTTCTCGAACGGATCAAGCTCCCTCACTCCCTCGGGCAGTTCTACTCCGCGGCGACGAACTTCCTCGGGTTCGACATGTTCGAAGGGGATGAGTACAAGGTGATGGGGATGGCCGCCTATGGCGAGCCCCGGTTCTGCGATTTCCTCCGGGAGAACGTGCTTCGGACGAACGGCGGCGCGGGCTTCAAGCTCGACATCACCTACCTCGACCATCACCTGGCGAAGCATCACATCTATACCGAAAAGATCCAGGAAGTATTCGGGCCGCCGCGGCGTCCGGACGAGGAGATCGAGGAGCGCCACTACGACGTCGCCGCGAGCGTTCAACGGGCGCTCGAGGAGACCGTGCTCCATCTCGTGCGGGAGCTCGCGCGGGTGACGGGCGAGAAACGGCTCTGTCTCGCGGGCGGGGTCGCTCTCAACTCGGTGATGAACGGCCGAATCCTGCGGGAGAGCCCGTTCGAGGAGGTCTTCATCCAGCCGGCGGCGAACGACGCCGGAGGCGCTCTCGGCTCGGCGCTCTACGTGCAGCACCATCGTTTCAACGAGCCCCGGCGCTATCACATGTCGAACGCCTACCTCGGCCCGAGCTTCAGCCCGGAGCGGTGCCGGAGCGCCGCGCGAGCGGCCGGCCTCGAGTTCGAGGAGAGCGACAAAAAGAGGCTTCCCTCACGGGCGGCGAACGCTCTCGCGTCCGGAAAGATCCTCGCCTGGTTCCAGGGACGGATGGAATGGGGCCCAAGAGCTCTCGGCCACCGGAGCTTTCTCGCCGACCCGCGGAACCCGAAGATGAAGGAGATCCTGAACGACCGCATCAAGCTCCGCGAGCCGTTTCGTCCCTTCGCGCCCTCGATGCTGGAGGAAGCGGCCCCAAGGTACTTCGGATCGTCTCTCTCTTCCCCCTACATGCTCCTCGTTCTGCCCGTCATCCCCGAAAGGCGCGGGGAGATTCCGGCCGTAGTGCACGTCGACGGAACGGCTCGGCCCCAGACGGTATCGCGGACCGAGGAGCCGCTCTACTGGGAGCTCATCCACGAGTTCGAGAACGCGACCGGAGTTCCCGTAGTCCTGAACACGTCCTTCAACATCCAGGAGCCCATCGTCTGCACCCCGGAAGAGGCGGTGGCGACCTTCCTTCGCAGCAGTGCCGACAGCCTCGTCCTCGAGGACATCTGGGTCGACAATCCAAAGAGCCCCAATCCCTAGAACGATTTACGCCCCTGGAACGGTTTCTGCTTAGGGACCTCGGTGTACAGGACAGTAACGTCTCGAAGAAACCCATGCACGGCCAATCCCCGACGTTGATCGAGCTTGTCGGCGCCGCCGACAACCTCGCTAAACCCTTGTCTACACTAGGGAAAGTCACCATACGGATGGACTTGGCTAGACTCCCCTTCGATTTCACCGCGCTCGTAGGCGACGCGGGCCGGAAGGTCCCCGTGGGTGGGAAAGACTACGGCGCTCGTGTCGATTGCCAGAAGTCCTTCGAGGATCCAGCGGCGAAGCAGGGTGAAAGAGCCGAAGCCCTTTTTCCATCACAAGTTGAGGTCATGCGCCTCCTCGGGGATCGTGCCTATCGGACGGGTGTGGGGAAGTGTCTTGAAGCTGTCGGCGTTTCCCCTCGAAACCGGCAACCCATCACAGGGAACCGCTGACGATGGGGACTGCCGCGCTCTACGCTCTCGTGGTGGCCCTGCCCTTCGCAGGGACGACCCTCCTCCTGCCTCTGGTCACGCGGTTCTGCCGCGCCCGCGGCTGGCTCGACCATCCCGGCGGCCGGAAGCAGCATCAGTCACCGATTCCCCGGCTCGGGGGGATCGCGTTCTTCGTTTCGTTCGCTTCTACGGTGCTCGTGGGAGTCGCCCTCGCGCCGGCGCTCACCGCAATGCCCCAGGTGCGCGCGCTCGTACCGGAAATCGCGGGGGCTCTCGTCGAGGCGTACCGGGTGAGGCCGCAACTTCTGGGCCTTCTCGCCGGCGCCCTGGTGATTTTTATCGTGGGCCTCCTCGACGACGTCCTGGGCGAGAAGTTCCCCATCGGCCTCAAGCTCTTCGGCCAGAGCGCCGCGGCGCTCATCGCCGTCGGCTCCGGAATCCAGGTGGATTTCACCGGTGTCCCGCTCCTCAACGCAGCGGTGAGCTTCCTCTGGATCCTCGGCATTTCGAACGCGTTCAACCTCCTCGACAACATGGACGGCCTCGCGGTCGGGGTAGCGATAAGCTCCGCTTTCATCTTCTTCCTCAACGCCCTCGCCCTCGAGGAGATCTTTCTCTGCCTCATCCTCGCCGCTTTCGTGGGGGCTCTCGGCGGCTTCATGCGGCAAAACATCCACCCGGCCCGGATCTTCATGGGGGACTCGGGCGCTCTCTTCATCGGGTTCATGCTCTCGTCGCTCACGATCCTCGAGCACTATGTGAGCTCCGCCTCGTCGTCGCTCTTTCCGGTGCTCATGCCGGCTCTGGTCCTCGCGGTGCCCCTGATCGACACCTTCTCGGTGATCGCGATCCGGATATCCGAGGGCCGGCCGATTTATCGCGGCGACCGCTGCCATCTGTCGCATCGGCTCGTGGCCGCGGGCATTCCCGAGCCCCAGGCGGTGAAGTTCCTCCTTCTTCTCACACTCGCTCTCGGCATGGGCGCGCTCCAACTCGCGAACGCCTCGGTCGCCAGAAGCCTCTGGACGATCGCCTACACCACCGCTCTCGCTGCGCTCGTCCTTCGTGGAATGGGCGTCCGCGGTCCCGTCAATCGCGGCCTGCCAAGAACGAAATCCGAAAACCCGGCGGAGGGTATATGAAGACCGTTACCTCGACTTTCTTCCTTTCGGCGCTCGCGCTCGCCGCGATCCTGCCGGCGGCGCCCAGGTTGCCGTCGGCTCGTCTGCTCGATATGTACGCCGTGCGCGAGGGCGACCAATACGTGGTGCACGTCGTCGCGAGCGGAGACATCTCCCAGTTCCTGAGCGATCGGAAATCGGGAGAGGGAAGCTACCACCTGACACTGGACGTCCCCGCCATCTCCCCCTCGGCGGCGAAGTTCGACGTGGCGACTCCCTTCAGCCGGCGCTTCCAGGTCTGGCCCATGCAGCTGGGCAAGAAGATCTACTCCCGGATCGAGATCGAGCTCGACGTCGAAGCAAGCTCCGTCGTAGGCCTCGAGAACCCGTCCCATCTGTTCATCCGCATTCACCGGGAACTCCCGCCGGGAATGCAAGTCGCGGATACAAAGCCCGTTCCAGTCGAAGCCGAGCCCGCGACCTCCGAAGACTCGGCTTCGGCACCGTCCGCCCCTCTGGAGGAAAGCCACGCCGCCCCGAGCGAGCCCAAGGGCCCAGTGGCTTCGATCGAAGCTCCGGAAGAAGCGGAAGGCAACGACCTGTTCTTCAGCCTGTTCCCCGCCCCGGCACGCAAACAGCAAACGCTCTTCAACGTCGCCGCCGAGGAGCCGCTCTACTCGGACGAGGCTCCCATCGGAATACGGCTGGGCCGGTTCGCGGTGCAGCCTTCGATCGACGCGAGCTGGATCCGCGGGGACAACATCCTTCAGACGAGTGAAGCGCCCTTCGTCGACCACGCCTATATGGTGCGAGGCCGGGTGACGGCGAGTCTTCTCGAAACGGTGCACGACTTGAAGCTCGCCTACGAGGGGCGCTATCGGGACTTCCAGGACTTCGCTCTCGAGGACAAGCTCACGCACCTGGTGGATTTGCGCTCGGAGCTCGAGCTCACGCCCAACACCAGGGCCCGGTTGGGAAACCACTTCGTGCACGGAAGCTTCGAGTCCCAGGAGTTCGATCCAGGCGGAGAGGTCGTTGCCTCCACCGATCCTTTCTATCGCAACTACACCGATGCCGTTCTGGCGCTCGACTTCTCGGAGAGGTTCGGCGCCGAGATCTCCGCCAACTACAACCTCGTGGAGTTTCCAGACACCTCGACGGAGTTCTTCGACTACCGCACCCAGGCTTTCGGAGGGACGTTTCTTTACGATCTCTCACCGCTGACGAGCCTCTTGGGAGAGTACATCCATACCGTCACCCCCGAACCTCTGGAGCGTCCCCAGGCGAGCTCGGTGGGCGACATGTTCCTCGCGGGCCTCCGAGGTGAGATCACGCCCATGCTCCGGGGCCAGATTCGCGCCGGCTACGCCACCCAGCGCTTCGAGCTCGCAGCCGTTCCCCAGGACTTCAGCGGATTCGTCGCCGACTTGTCCTTGACGCGGGACTTCGGGGAGATGGCCGCGCTCACCGCCCTCGCGGGACGGAGGACCAGCCCCTCCGCGTTCGGCGAGAACGGGCACTACGTCTCGAACTACGGCCGAGTCCAGTTCATCACTCCTTTCGCCCGAAACTTCCGGCTGTCTGTCACCGGCGCTCTATTCCTCAACGACTATCCCGTTGCCAACGCCGACGACGTCTTCCGCAGCGACGACATCTTCAGCGCCGGGGCGGGCCTCGCCTATTTCTTCACGCCGCTCACCTTCGTGAGCATGGATTACCGCCACGATCAAAGAAACTCCAATATCGAGCTCTTCTCTTACCGGTCGAACGCCATACAGCTGATGCTGGGTTTCGGTTTCCTGAATCGCTGAGAGGGGTTAGACGTCCATGAGAATGACCAGACTCGCGCTGGCCGTCGCTTTGGGGCTCGGACTTTCGGGTCCACCCGGAGTCCAGGCGCAAGAAAACGGCGGCAACGTCTCGGTGGATGCGGACTATCGTGTGGGGCCCGGAGACGTCCTCGAGGTCGAGGTCTACGACGACCCCGACCTGTCCGGGCTCGTGACCGTCCAGCACGGGGGCGAGATCTCGTTTCCGCTGCTGGGCGACCTCGGGGTAAACGGACTCACGGTGAGAGAGGTGCGAGAGACGCTGACCCGCCTCCTCGCGAAGGACTACCTTGTCGATCCTCAGGTTACGGTGAGGGTCAAGGAGCACCGTTCCCAGTGGATCACCCTCGTGGGCGAGATCGTGCGCCCCGGAAAGTACTATCTACAGGGGTCGAAGACCCTCCTCGAGCTTCTGACCGAGGCGGGCGGCTTCACCGGCCAGGCCAGCGGCGTGGTCGTCATCACCCGGCTGGACGGGTCCGAGATTCCGGCCGGAGGCGACAACGGCGGAAACGAGCCCGTGCGGATCTCCGTCTCTCCCGATCAGCCGCCCGCCCAGCAGAAAGCGGCGCTGTCGCTTCAGCTGGGAAACGGCGACATCGTCACCGCCACTTCGACGCAGTTCTTCTACGTTTCCGGGGAAGTGAAGAACCCCGGGTCCTATCCGATCACCCCCGGCCTGACCGTTCTCAAGGCGGTGTCCGTCGCCGGCGGGCTCACGAAGTTCGGGAGCAAAGGCAAGGTCGAGATCCTCCGCAAGGGGAGCCAGAGCGACACCGAGCGCATCAAGGTGGATCTGGGCGACATCGAAGGCGGCAAAAAACCCGACGTGCCGCTCGAGGCCGAGGACATGATCAAAGTCGGAAAAAGGGTTTTCTAGGGCACATGAACGCGGCCCCCCCGGCTCAAGACCGCCACGAGCTCATATCCGGAATCTCGGGAGACTTCGACCTCAAGTACGGCCTCAAGCTCCTGTGGGGAGGCAAGGGCTGGATCGTCGTCCTGGCACTTCTCGGCGTCGGGCTCGGCTTTCTCGCGACCTACCTCCAGACGCCCATTTATCGGGCGCAGGCTCTGGTGCAGATCGATCCTCCGGGCCAGAACATCTCGGCCCTGTCCAATCCTTATCCCGCGACCGCGTTCAATTGGTTCGACTATCAGAACTACTACAATACGCAATACCGGATCATCACCAGCAAGGCTCTCGCCAAGAAGTCGATCGAAAAGCTCGGGCTCCTGGAGGCGTCGCCGTTCAAGGGGTCTAGCGAGCCGGCGCTCCTCTTCGTCGCCCGGGTCGAAGTCGTGCCGGTGCCCGACACGCGGCTCGCCTCCGTCGCGGTGAACCACGAGGACCCCCAGGAAGCGGCCCGCTGGGCAAATACCCTTGCCGAGGCCTATCTGGAGCAGAATATCGAGTCGAAGATCGAGACCACGCGCAACGTCTACTCCTGGCTCCAGGAGAGGCTCACCGCCGCCGAAGGCGACGTGGAGAGCTCGGAGCAAGTTCTCTACGAGTACACCAAGGAGCAGGGGCTGTTCGTTCCCAAGGAAGGCGCGAGCATCGGCGCCGAGACTCTGGGGAAGCTGAACGACGAAGCGACCGGCGCCAAGACGAAGCGGATCGAGCTCGAGAGCACTCTCGTCCAGGTGGAAAAGGTGCGAAAGGCGGGCGACTCTCTCGATTCACTCCCTCAAATCGCCTCGGATCCTCTCGTGCAGCGTCTAAATATGAGCAAGGCGGACCTGGACGTGGAGCTCGTCCAGCTCAAGAACCGCTACAAGGAAGGCCACCCCAAGGTAAGGCAGGTCTTGACCCAGATCGAGCAGATCCAGGATGCGATCGACGCCCAGTCGGAGAAGATCGTCGACGGCATGCTCGCCGACTACCAGCAGCTCCGGCGGCGGGAGCGGGAGCTCCTGGCCACGATCGACACCGAGCGCCAAGAGACGGTCGAGGAGAGCCGAAAGACGGTCCAGCTCGAGATGCTGCAACGCGACGCGGTCTCCGACAAGAGTCTCTACGAAGCGATCCTCCAGAAGATAAAAGAGACGGACGTCGCCTCGAGCCTTCGGGAGAACAACGTCTCCATCGTCGAGAGGGCGAGCGTTCCCGTAACACCGGTGAAGCCGCAGCCGGTGAAGAACCTCGTCGTAGCCCTGGTTCTTGGCCTCGTCGGCGGTTGCGCCTTCGTGCTCCTCCGCGACTACCTCGACAATACCCTCAAGGAGCAGGAGGACATCGAGAAATACCTCAAGGCGGACTGCCTCGCCATCATTCCCAAGCACGACGCCGCCGGCGATGGGGTGGTCACCGAGGCCTATCGCACCCTACGGGCCAGCCTCCACTTCAACCGCGAGCGGGACCACGGCAACGTCATCCTCCTCACGAGCTCGATTCCCCAGGAAGGCAAGTCCACGACCGCGATCAATCTGGCGAAAGCGCTGGCGGAGTCCGGCGAGCCCACTCTGGTGGTGGATTTCGATCTGCGCCGCTCGAGCGTCCACAACCACCTGCGGCTCTATCGCGAGCCGGGCCTCTCAGACTACTGCTCGAAAGAGATGAAGCTCGACCTGGTCATGCAGTCGACCAAAGAGCCGAATCTGTCGGCGGTCACCTCGGGAAAGCTTCCCCCGAACCCGCCCGCGCTCATTGGAAGCACCTCGGTCAAAAGGTTCCTGGACGAATGCCGCGAGCGGTTCACCTGGATCATTCTCGACGCCCCCCCGATCGTCTCCGTCACCGACCCGCTGCTCCTGGCGAAGCTCGCGGACATGGTCCTCATGGTGGTGAGGTACAACCAGGTGGATCGGAAGCTCGCCCGCCGATCGATCACAGCACTCCGAAGGACCGACGCGCGGGTCGTGGGAGTGGTGCTCAACGGGATCGACCCCAAGTCGGATTCCTATCACTACTACTACAGCTACTATCAGGACCGCCGCGAGCCCGAGGGAAAGGTCACCCGGATGCGGCGTCCGTCTGCATCACCGTCCTCACAGCGAGGCACTGGAACCGGGTAATCCAAGTTCCTCCAATTCTCCTTACACTCCCCGATTTACGGATCTTCCTCTTCTGCATCTTCGTCGGCCTGCTCACGGAGGTAACGTGCTCCCTCCAGAAACTCGGACGTCGTCTCCGGCAGGATCAGCGAGGACCCGAGCGCTTTGATCGGCACCCTCACCGGGAGCTCGGCGGCGAGATCCTCGGGCCCGGTGTAGCTCAGAAGGCTCGCGAGACCGAGGAGCAGCGACGTCCCACCGAGCGCCCAGACCCGCCGGTGTTTCCGGGTCGACGCGGGAATCACCGCCAGGTGGGCCGAGAAGAGAAAATACGTCGTTGCGGCGCCGCCGATGAAACCTACCGCCGAGCCGAGACGCCCCGACGAGAAAATGAACTCCGCGTATTCCGAGAGGGACTCGGCGAAAACGTAGGCGACGGCGGCGAGACAGGCGCAGGAGAGGTGTCTCAGGTAGTCGAACCGGTGAGTCAGCAAGCGATTGGCGAACGCCCAGATCCCCGACCAGAGCCCGAGGGCGCCGAACCCGAGGACCGCGGGGCTCGCGATGGGCATGAAGCCGGTGTCGTAGTACGCGGCGAGGTACTCGTCGAGGGCGAAGACCGCAAGGCTCGCGGCCACGATCGCGAGGGCGAGGCGGAAGTCGCGGAGGCCATGGAGGATGCCTCCCTCGTCCGCCGGAAGCGGCTCGGCGGGGGCGACGGGGTGCGCGCCGTCCACGAGCCGGAGAATCGTCTCGCCGACGCGAAATCGATCCCCGGACCGAACGGTGAGAGAGCCGGACGGGGGAAGAGTGAGGACCTTCACACCATTGAGACTACCGAGATCCTCGACCACCATCTCGCCCGACTCCGTCTCCCGGATGGCGCAGTGCTGCGGTGAGACGAAGCGATCTTCGAGGACCACGTCGTTGGTGTAGGCCCTTCCTACGAACGCCGGCAGCCGCGAGAGGCGCACCCGGTCCCGTACCCGGCCGCGCCGGTCGAGGACCTCGACCACGATCAATCGCTCCACGAGAACCCTTTCATGTACCAGCGGACCAGGGCTTCCGCGTTCTCGAAGCTCACGCCGGACGCGAGGAGCGCGGTCTCGAGTCCGGCGTGCGGACTTCCTACGACCGCGCCCTTGAAGACCATGTCGTAGAGCCCTTCGAGACGGCGATAGCGTCTCAAGCAGAAGACGGTCTTGAACGTGATGCCTTGCTCCCGCACCGCCCCGGTGTGGCAGCGAAACGGGGTGACCTCGCTCTCGCTCCCTCCCATGCCGTGGTAAGTCGTCTGGAAGTCGTTGCTGTAGAGCTCGGCGAACTGGAAACGGTTCAGATCCTCGGTCTCGAGGAGGCGGTGGTAGAACCAGAGCTGACCGGAGACGAGCTCGTCGGAGACGAAGATATAGTCATCGGTCGCGCACTGATGGTCCACGGTTTCGTAACCGAGGCCCTCCTCGCGATTGGCGTCGGCCCAGCAGTTGAAGTACGGGCCAGGCCGGGTGGGAAGATCGAAGCCGCCCAGTTTCACCCGCGAGGGAGAGACCGCGAGAAGCTCGGAGACGAAACGCTGCTGGTAGTCGAGAATCTGGCGGCGCACCAACTCGGCCAGCGGGGGCGGCTGAAAACCCGGCGAGAGAGTCTCCTGAAGGAGCAGCGCCGCCCACTTCACCGGGACGAGAAAGCTGACTTGCTCGCCCGCGGTGGCCACGTTGATGCCCATGACCCGTCCCTCGGGTGTGATCGAGGGTCCTCCGCTCATCCCCGGGTTCAGCGAGCCGGTGAAGTGAATGCGCTGGTCGAGCGCGTGCTTCAGGAAGCCGTTGTACGTGCCTTCGACGATGTTCAGGCCCAGATCGAGGGGGTGGCCAAGAGAATAGAGACGGACTCCCTGCGGCGCCTCGAACTCCTGCAAAGAAAAGTAGCGCTCGGGCGACATCTCGGATTTCACGATCGCGAGATCGTGCGCGACGTCGACGTTCAAGATCTCGACGGGGTTCGTATCCTCCTCATCCCCGATGGAAAGGCCCGCACGGTATCGGTCGGGATGCTGGACCACCTCGGCGACGACGTGGTAGTTGGTGACGAGATGTCCGGCAGGGCTCACGAAGAAACCGGAGCCGATGGAAGCCTTCGCCGCCGAGCCCGTTTCCTGGACCTCGATTTTGACGACGCGATCCGAGAAGCTCCGAAAGACCTCTTCGGTCGGCGGGACCTGGAGCGGCACGACCGCCCGCGCCGGGAGAACCGAGAAGCCGAGAAACGAAATGAGGGCGAGCGAAGGAAGGCGTAGTCTCGACGGGAAAACTGACGTCACTCCGACCCAAGATATCAGAAGTTCGGAGCGGGTCCTCGACTTTACTGCGGCTGTACGGGGCTCGCGACCACGGGCGGTTTTCCGTCCGTCGGAGGAAAGACGGGGTCGTTGAAGCTCACCTGCGAGGTTCCGACCTCGGCGCCGGGTGCGTTTCCGAGACCCGAGGGGTCGGGGGCTGAGGAAGCTTGAATCGATCGGGCGGTGGCCATCGCCTCCAAGGCGACGAGAGAGTCGTCGCAGCGGAGCGCTGCGAGCTTCAGGAACCGATCGCGAAGCCGGCGAGCCGCCGACAGAGCGTCCCGTCTGAGAACGTTCTTCTTCGCCTCGCTCATCTTGAAGCCCTCGTCCTCGACGACGCCGATGTAGGCTTCGCTCGATCCGTCGCGACGCTGCACTTCGATCCGATCCAGCTTGGAGCCCGGGCCGAGCGTCACCTCTATCTCGTGCTCGCCCGGCTTGAGCTCGAGCGCGAGACTTCGCCTGCGGCCGGCCTGCGCGGGAGTGACCGGGCAGGTGATGACCCTGAGGCAGCTGTCCATGTTCCAACGGACGGGGCGCTCGCTGAGATAGCGGGTTTCGATGGAGTAGACTCCGGCCTCCGGGACGTGGAAACGAGCGACGGCGGTGACGATCGCTCCGCCGGTCGAGAGCCAGAAGGGCTCGTTCTCGAAGGTCTCCGTCACCTCTTCTTCATAGGGGAACGTGAGCGTGCGGACGAAATCCTCGCCGCGCACGGTGATGGGGTCTCCGATCTCGGGAAGGTTCTGCTCGAGGTCGAGAGCCTTCGCGAGAGTCACCGCCATTTCCTCGAATCGCAGGGGCTCGAGAGGCTGCCAGCCTTTCGCGGGCTCGACGGGGAGCATGCATGGAGGGGTCACTCCAATCGCGTCGGCGCGAGTTCCCTGGGGCAGCATGAGATTCAGCCTATGGCTTCCCGGGCTCAATCGGACTCGATTCAGGTCCACCCAGCGCGAATCGGATCCGGGCTGATAGAGCTCGTACGTCTGATCGGCGACCTTGAGGAGAGCTCCTCCACCCGCGAGCTTCACCCGAAACCCGTAGTCGCCCGCCCTGAGCATGGCGACTTCGTACAAGGCTTCCGCGGGGCTCTTGAGGTTCGATTGAACGGACCCGTCGCCGGAGGGGCTCGCCGTCGAGCCTTCGAGCATTTGCGCCGCCTGGAACTCTACGCTCTTCGTCCACTCCAGACGCGCGAGGTAGTGGTTGCTCTTCGCGTTCGGCGGCAGGTTCCAGTCCAGACCCAGACCCTGCGCGAGATAGACCGCCCATTCGGCCTGGGTCACCACCGTGTTCTGCGCGATGCCGAACCCGAGGGCGACCCCGAGAACCGAGAGAGAAAACACGACGACCCCGACAAACCGCATCCGCCTCGACAGCCTTTTCATTGAAGAAACCCCTTCCCCTGATTGTTCTTGTCGCTGCAACGCGCGTGCCAGAGGCACAGGGACGAATCGCTCTGAATTCAATCATTTCCGGGGCTTTCTTTTCCGCTTCCCGTGGTGAAAACGCCGTGTCCCGAGGGGGAAACCCTGCACCCGCTCACGGCGCGCGTTCTCAAGTGCTTGAAACCACGGCGCTAGCGACCGATTTGTCATGGCAGAGGATTTGCTACCTGGATTTCCCAACAATAGATAGCCTGCGGATTTCAAAAGACCGAAAGGCCAGAGAGGACCACGAATGAGACGCATTGAGAGTTCGAGGACGACCTCCTTCGCTTTCGCGCTCGGAGTTCTAGCTTGGGTCGCCTCCGCGGCTTTCCTGGGCGCTGAAGGTCCCCGCAAGGACCCGTCCCCTTACGTGGTCCTGGTTACGGAAGGCGACGGCACGGTCCAGGCGGTTTTCGAGCGGTACCCGGAGCTCCGCGGCTCCTGGGAAGAAATCGCGAAGTTCAACCTCCTTCGCGCGGGGCAGCCGATCGAGATCCCTGCTGAGCTTCTGGACTCGCCCGGGACGCTCGCCAAGGTCGCGAGCTTCTACGGCGAAGCGGAGGTGAAGCGGTCGTTCGACGCTCGTTTCATTCCTCTCGTCTCCAATCTTCTGCTTCGGGAAGGCGACGAGATCCGGACATGGCGCGGAGCCGGCGCGCGGATCCTCTTCGAGGATGGAAACTACGTGCTGCTCAAGAGCCAGAGCCGCGCGACTCTGGTTTCCCTCGGCACGCGCGGGGAGCCCGCGACATCGCGCCTGAAGCTCTTTCTCAAGGAAGGAAGCGTCTGGTCCCAGATGGAGCACGAGCTCCGGGGCCGCTTCGAGGTCACGACCCCGTCCGCGAACACCATCATTCGCGGCACCGAGTTTCGAGTGAAAGTCGAGCCCGGGGAGGCGACGCGCGTCGAGGTCCTCGATGGGCGGGTCGATTTCGAGATGGGTGAGCGCAGGCTTTCCGTCGGGCGACAGGAGGGCGCTCTCGCCGTGACCGGATCCGACACCCTTGCCCCCGCACCCCTTCCGCCCGCACCCGAGCTTCTCGCACCCCTTCCGGAAGAAGTGCTCCGGAGCGACGCCTTCGATCAGACGTTTCGTTGGGGAGCGGTCGAGGGCGCCGAGGTCTATTCGTTCGAGATCGCCCGCGACGATCGTTTTTTCGATGTCGTCGCCGAGAGGCGCGCCGGTCCGGAAGCCTCGGTTCGTATCCAGGGGATCGAGCCCGGAACGTACTTCTGGAGGGTAACCAGCATCGTCCGCGGTTTCGAGGGCTCGCCCGCGGCAAGCCGTTATTTCGTCTTCGTCGATCGCAGCCCGTAGGGCCCGGGGAAATACCTACAACTGCAGCGGCCTTCCGCGTCCGAGCCCCGCCCCGCCGAAAGCTCCCTATAAACTACTCATCCACAGCACCTTATGCATCGTCTATTTCGATCGGCCGCTCGCCCGACGGGTGCTTGGGGGAGCTCTGACCGCCAAAGGGTGCTGGACGTCGCGAGGACCTATGGTGCCTTCCACCCACCGAGTAGGATCGCACCCATTGGGGCACGCCCCATGTTGGTGCTAAAGCATAGTAATGAAGCCCTTTATACATGAACCTCAAGATCGCGTTTGGCACATCTGTTGCAGAGTCCTCCCCTCAGCATGATCTCACCCGAGGGTCGTAGCTTGCCCGTTCCCACGGCCGAGCTCCTGGCTTGTCTTCTTCGGGAGGGGCTCGACGTGCGGATTCGCCTCAGCGGCTGGAGCATGAAACCGCTCGTGCCATCGGGGACGGTTGTTCGCTTCTCCCGGAGGGGCGAGCCTTCGCTCGGAGACGTCGTGCTGGCCAGGCTTCCGAACGATACCCTCGTCGCTCACCGAGTCATTGCCCTCGACTCCGATCGGATCTGGACGAAGGGCGACGCTTGCCGAACCGCGGACGGTCCGTTCTCCCGGGAGAGCGTGATCGCCCGCGCGGTGCGGCTCGAAGGAAGGATTTCTCTACCGCTCTCGAACGTCTGGATGCGGGCTCTCGGGCTCGCCCTCAACCTTCTCTATCCGCGGCTGGTCGCGGGATACCGCGCTCTCGTTCCTGGAGCCATGCGAGGGGAGCGCGCTTCTTGAGGCCGCTCGCGACGGACCTCGGAGCCGCCGAGACCGCGCTTCTGAGAAAGCTCGTGCGATCGGGCGCGGGCGCCGCGGCGGACCCGCGAAATCAGGAGACTTTGCCAATCAATTGGGCGCACCTCCTCCACGCGGCGATGCGGCACCACCTGGCCCCGCTGGTCCATCAGGGCCTTCAAGGCCTTCAAGAAACGCGCGCCCAGAAGTCTCTCCCCGCGGCTCCGGAGGAATTCCGGACGCGGCTCGAGAACATCAGGAATCTGGAGCTCGCGAAAGCCATCGTTCGCCTGCACCACATCGACGAGCTCGGAGCGGTCGCGCTTCACCGGGGAATGGACCTCTGCCTCCTCAAAGGGGCGGCCTTCGCGACGACTCTCTATCGGGACCCGGGCTTGAGACCGATGAGCGACATCGACGTGCTCGTAAGCCCCAGGCACTTCGAGAGCTGGTCTCGCGAGCTCGAGGGACTCGGTTACGTTCTGGTGGACGTCTCGGACCATGCGAGCGGCTATAGGCGGCAAGCGACAGGAGTTCTCGTCGAGATTCATCGGGAGCTCACGTCCGCCGCGGACTTTCTCGGGCTTACGACCGGCGAGATTCTTTCGCGATCCCGTCCTCTCGACGCGGGCGACGGGATTCGCATGCGCACGCTGAGCTGGGAGGATCACCTCCTTCACCTTTGCCTCCACGCGAGCTTCCAGCATGGATTTCGCCAGCCGGGGGTGAACGCCTGGGACGCGCGGGCGATCGCCGAGCGCGCGGATCTCGACCTCGAAGCGTTCGTCGAGCGCGCGCGGGAAAGACGCCTCGCGCCGTGGGTCTACGGCGGCCTGGCCATGACCGCCGCGGTCTTCGAAAGCCCGCGTCTCACCTCGCTTCTGTCCGCCCTCGCCGATTCGGTCCCGCGATCGGTCACCCGGAAGGTGCGACGCTTCCGCGCCGAACGCCTGCTCGCGCCGGGACGAGATGCCGTTTTCGGGACGCCTTTCGCGAGGCTCGGCTGGACCGGCTGGAATGTGACAACTCTTTCTCTTCTATGGGCAATATCGCGGCCTCGAACGCCCGAGATTCGACCGAGTCTCGGAGCCCGCGTCGGCCGCATCTTGCAACTCGCTAGAAATCATGGACTTGCATTCTCAGGCTCGACCTCGAATACAGCACCGGCCCTTTCGATGGGCCCGACATCCACTTCACTTGGAGAGGTTCGTGATGTATAATTTTCCCCACACCCAAGAAACAACTGATGGAGCTGTCTTGATGCAGGAGCCTGCGGGGCCACAGGTGCTGATCGTCGACGATGACGTCAGCATGCAGCGGATGCTGCGCACGCGCCTCGAGCGCGAGGGGTACCACGTGGTCACTGCGTCCGACGGCGATGAGGGGCTGAACCTCATCCGCAAGCACGCGTTCAACCTGGTCATTACCGATATGCGGATGCCGAAGGTGAAGGGCGACGAGCTCGCCCGTTCCATCACCCAGTTCAACCCCGACATTCCGATCATCGTCATGACCGCCTACGGCGAGGTCAGCGAGGCGGTCCGGTTGATGCAGGACGGCGTCTCCTTCTACATGACCAAGCCCTTCGACGTCGAGGAGCTGGTCCAGAAGGTGAAGAAGGCCGTCGAGCGCCACCGCACGGCGCACGAGGTGAGTCAGGTACGGAACAAAATCATGAGCCGCCGGAAGTCCGACTTCATCGTCGGAACCTGCGGCAAGATCGAGGAGCTCCTTACCCAGATCTCGATCGTCGCTCAGAACGACGTGCCGGTTATCATCTACGGAGAGTCCGGAACCGGCAAGGAGCTGGTGGCGCGGGGCATCCATTACACCGGCAAGCGCGCCGATCGGCCGTTCGTGGTCGAGAACTGCGGCGCGATTCCGGAGAACCTCATCGAGAACGAGCTTTTCGGACACGTGAAGGGCGCCTATACCGACGCCCGCACCGATCAGAAGGGTCTCTTCGAAGAGGCCCACGGCGGAACGCTGTTCCTCGATGAGATCGGAGAGCTGCCGCTGCCGCTCCAGGTGAAGTTCCTGCGGGTTCTCCAGGACGGCGAGTTCAAGCGCATCGGATCGACGCGCGGCATCAAGGTCGACGTCCGGGTCATCGCCGCCACCAACAAGGACCTGATCCAGGCGATCTCGGAGAAGAGTTTCCGAGAGGACCTCTTCTACCGCCTGAACGTCATTCCCATTCACCTCCCGCCGCTCCGCGATCGGAAGGAGGACATCCCGCTCCTCATCAATCATTTCCTCGTCGACTTCAACAAGGAGCTGGAGAAGGTCGTCGAGGGATTCTCACCGGCGGCCATCCAGAAGATGATGACCTACCAGTGGCCGGGCAACATCCGCGAGCTCAAGAACAAGGTCAAGCAGGCGATGGTCCTCACCCGCAACAACGTGATCACCGCCGAGGATCTCTTCTTCCACGTGCCGGTGTCATCGAACAAGTTCCAGTCCTTCAAGGAAGCGAAGCGGGAGTTCGAGAAGGAGTACATCTCCCAGGTGCTCCGGATCTGCCAGGGGAACATCTCTCAAGCGGCCCGGCTCGCCCGGAAGGACCGGAAGGATTTCTACGACGTGATGAAGAAGTACGGTATCCAGCCGGAGGTCTTCCGAAAGCAGCAGGCGGCGGGCTAGGCTTACACTCCGAAAATCAAGGCGCGGAAACTGCCGCGGTTGTCTCCGGCTGAAGCCAAACGACGAACTTCCCCGAGAGCTCTTCTAGCTCGAACGCTTTCCACGTTCCCTCGAGACGGTTGCCCTTTTGCGTGGCGTCGAGGTGGAAGTGGATCTGATCGGCTCCTTCTTCGCCGTACTCGACGCTTCCGAGAACCGCCCCCACCGTCGAGCTCAGACGGGTGAACTTGCCGCTCAGGGGCCGGACTCCTTCCGCGTTCAGGATCGCTCTTCCAGAGAGGGCGGAGGCCGGCCCTTCGATTATGAGGCTCAAAGGATATCCTTGCGGCTCGACGTAGCCGTACCACGTACCTACGAGGTGGGCGTCGCCGAAAGAATCGTCGGCAACCCCGGGAAGGGGCGCGTCCAAGAGAACCCGATCGTGAATCTCGGACCGAGAAACGAGATGGAACCACTCTCCCGTCGCTCGGAAATGGTGCGTTCCGAGAATCGCGGCCACCGCGGGATTCGGTGGATGAAGCCCCATGGCGAAGAGCGCGCCCGGCTCGGCGAGAAGCGCGCGGAGCCCGGTCTCGTCCCCTTCGCCGAGGGCCACAACGCTCGCGGGCTTGCGCTTTTCGACTTCGACGAGGTAGGTGATGGGCGCAACCACGAGCTCCGAAGCACTCGAGACCGCGAGGATCCGAGCTCCATCAGGCAGGGCATCGAGGGCGCGTTCGGCGAACCCGCGCGCTTCCGGCAGAAACCGGCGGTCCGGATTCAACTGGAACGCGAGGTGATCGAGGGGCAGCTCCTTGGGAACGTCGAGAAGCGCCTCGACTCTGAGCTCCATCTGCGCCTTTCTGACCGCGAGAGGGGCGAATCGATAGATGACGAGGGGCGAGGCGGAAAGCACCAGCGCGACCGCGAACCCCTGCCAGTTCCCGCTCGAAAGGAGCTTCCACCATCCGAAGCCCACGGCGACCGAGAAGAAAACCCACGCGGGAAGATAGGAAGGGACGGGCTCCGGCAAGTGGAGCGTCACCGCGAGGGCGGAGTAGATCAGAAACAGCGGGAATATCAGCCAGAACACGTACTTCTGCCGCCGGTTGAGCTCGGCGAGGCCGATGAGCCCGATGACGATGGACCAGGGCGGAAAGTTGAGGAGGAGCATGGAGCCGAATCGAATGAGCGACTCCTGGAGCGGCTGGTCCCACGCGAGCATCATATGGTCCCAGAAGCGAAACCAGCTCTTCTGCTGCGCGGGGATGTCGAAGCCGAGCTTGTACCATCCGAAGGCGGCGACGGCGAGCGATATCGAGGCCCCGGCCGCGAACACCATGACACCGCGGAGACGCACGACGCCGAGATTCCTGAGGAGAGGCGGCTGGACGAAGCGCACGAACAGAAAGACGATGGGGATCAGGAAGAGCATCAACAGGTTGTTCGCGAGCGAAAGCCCGAGCACACCCATCCCGAAATAAAGATTCTTGGCGCCGCCCTCGTTGGCGAAGCGGATCAGAAAGTAGAGCATCGCCGCGAGAAGAAACGCGTCGAGCGGCTCCGGCCCCGGCGTCACCGCCCGCATCCAGAACGTGTGGGACACGGCGAGAGAAAGAGCGGCGAGCACCCCGACCCGACGGGCGATGAACTGAGGCGCCATCTGCAGCAGCATCTTCAAGAGCAGATAGACGAAGAGGCAGGCGCCGGCAGCGAACGCCGCAGCCGCCAGGTTGGCGCCGCCCGAGATCTTTCCGAGGGGCAAAAGGAGAAACGGCTGGGAGAAGAAGACGAAGAGCGGGCGGGCCCAGGGGCCGTCACCGATATCGATGAGAGCGACTCGCCGCTGGTAGGTGGCGCCCTCCATCCACGCGAGGTCGGAGGGACCGGTGAGAAAGAAGAAAACGAATGCAGCAGCAAACACCGCGGCGGCGGCTCCGACGTTCACCGCAATCCGAGCCCAGCGTCCCTTCATAGCCATGGCCGGTAGATACTAGTCTATTCGGGCGCGGGACCCGGCAAGAATCCCCGCGGCCTGCCACAATTTCTTACAGGAGATGCTGGGGAATGCTTTCGCCGCGCCGTTCAG
>CAZKNR010000020.1:0-2103 GCA_964553925.1 uncultured Acidobacteriota bacterium
CTGAGCGATCGGCTGGCCCGCGAGCGCATTTCGTTTTCGCGCGCGCTGGCGCTCGCGGTCGAAGTCGCCGACGGGCTTTCGCGAGCCCATGAAAGAGGCATCGTCCACCGCGATTTGAAGCCGGCCAATATCATGGTCACCGGGGACGGACACGCGAAGATCATCGACTTTGGCCTTGCCAAGCTCATCGAGCCTCTGCATGAAGCAAGCAGCGAGCTCGAGACGGCGGCCAAGGTAGAGACCAGGGCCGGTCAGGTGATGGGCACTCCGGCCTACATGTCGCCCGAGCAGGCACGGGGGAGAAAGATCGATCACCGGAGCGACGTCTTCAGCGTCGGCATCGTCCTCTACGAAATGCTCACCGGAGCGGCGCCCTTCGCCGCAGCGAGCGCGGCGGAGCTGCCGCACGCCATCATCCACGACTCTCCGAAGCCGCTCGGCGACTCTCTCCACGCCCCGACGGCGCCCGAGATTCAACGCATCGTGAACAAGTGCCTGGCCAAGGATCCGGGCGACCGGTATCAGAACGTCCGGGATCTTTTCATCGATTTGCGCGACGTGAAGCGTGACTCGGAGAGTCATCCGTCCGTCACGACGAGCGTCGCCGCACCGCTTGCCCGTGGAAAGAGGTTCGATGGGCGGATGCTGGCGGCTCTCGCCGGTGCTTTGGTTCTCGCGGCCCTCGGTCTTCTCCTGTTACGGAGCCCGTCCGATTCCCCCCTTCCCCGGGTGGTGCGCACGTCTCAGCTCACCCGGGATCCCGGCCTCGAAGCGGACCCCGCGATCTCGCCCGACGGGAAGCTCGTGGCCTATGCCAAAGGTCCCATAGGGCAAACCAAGGTCTACGTTCAGCAGGTCTCGGGCGGCCGGGCGGTGCCCCTCACCGCGGACTTTCCGGGGGCGCATGTTCGTCCCCGATGGTCTCCCGATGGCGCTCAAATTGCCTTTACCGCTCGCGTCGAGGATCGGTGGGAGATCGACGTCGTGCCGGCTCTGGGAGGCGCTCCACGAAGGATCACCGATCGGGGAGTCGAGCCCACGTGGTCTCCCGACGGCGAAGAGCTCGCCTACTGGGGCGGGGCGACACTCGAAGATATCCTCGTTGTTTCCGTTCAGGGAGGAGAGCCCCGCCGCCTCATCGAGCGCACCGTCGAAGCAAGGGGTCTCACATGGGCTCGGGGCAGCAACCGACTGGTCTATTCGACAGGCAACCCGAGTTATCTGTTGGGCAACGGGATACTCAACCTCGCTCACTCCTCGTTGTGGTCGGTATCGGTGGAAGGCGGGGAGCCGGTTCGGCTCACCGAGGACGGCCACCTCGATCACAGTCCCGTGTTTACGAGCGATGGCGCCCATCTTCTCTTTGTCTCGAGTCGCGGGGGGAGCCGCGACGTATACCGGATCGGGGTAAGCGCCTCGGGGGAGCCGGGCGGCCTGCCCGAACGGCTGACCACGGGACTGAACGTACACAGCATCAGCCTCTCGGCCGATGACAGGACGCTGGCCTACTCTGTCGTGAACGTCCGGCAAAACATCTGGTCTCTTCCGATTCCCGCGAAGGGACCCGTCTCCGCGGGCGCGGCAATGCCGGTGACGACGGGAAATCAGGCCACCGAGGGTATGAACGTCTCCCCCGACGGTCGCTGGCTCGTCTTCGATTCGACCCGCAGCGGGAACCAGGACATCTTCAAGATGCCTCTCCAAGGCGGCGAGCCGGTCCAGCTCACGAACGACCCGGCGGACGAATGCTGTCCGGCGTGGTCCCCCGACGGAACCCGGATTGCCTTTCATTCGTTTCGCAGCGGCAATCGCGACATCTTTGTGATGTCCGCCGACGGAGGCTCGGTCCGGCAGCTCACCCGAAATCCCGGGCACGACCGCTACCCCAGGTGGTCCCCCGACGGAAAGCAGATCGTCTTCTACTCCCAGCGAACCTCTCCAAGCCACCTCTTCATCGTGTCCGCGGACAAAGGAGAGCTCCAGGGGGAAGAGCCCAAGCCGTTGACCGAAGAGGAGTCGGGCAACCAGGCCGCGTGGGCTCCCGACGGTCGATGGATCGCTGGCGTCGTCTCTTCCAAGCTGTCTCTGATCTCCCCCGACGGC
>CAZKNR010000021.1:0-28881 GCA_964553925.1 uncultured Acidobacteriota bacterium
CCGCGTGCGGATAGCGCGCCCGGGCGAAGACGTAGAAGAGGAAGACGTCCTTCAAATCGCGCCAGTGCTCTTTGCGGCGAGGAATGAAATCGGTCCAGCGGGAGTACTCGTTCCCGAAGAAGAAAAGATAGACGCGGAGCAGAAGGGCCGCGAGCAGGGTCCATCCCGCGATGGTATGAACGTAACGAGTCCATCCCATCTGGAACGTCCCCCCCGGTCCCGCGGGCAGGTTTCCGGTCCCGATCCAGTAGCCGGTGATGGAGAGGACCACGGCGCCGAAGAAGACCGTCCAGTGGACGAGCCGAAGCGAAAGCGGGAAGACATACCGCGACTCGCCCACCCAATCCCTGGCGGTAGAGCTCATAGCACCTTCACCTCGGCGAGCTTCCGGCCGCGCGCGTCCACGACGTGGGCGGCGCAAGCCATGCAGGGGTCGAACGAGTGAACCGTGCGTAGGATCTCGAGGGGCTTCTCCGGATCCGCAATAGGAGTCCCGATGAGCGCTTCTTCGTAAGGGCCTCTCTGGCCCTTCGCGTCCCGGGGCCCGGCGTTCCACGTGCTCGGAACGACCGCCTGATATCCCGCGATCTTTCCCTTCTCGATGTGCACCCAATGACCGAGAGCCCCCCGCGGGGCTTCATGGAAGCCCCAGCCCTCGGCCTCGTCGGGCCAGCTCGAAGGATCCCACTTCTCGTCGTTGTGGATCTGAAGATCGCCGCTTGCCATGTTGGAAGAGAGCTTGTCGAGCCAGCCCATAAGCTGCTCGGCGATGACGAGGGTCTCGATGCCGCGAGCCGCGGTGCGGCCCAGGGTCGAGAAGAGCGCCTCGGGACCGACCTTCAGCCGCTCGAGCACCATTCCCACGAGCTCCCGCACCCGCTCGTGTCCGCGGGCGTAGGCGACCAGCATCCGCGCGAGAGGCCCGACCTCCATCGGGCGGTCGTCGTAGCGCGGCGACTTCAGCCAGGAATACTTCCCCTCGGTGTCGAGAAATTCGTACGGGGGCGTCGGGCCGGTGTAGCGCGGCTTCGTTTCCCCCTGGTACGGATGGAGACCCTCGGCGTCCCCTCCCTCGTACTCGTAGTAGGAGTGAGCCACGTACTCCCGGATCTTCTGCATGTCGAGAGGCTGAGGAGAGCCCAGGTCCTTGTCGAAGACCACTCCGCGGGGAAGGAAGAGCTGCTCGGGATCGAGCCGCGCCGTCGTCGGAAAATCGCCATAGGACATGTAGTTCCCGACCCCGCCTCCCAGGCTCGCCCATTCCGGGTAGAAGCTCGCGATGGCGAGGAGATCGGGAATGTAGACCTTCTCCACGAACGTCCTCGCCTTCCGGAACAAGCTCTGAAGGGCGGCGATGGTGTGGGCGTTGATGGCCTGCTGACTGTTGAGGTCGAGGGGCACCGCCATCCCGCCGACGAGATAGGTCTGGAGATGCGGGTTCTTTCCGCCGAGAATCGCGTGCCCCCGGATGACGTCCCTCTGCCACTCGAGCGCCTCGAGGTAGTGAGCCACGGCCATCAGGTTGGCCTCGGGCGGGAGGCGATAGGCGGAGTGGCCCCAGTAGGCGTTGTCGAAGGGGCCGAGCTGCCCCGCTTCCACGAACGTCCGCACCCGATCCTGCACCCCCTGGAAGTAGGTCGTGCTCGAGAGCGGCCACTCCGAGATCGACTGCGCCAGGGTGGACGTCTTCGCCGGGTCGGCAGAGAGGGAGGAGACGATGTCCACCCAGTCGAGGGCGTGGAGGTGATAGAAGTGGACCACGTGGTCCTGCACCTGCTGCAGTCCCGCGATGATCGAGCGGATGATCTCCGCATTCTCCGGGACCTGGATTCCGAGAGCGTCCTCGACCGCCCGCACGGAGGTGACGGCGTGCACCGTGGTGCAGACGCCGCAGATCCTCTGGGCGAAGACCCAGGCATCCCGCGGGTCGCGCCCCTTGAGGATGATCTCGATTCCCCGGAACATGGTGCAGGACGACCAGGCGTTCGAAACCCGGCCGGCGTCGACCTCGGCCTCGATCCGGAGATGGCCTTCGATTCTGGTGATCGGATCGACGACGATTCTAGCCATGGCGATCTCCCTTCAGGACTTTTTCGTTCGTTCGCCCTCGGACGCCTCGGCTTTCTCGGCGCGCCGCTTCTGGATCGACTTCACGATTCCATGGGCGGTGAAGGCCGCCGCGGTGCCCGCGACGATTCCGACACCGATGGCGTCGGCGCTCGCGTCGACGCCGAAGCCGTCGACCTTGGGAAGCCTCTCGTAGAAAGGCGTCATCGTGTCCCAGAAGTAGGGCTCGGCGCAGCCGACGCAGGGGTGGCCCGCCCCGATGGGCCAGTTCATGCCCTCGTTCCACCGGACGGTGGGGCAGTTCTGATACGTGGCCGGTCCCTTGCAGCCGAGCTTGTAGAGGCAGTAACCGAGCCGGTGACCTTCATCTCCGAATCCCTCGGCGTACTGCCCGGCATCGAAGTGAGCGCGCCGCTCGCAGGCGTCGTGGATACGCTTTCCGTATGCGAAGAGCGGCCGGCCCAGGTGGTCGAGCGCGGGGAACTTCCCGAAGGTCAGGTAGTGCACGAGAAGCGCCGTGATATTGGCGGCGTTGAAGGGACAGGCGGAGAGATTGATGACGGTCGCTCCCGGGACTGCGGCGGAGACACTAACCGCCCCGGTGGGATTCGGCGCCGCCGCCGGGATCCCGCCGAAGCAGGCGCAAGTCCCCGCCGCCACCGTCGCGAGGGCGTTTCCGCAAACCTCGCGCGCAATGTCGAGCGCTGTCCGTCCGCCGATGGTGCAATAGACTCCGCCGTCGGCGGTCGGAATCGATCCCTCCACCACCGCGATGTACTGTCCCTTCGACTCCCGGACCGTTCTCTCGAGCACTTCCTGGGCGAGATGGCCCGCGGCCGCCATGAGGGTCTCGTGGTAGTTGAGCGAGATGGCGTCGAGGATGATCTCGTCGACCGAGGGCCTCGCCGCGCGGAGGAAGGACTCGGTGTTGCCGGCACAGTCCTGGAACTCGAGCCAGACGAGAGGCAGCTTCCGCTTCTGCTGGAGCGCCTCGGCGATTCGCGGCACGACGGCGGCGTCGAGGCCGAGCATACCGGCCACCGCGCCCGCGAACTGCATGAAGTCGCGGCGCGACAAGCCTTTTCTCTCGAGGGCCTGGTAGAAAGTTTCTTCTACCTCAGGAGGGCGCGGGTGATGCCCGGTCGGGGCCATGGCTCACCTCCGTTTCGTCAATGAAAAGACGCAAGCATCGTGCCAACGAAAGCCGCCGAGCCGGGGACGCCCAGGCAACGAGTTGCGATGGACGGGACACACACCTGCGGCGGCCGCCTGCGGTCAATCGCTCAACCGTGAGGGTTTCGACGCAGCGCGACCCGGCGGGCCTCGCCGGAAGTGACGTTTCTATAGCCCGTCGTCTTTGGCACGTTCCTTGTACACATAGGATGCATGTGTCTGGGTGTTCCGGGAAGGATTGTCGAGATTGACGGCCTCGCGGCAACGGTGGACTTCTTCGGAGTTCGGAGAACCATTCGCCTCGACGTCGTCGACGAGCCCGTGTCCACGGGCGACTACATCCTCAACCACGTCGGATTCGCCATTCGACGAATCCCGGAAGAGGAAATAGGCGAGACGCTGGCGCTCTACGAGCAGCTCCTGCGCGAAGCGGAGAGCGACATCATGGCGGCCGACGTGAGAGGTGAGATCGAGGCCGGGCGCGGAGACGGCGGATGATCGACGGGTCCTGGGCCGAGCTCAAGTTCCGCGACCCCTCGCGGGCGAGAGAGCTCACCCAGGCCCTGTCTCACGTCGTCCGGTCGATGGGCCGAGCCCCCGTCTCGGTCATGCACGTTTGCGGAAGCCACGAGCAGGCGATCGCCAAGTTCGGCCTCCGCGCCGCGTTTCCTCGCGAGCTCGACGTCATCATGGGACCGGGGTGCCCCGTCTGCGTCACCGACGTTCCCGAAGTGGACGAGGCGGTGGTGCTGGCCGGACAGGGGGTTCGCATCGCCACCTACGGCGACATGCTGCGGGTCCCGGGAACGGTGGAATCGCTCGCGGACGCCCGAGCCAAAGGCGCCCGGGTGGACGTCGTGTACAGCGTCGCTCATGCGGTGGAGCTGGCGCGCCAGTCTACGGACGACGTCGTGTTCTTCGCGAGCGGCTTCGAGACCACCGCCGTCGCCACCGCCGCCGTGCTCCTCAGAGGCCCCCCCTCCAACTTCTCCGTGCTCTCGGCGCACAAGTACATACCGCCCGTCATGGAGATCGTGGCGGAGATGCCGCAGACCCGCGTCGAGGGATTCCTCGCCGCGGGCCACGCCGCCACCATCACCGGCTGGGGCATCTTCGAGCCCTTCGTCGAACGGCACCGACTTCCCGTCGTCGTCGCTGGCTTCGAGCCTCTCGATATCCTCGCGGGTCTCGTGTCCCTCGTGGACGTCATCCGCGAAGGAGTGCCCAGAGTGGTGAACGCCTACCCGCGCTGCGTGACGAGGGAGGGGAACCGTCCTGCGCAGGAGAAGCTCTGGAGTGTCTTCCGGCCCGTGGGGGGCCGGTGGCGAGGAATCGCCCACGTTCCCAACGGCAACCTGCGCCTCAAGGACGAGTGGGCGTCCTTCGATTCCCGCAAGCGGTTCGACATCGATCTCTCCTCTCTCTGGGACCATGCCCCCGCGACCCTCACCCAGGAGTGCATCTGCGGCGACATCATGGCCGGGATCTCCTCGCCCTCCGACTGCCCGCTCTTCGGGAGCGAGTGCGTTCCCGAAAAGCCCGTGGGAGCGTGCATGGTCAGTAGCGAAGGCACCTGCAAGATCTGGCACCAGTACGGAGGACATCCGGATCGGATGGGGGTCCTGGCATGAACGCGCCCGGAGTCGTCAACCCGAGCGCAGCGCGAGCCGCAGGCGAGTCGCGGAGCGAGAAGCCGTGGGTGTGGGGCCCTACGGCACTGAAAGACGTCCGTCTCGACGAGACGATAGGAATGAAGCACGGCGCCGGTGGGCGCGCGATGCGGGCCCTGATCGAGCAGGTTTTCGCGCCGGGGCTTCCCCCGATGAAGGTCGAGGGCGTTGGGCTTTCCGCGATGGATGACGGAGCGGCCCTCCGCATAGGGGATCGCTTCCTCGTCCTCACCACCGACTCCCACGTCATCCAGCCGATCTTCTTTCCCGGAGGCGACATCGGAAGGCTCGCGGTCGCGGGAACGGTCAACGACCTCGCGATGATGGGCGCGACCGACGCTCTCGCGCTCACGTTCTCGGTGATCGTGGAAGAGGGTTTCCCCCGGCGGGATCTCGAGCGCATCCACGAATCCGTCCGCGCCACCTGCGAAGAAGCGGGCACGACGATCGTCACCGGGGACACCAAGGTGATGGGACGGGGAGAGCTCGATGGAATCGTTCTCAATACCACCGGCATCGGAATGACCGATCGGGTGGTGCGCGACTGCGGGCTTCACCCCGGGGATCGCCTCCTCGTCACTGGGACCATGGGCGACCACGGCCTCGCGGTGATGGTGCACCGCCATGGGCTCGACCTCGAAGGAGATCTCGTCTCCGACGTTGCTCCTCTGAACGATCTCATTCGCCGAGCTCTCGAGGCCGGTCGAGGCGCGGTCGTGGCCATGAAGGATCCCACCCGAGGAGGGCTCGCGAGCGCGCTTCACGAGATGGCCTCGAAGAGCGGGGTCGGCATCCTTCTCGAGGAGGCCGCCGTGCCCCTCTCCTTCGGAGTCCGCGCCGCCGGGGAGCTTCTGGGAATCGACCCGCTGCACGTGGCGAACGAAGGCAAGGCCGTCCTCGGTGTCGCTCCCGAGGCGGCGGAGGACGTGCTCGCTTGCCTCAGAAAGCATCCTCTCGGCCGCAACGCCGCTCTCGTGGGCACGTGCCTTCCCGACCACGCGGGGAAGGTGATTCTCGACACCGGCTTCGGGCGAAGGCTTCTGACCGAGCCCGAGGGAGAGCCTCTCCCCAGGATCTGTTGATGACGCTCCGGGTCGCCCTCCTCTGCTCCCACCGCGCGCCCGGTCTGCGCTTCCTTCTGCGGGAGGATCCGGATCGCGGCCGTCTCTACGACCTTGTTTGCTGCCTCTCGAGCGAGGAGGAGAGTGAGGCGCGGGAAGACGCGGAGCGCGACGGCCTTCCTTTCATCACCCATTCGATCGCGCGCTTCTCGGCGAGCGGGGGCACGAAACGCGCGGACCTCGCCGCCCGGGTCGACTACGATCGGGAAACGCTCGCGCTCCTCGCGCCGTATGAGCCCGATCTGCTCGTGCTCTCGAGCTACCTGCTGATCGTAACCGAGCCCCTGTTGACCGCCTTCCCCGGCCGGATCGTGAACGTCCACCACGCCGACCTGACGAAGCGGCGCCGCTACGTCGGCCTCCGCGCGGTGCGAGACGCGGTCTTCGCCGGCGAGACCGAGACGAGAGCGACCGCCCACCTCGTCACGGAGCGTCTCGACGAGGGCCCCATCCTCTGCCTTTCCGAGCCTTTTCCCGTGTCCCCCCTCGTACGGGACGCGCTTTCGTGGGGTGCGACCGACATCCTCAAAGCCTATGCCTATGCCCATCAGGAGTGGATGATCCGATCCGCCTGGGGGCCTCTGCTGAGCGAGGCGATCGCCTGCGTGGCGGTCCGGGAGCTCGAAGGGGTCATTCACACGCAATGACGAACATCCGCGCGGAAACCTCGGGAGCGGTGGGAGTCATCACCATCGACCGACGCGAGCGCTTCAACTCCTTCGACGTCGAGACCGCGCGCGACTTCCGAAAAGCGGGTTTGGCGTTCGCCCGCGACGAAGCGTTGCGCGCCGTCGTCATCCGTGGGACGGGAGGCGTCTTCTGCAGCGGCGCCGACCTCAAGTACATCGCCCGCGGAGGTGAGCCTTCCGACCTCGGTTACCTGCAGCCAGACGCTCGAGACGTTCCCGCAGGCTATGGAGAGATCTTCAAACAGATCCTCGAGTACCTCCACAGCACCATCTCCGAGATCAAGAGAGCGCCGAAGCCCTTCATCGCCGCCGTCGACGGCGTCGCGGCGGCCGGCGGTTTCGGGATCGCCATGGCCTGCGACCTCGTCCTCGCCTCCGAGCGCGCTTCGTTCGAGTGGGCCTATCCCAAGACCGGGCTCACGGGCGCCGAGAGCTCGACGTTCTTTCTTCCGCGGCTCGTGGGGCTTCGCACCGCGCTCGAGCTCGTCCTCTTGAATCCGCGGCTCGACGCCCGCGAGGCCAAGGAGATGCGTCTCATCACCGCCGTCTACCCCACCGAGGGTTTCGACGCCGAGGTGATGGCTCTCGCCGAGAAGCTCTCGCGCGGGCCGACCAAGGCTTACGCCGTCGCCAAATCCCTGATCCATCAGGCGGCGGGGGTCGACCGCCTCGACCACCACCTCGATCGCGAGCTCGAGAGCCTCGCCCGCATCGCCGACGGCCGGGACTTCTCCGAGGGCCTCGAGAGCTTCTTCTCGAAGCGGCCACCGGCCTTCGAAGGCCGCTGAGCCCGAAGGGAAAGCCCGTGTCCGCGCCATTGACAGACCGGGTGCTGGTTTCAAACATCGAGGTAGAGCCTTACGACATGACCGCCCTCGACGTGCGGACGGCACGCCGTCTCATCCTCACGATAGCGGGTGTCTACATCCTGCTCCCCGGAGGAGTCGAGCTTTCGAAGCTCTGGGGAGCGATGGACTCTTTCGTCGAGCTCACGCGAAAGCTCACGACCCTCGCGAGCCGCGGCTCCAGGCCTTGAGCCGAAGGGTTCGAGTCGTGCGGCGACTCTTCACCTGGATCTCCATCCGGGACACGCTGCTGGTCGAGCGATACAGGGAGTCGAGATGGGATATCTTCGGCGGCTACGGGTTCGCGAGCTCGGTGAGAAGCGCTTCACTTCCCTCCTTCGCCGCCTTCAGACGTTCCCGCATCTGGTCGAACACGAACGCGTGGGCGGAGCTCACCGCTTCGCGGAGCGGGACCTGGGCCTGCTCGTAGGCGTCTTCCAGCGCTTTCTTTCGAACCGGATCCTTCACCCGGCCGATGAGCCGCGGCACCGTCGCTAGAAGCTCTCGGACGGCATGAACCTCCTGGAGAAGGATGCGGCCGTCGGGCGCGAAGTCCGAGTTCGGATGCACGCCATCGGGACCATGGCAAGTGTCGCACCTCTTCTCGAGGGAGCGAGGCGAGAGAAGACGGGCGGCGACCGGACCATGGCAGGTGGAGCACGTGGGCCCCTCCCCTCGACTCTCTCGCAGGAGGTGATAGTGGCGGCTCTTCTGGAACTCGACGAAGGGCCCGATGTGGCACTTCCCACAGGTTTGCGGAAGATTGGTTCGATGAGTGGGGCTCGCGGGATTGCGGCTGGTCAGGATGCCACGGTGGGCGAGAAACGACTCGAAGGTCGTGGCGTCACCGTCGTGGCACTTCTCGCATCCGACGACGCTGCGCCCATGAGCTGACGTTTCCCAGTCGTAGGTGTGCTCCGGGACCGGGTCGGCCTGCGGGTTGGCGATGTGGCAGTCGGCGCAGCGGTTCCCCTGAGCCCAGAGGGGTCGAGGGCCGACGACAACGAGAAAGAGCAGCCACATGCAAAGGCGCATTTGAAATTCCTCCAGAGAAGTAGGTCAATAAACCGCCGGCAGCCATCCTGCGGCCGAGGCGAAGAGCAGAGAGAGCACTAGAAACAGCGCGACGAGGAGAATCCTTCCCTTCGTTGTGTGCAAAAGGAACTGGCTCAATTCGGTCATGGCTCCCTTCCCTTCTACCGGACGAGGAGCACCGGACAGGGCGCGAAGAGACCGACCTGATGGCTCAAGGTCCCGAGCCCCTCCCCCCGCCGCTCCCCGTCGATACGGTGTGACTGTAATGACGAGAAGGTCCGCGCCCATCCGAATCACCTCTTCGATGGTCTCCGCGGGGCGGTTCCGGTCCGTCAGGTCCACGGGAACTACGATAGTTCGAAACACGCCTTCACCTTCTCTTCGGTCACTTCGAGATCCGAGAACGAACCGTCAAAACCGGACAAGCGGCGGCGCGGACCACGTGGTTGGCAGTCGAGCCGAAAAACACCAAATCCGCCGAGCTGCGGCCGGCGACGCCCATCACGATGAGGTCGCACTCCTCTCGCTCCGCCGTCTTCAGAATCTCCTGGTAGGGCGACCCTGATTCCAGCACCACGGTCTCGAGCCGGGTGTGCGCTCGAGCCTCCTCAGACACCAGCTCCTCGAGCTTCGCCTGTCCCTGCAACCGGTGGCGCCCTCGAAGCTCGGTGACATCGAAGGCGACCGCCTCGCCGAGAGCGGGAGGGAGGTAGAACTCCACGACATGGAGAACGAGGAGCTCCGCGTTCTCCTGGCGGAGAGCCAGGCCGACCGAAAGCCCGGCGAGCGAGGAAGGAGAGAAGTCCACCGGACAGAGGATCCTCTGGAACGGACCCCGGTCCGTTCCGATCTTCGGCGCCGAGGGCGAGATCGAGAGCACCGGTGCTTCCGACTGCCTGAGGACCCGCTCGGTTACGGAGCCGAGAAGGAGGCGCCGAAAACCTCGGCGGCCGTGGGTTCCCATGACGACGAGATCGGCCTCGAGCCTCTCCACTCTCTTCAACACCTCCTCGACCACATCCCCGTCTTCGAGGATCACTTCGGCGCCGATGCCGTCCGCGAGCGCGCGATGCACGAAATCTCCGAGCTGACGATAAGCCCGATCCCGCGCGTCAGCGCTCGCCAGGACCGGCTCGATGAGGTACGGATAAACGTCGGGATCGGCGAGGACCGTCGGAAGCACGTGCATCACCGAGACGCGGCCTCCATGGCGCTTTCCCAGCGCGAGAGCATAGTCGAGCGCCTGATCCGAGCTCTCGGAGAAGTCGACGGGGCAAAGGATCTTCTGGAACATGGCGCGAGTGTCAGCTCCCTTCCGAAATCGTGAGCACCGGGCATTCCGCGTGCCGCACGACGTGCTGGGTCGTCGATCCGAACAGCATGAGGTCCATCGGGTTTCTCCCTCGGACACCCATCGCGATGAGGTCGGCTTTTCGCTCGGCGGCGACCTCCAGAAGCTCGCGATAGGCATTTCCCGACCGAACGACGACGGAAACGTCGCACCACTCTCTCGCCCCCCGAGGCACGATCTCTTCGAGGCGGGTTCTCACCTGCTCTTCCATACTCCTTGCGGTAGTCGGAAACGTTCGGGCTTCCAATCCAGGTCGGCTCGTCGGGGAACCACTCCACCGTGTTTACGAGCGTCAACCGCCCGCCCGACTCCTGGGCGAGGGACAGGCAGTACTCGACGGCTCTGAGGGAAAGCGTGGCGAAGTCGACGGCGCAAAGAATGTTCCTGAATACGGCTTCCTTCGGCGCCCGTTCGTCCCCCGGCTCCATAAAGACCTCACTCGGCCATGCCATACCCGCTCCCGGCTCTCCTGTCTCCGACAGCCGTCGTCGCGAGAGAGCCCAGGACTGTGGTGCCCAGCCCCGAACACACAATACTTGCAAGGGGCGTGCCGCAAAACTCGACGCGTGATTTCGTCGTCCACGGAGAGGAGAATCTTCATCCGTCCTAGAACAGGGGGCGCCTCCCCGCGGACTACTTGATCGCGAACACCGGGGACCTTCGCGCGTCCGATCACTCTCTCGGGTGACTTCGATGAGTACTGGGGGTTTCACGAGCGGCAAGAGTACGAACGAAACCACGCTGCTCGCTATGCCGACGGCAAACCCGTACCGACCCGGGGCCGCCACCTGAGGGTCATCAAGTGAGCCCCGTGGTCCTTCTCAAAACGACGGTTCCAAAAGAGCCGCACCCAAATCATTTGCCGTTGTGCAAAGCCCGTACCACTGCAGGGAGAGTGAGCTAAGTCGCGCAGTCCACGGAGCGCGAACCGCGTCGAGCGCATAGCCCCCTCCCCCCTTTGCGGGAAAAGCCCATCGCGGAGGATATTCACCCAGCATCACGGGAGGACCGCTGGCGCCGGCGGTCGTCCGCCGGGTTCGTTCCCTGGAATCGCCCGAGACGATCGACGGATACCTCGACCAAGGGATCGCTGAGGGTGATCTGCGATCCACGCTGCTTGCGGGCTCGGTCAGGGCGTCTTGAAACGGCCTGACGGCTTCGGGGTTCCTGCCGGCGGCTCATCGACGAGCGGCCCGACGTCGCGATAGTGTTCTTCACACTCGCGCTCGCGACCCCGGACGACGCGACGGCCGGCGAGAGGGCCGCGCGCTTCGGTCACGACCGTGGCCTGGCGCTCACGGGATCCGTCGTCTTCATAGAGAACCACCCAGTCACGAGTCTTTCCTTGCTCGTGGGCGAGCGCGGTGTTGGAGAACAGAGCGGTGTAATGCCTTGGGCCTCGAGACGCATGAAGTATCGGGAGCCAAGCTTTTCCCTCGGGGTTGAGCCGGCGAGGGGCGATTCGCCGAAGCCGTCCCTGTTCGGCTTTCTCGCGATACTCGCGATCGACGTCGAGCAGCTCGGAGACGGGCGGGACGTCTCGGGAGACCGCGGCGCGTCTTCGCGAACGATTCCCCAGACGGCCAGCCAGAGCTTCGGTTACACCGAGGAGTCGCCGAGGACCGAAGCCGCGGACTTGGGCCAGCCTCCCGTCGTGCGCGGCGGCCTCGAGCTCCTCGAGCGTCTCGATACCGAGGGCCTCGTGGATGCCCGAGGCAAGCCCCTGTCCGATGCCGGGCACAGTGCCGAAAAGGGTTTCCGCGGAGGCCTGGCCCGTGAGCCTTTCGACAAGGCCCAGGCTTCCGGTTTCGATGATCTCGGCGATTGCGCGAGCCAGGCTCTGGCCTATGGCGGGAAGAGTCGCGAGTCCCTCGATTCCGCTTGTTTCCAGGATGTCAGTAGCCCTGCTTTCGAGGCCGCGAAGCGTAGCTCCCGCCTTTCGGTAGGCGGCCACACGAAAGGGATTCGCCTGTTGCGCTGAGAGGAGCTCCGCCACGAGGTCGAGTCTCTCGGCGATCTCTTCGTTGCTCGGTCCCACGGGCGCCCCCTCTGTGCCTGAGGATACCGGAACCGCGAACGCAAGTGATTCGGCGGGGAGCTTGCTCGAGGTGTGGGTTCGTTTCCCGAGAGAGTCGTGGTATACGGCTTCGAGGAAAGACGATTCGAGCCGGGAGCGGCCGTCTCCGAGGAAACCGCGAGAGCGGCGGAGCGCACCGCGAGAAGGATCCCGGAAGAGATCGGGCCTTCATAGCGATGGAGAGGTCGGGCCATGGACGCAGGCGGCACAGAGAGGCAACAACTGCAAGCCCTCGGGAAGCTGGAGTTCGAGACTGCGGTCGAGCACGTCTGCCGCGACGTGCCGGTGTTCGGCCACCGAACTACCGCGGAAGAAATGCGGCTGGCTTTGACCGAGCGCCGCTTCGATCTAGTCTCCCATATCGCGGTGTGCGAGGAAGGAAAACTCGTCGGGGTGGTCCGGATCGAGGATCTCTTGCCCGCGAGCCTCGCTGCCACCGCCGAATCCCTCATGGACCCGGAGCCGCCGGCGGTGGCCCCTGGGCTCGATCAGGAGAGGGTCGCCTGGGAGGCGGTGAAGCACGGCGAGAGCGCCCTCGCCGTGCTGGACGCTCGAGGTCTCTTCGTTGGGTTCATCCCGCCTCAGCGTCTTCTCGAAGTGCTCCTCTGGGAGCACGATGAGGACATCTCGCGTCTGGCCGGGGTATTGCACCGGCAGACCGTGGCGCGCGCCTCCCAGGACGAGACGACGATGCGCCGGCTATGGCACCGGCTTCCTTGGCTCCTCGTCGGCCTGGCCGGGGCCTTGGTCGCGGCCGAGATCGTCCAGCTCTTCGAGGCTCAGCTCGAGCACACCCTGCTTCTGACGATGTTCCTTCCCGGTGTCATCTACCTCGCCGACGCGGTCGGGACACAGACCGAGACGCTCGTGGTTCGCGGCCTCAGTCTCGGTCTCGATTTTCCTCGCATGTTGCGCAAGGAGATCTTGACCGGCCTGGGAATTGGTTTGGTGCTGGCCTCGATCTTCTTCTTCGCGGCCCAGGCGATTTGGTCCGAGATGCGCACCATCGGAGTCGTCGCCCTCGCTCTCTTCGCGGCCTCGGGAGTAGCCTCCGTGGTCGCGATGGTGCTGCCCTGGCTCTTCGACCGCTTCGACGTCGACCCCGCGTTCGGGAGCGGCCCGCTCGCCACCGTGATCCAGGATCTGCTCTCGATCGTCATCTACTTCATGATGGCGCGGGCGATTCTCGGATGACGAGGTTTTGTCCAAGCCGATACCTCTTGGGGGGGGATGGGGCAAGAGCCGCGGTTTTCCTCCACCGTCTGAGCGATTTCACCCAATCGGCTCGGCGGCAGCAACCTGTTTCTTGCGGGAGTAGGTGCTCTCCGGGTGGCACGGTTCTTGGTAATGCGTTGATGCGATGAACTCGCGGCTGAAGAAAGACCCGGCGGAGATGCAGGTTCAACCCAACCTCGTCGACTACGAGGCCACGCGAAGAAGCTTCTCCTGGGAGAGCGCCCGAAGGGAGCTTTCCGGTCTACCCGGAGGGCGTGGAATCAACATTGCTTTCGAAGCGGTGGACCGTCACGCCGAAGGCGTCCTCGCGAACCGCGTCGCCTTCCGTTTCCTCCGGCTCGATGGCGCCGTCGAGGAGAGAACGTTCACGAAGCTTCGCGCGCAGACGAACCGTTTCGCGAACGCCCTTCGTCGTCTGGGAGTCGAGGAGGGCGAACGGGTCTTTGCCCTGATCGGACGCGTCCCCGAGCTCTACGTGACCGCGCTGGGAGCGCTGAAGAACAAGAACGTGTTCTGTCCTCTCTTCGCCGCGTTCGGCCCGGAGCCCATCTTCCAGAGGCTTTCCCGGGGAGACGCGCGGGTGCTCGTCACCGACCGGCGGCTCTACGAGAAGAAAGTCCGGCCTCTCCGAAGCCGCCTCGGCTCCCTGCGGCACGTGCTTCTCATCGATGCTGACCGAAGGGGTGATGAAACGCTCTCGTTCGCGGAGGAGATGGCCCGGAGCTCGGAGGAGTTCACCATCCCGGAGACCGATCCCGAGGACATGGCGCTCATCCACTTCACCAGCGGCACGACGGGTATGCCCAAAGGGGCAGTTCACGTCCACGACGCCGTCGTGACCCACTTCGTGACCGCGAAGTACGCTCTCGACCTCCATGCGGAGGACGTCTACTGGTGCACCGCCGATCCCGGATGGGTCACGGGAACCTCGTACGGCATCGTAGCACCACTCCTCATGGGGGTGACCACCATCGTCGACGAGAGGGAGTTCGATGCCAGGCGCTGGTACGAGATCCTCGAAAAGCAGAAAGTCACCGTCTGGTACACCGCTCCCACCGCGATCCGGATGCTGATGCGCTTCGGGGGAAACCCGAAAGCGGAGCACGACCTTGCTTCACTCCGGTTCGTCGCAAGCGTAGGAGAGCCCCTGAACCCGGAGGCGGTCCACTGGGGGGTCCGGGCCCTCGGACTTCCCATCCACGACAACTGGTGGCAGACGGAGACGGGGGGGATCCTGATCGCGAACTATGCTTCGATGGACATCCACCCCGGCTCCATGGGAAAACCTCTTCCCGGAATCGAGGCCGCCATCGTGCACCGGGAGCAAGATGCGCTCGAGATCGTCGAAACACCCGGCGTCTCCGGGGATCTCGCCATCCGCGCCGGCTGGCCTTCCATGTTCCGCGGCTATCTCCACGAGGACGAGCGGTACCGCAAGTGCTTCCGAGGGGGCTGGTACCTCACGGGAGACCTGGCGATGAAGGACGAGGACGGCTACTTCCACTTCGTGGGCCGCGCCGACGATATCATCAAGACCTCGGGTCACATGGTCGGCCCCTTCGAGGTGGAGAGCGCCCTCATGGAGCACCCCCAGGTGGCGGAGGCGGGCGTGATCGGAAAGCCTGACCCGACCATCGGGCAGCTGGTGAAAGCCTTCGTGGTATTGAAGCCCGCGGCCGAGCCGACGGAAGAGCTTCGGCTTGCGATCCTCGGATTCGCGCGGAAGAAGCTCGGCTCCGCCGTGGCGCCCAAGGAGATTGATTTCGTCTCCGATCTCCCCAAGACGAGGAGCGGAAAGATCATGAGGCGTCTTCTCAAAGCCCGGGAGCTGGGTCTCGACGAGGGCGACACGTCGACCCTCATGGGGGACGAGGGATGAATCTCGATAGAGCGCACGGGCATCACCTTCTGCGGGAGATGATCCGCATCCGAAGGCTCGAGGAGAAGTCTGCCGAGCTTTACGGCGCCATGAAGATCCGGGGTTTTCTGCACCTCTACATCGGAGAAGAGGCTGTCGCGGTGGGAGTGCTCCAATCGATTCGGCCCGAGGATGCCGTGGTTTCGACCTATCGGGAGCACGGCCACGCGCTCGCCCGGGGCATGCCGGCGCGCTCCATAATGGCGGAGATGCTCGGAAAGCAGGAGGGCTGTAGCCGGGGCCGTGGCGGCTCGATGCATCTCTTCGATCGCGCCACTCGATTCTACGGAGGCAACGCCATCGTGGGAGGCGGGCTCCCCCTCGCCGTGGGGCTCGCTCTCGCCGACAAGATGCAGAAGCGGCCGAACGTCACCTGTTGCTTCTTCGGTGAAGGAGCGGTCGCCGAGGGTGAGTTCCACGAGAGCATGAACCTATCGGCGCTCTGGCAGCTCCCCGTGCTCTTCGCCTGCGAGAACAACCTGTACGCCATGGGGACGGCGCTCGCGCGCTCGGAGTCGGTCGTCGACCTCGTCTCCAAGGCGGCAAGCTATGGAGTCCCCTCCGCCTCGGTCGACGGTATGAACGTCCTCGAAGTGGAGGAGGCGACCCGGGTCGCGGCCGAGAACGTGCGGGCCAGGGTGGGCCCCTACTTCCTCGAGCTTCGCACCTACCGCTTCCGCGCCCACTCGATGTTCGACGCCGAGCTCTACCGCGCCAAGGAAGAAGTCGAGGAGTGGAAGAAGAGAGATCCCATCGAGACCTTCGCGCGGATCCTCGGGGACGCGGGGCTTCTCGACGAGAGCGAGAGGCGACGGATCGAAGGCGACGTGCAGAAGGAAATCGCGGACGCCGTCGAGTTCGCCGAGGCGGGGACGCTCGAGCCCATCGAGGATCTCACGCGCTTCGTCTATTCCGCGCCACCGGAGGCTCGTTCGTGACCCGCACTCTCACCTATCGGGAGGCGGTGCGCGAGGCGATCCGCGAAGCGCTGACGAAAGACCCGCGCGCCTTTCTCATGGGGGAGGACGTGGGAGCTTACGGCGGGTGCTTCGCCGTCTCGAAGGGACTTCTCCAGGAGTTCGGCCCCGAGAGGATCCGCGATACTCCTCTGTCGGAGTCGGTTTTCGTGGGGGCGGGCATCGGCGCGGCACTCGGCGGCATGCGCCCCATCGTCGAGATCATGACGGTGAATTTCAGCCTCCTCGCCGCGGACCAAATCCTGAACACCGCCGCCACCTACCTCCACATGTCCGGTGGCCAGTTCAACGTTCCTCTCGTCATCCGTATGGCTACCGGCGGCGGCAAGCAGCTCGCCGCTCAGCATTCGCACTGCCTCGAAGGGTGGTACGCTCACATCCCCGGTATCAAAGTCCTCTCCCCCGCCACCCTCGAAGACGCCCGGGGAATGCTCGGGACCGCGCTCGAGGACCCCGACCCGGTTCTCATCTTCGAGCATTCCAGCCTCTACAACCTCAAAGGCGAGCTTCCCGACGCGGCGGGGAAGGTGAGAATCGACCGGGCCACGGTGAGGCGTCCGGGAAAGGACTTGACCATCATCACCTACAGCGCGAGCCTCTACAAAGCTCTCGAGGCGGCGGAGGAGATTTCGCGCGAAGGCATCGACGCCGAGGTCATCGACCTTCGCACTCTGAGGCCTCTCGATGACGAGACCTTTCTCGAATCCGTCGCGCGAACGCACCGCGCCCTCGTGGTGGATGAGGGTTGGCGATCGGGAGGCCTCTCGGCGGAGATTTCCGCACGCATCATGGAGAAGGCTTTTTTCGACCTCGACGGTCCCGTGGAGCGGATCTGCTCCGCCGAGGTGCCCATGCCCTACGCCAGGCACCTCGAGGATGCCGCGCTCCCCCAGAAAGAGACCATCGTGGCAAAAGCGCGGGAGATGGCTCGCCGTGGGTGATTTTCGAATGCCGAGCCTCGGGGCGGACATGCGCGAGGGCACCCTTCTCGAGTGGAAGGTGAAGCCCGGCGACCGGGTGAAGCGAGGCGACATCATCGCGGAAGTGGCGACCGACAAGGGCGACATCGAGATCGAGGTCTTCGAGGACGGGGTGGTGACGGAAATTCTCATCGAGGCCGGTCAGCAAGTTCCGGTGGGAGAGGTCCTGGCACGAATCGACGGGGGCCCGGTGGAAGCTCCGAAGCCAGAGCGAATCCGGGCGAGCCCGTTGGCGCGACGGCTGGCCGAAGAACGTGGCGTCGATCTCGCCTCCCTGCCGGGAACGGGGCCCGGAGGCGCCATCACCCGCGACGATGTGGAGAAGGCCGCGGCGGCATCGAAAGTCGAGCCGAGGGAGAAACCTGCCGGGGGTATCCGGCTCGCCATCGCGGGAGCCATGGCGCGCTCCAATCGTGAGATCCCCCACTACTATCTCGAGACCGGAATCGACATGAAGCGCGCGCTCGACTTTCTCGCGGAGAGAAACGAGAAGCTAAGTCTCGAGGAGCGCCTCCTTCCGGTGGTCGTTCTCCTCAAGGCGGTCGCGCTCGGCTTGAAGGACGTCCCGGAGCTCAACGGCTACTGGGTCGACGACGCTCTCCAGAGGAAAGACGAGATCCATATCGGCTTCGCGATCTCCCTTCGGAAGGGAGGCCTGGTGACTCCGGCCATCCACGACGTGGACCGGAAGTCCCTCACCGAGATCATGGCGTCGCTGCGCGACGTGGTTCCCCGCGCCCGTGCCGGTCGGCTTCGAAGCTCCGAGCTCAGTGACGCCACGGTGACCGTGACCAATCTGGGTGATTTGGGCGTCGAGACGGTCTACGGCGTCATCTATCCGCCGCAGGTCGCTCTCGTGGGATTCGGAAAGATTCTGGAGCGACCGTGGGCGGAGAACGGAATGCTGGGCATCCGGCCGGTAGTGAGCGCCACCCTGGCCGCGGACCATCGTGCCACCGATGGAGCGCGCGGCGCTGCCTTCCTCGACGCCCTCGCGCGGCGTCTCCAGGAGCCCGGCGAGCTATGACCGAGCCGCAAGTCCTTGAAGCGGTCTTACGGCTTCTCGCCCGCATCGCCCCGGAGGCTGACCTCTCTTCCATCGATCCCGAGGAGCCCCTGAAGCGGGCTCTGGACATCGACTCCTACGATTTCCTGAACTTACTGGTAGCGGTTCGAGACGAGCTCGGCGTCACCGTGTCCGAGTCGGACTACGGCAAAGTCGGGACGCTTCAGGGGCTGGTACGCTTTCTCGCACCGCGGCTAGCGGACCGTAAGGACCGGTAGCCGGCAGAAGCGCGTCACTTTAATGCCGCAGGACTTTCTCGGCCACCCTTCCCCATGAGCCATTTCCGAACGCCGGAGCGACCGTGGGTACCCATGACGACGAGGTCTGGCTTCACCGAGTCGATCACCGCTTCGGCCGTAAACGTCGCCGAAACGCAGCGGCGCAAAGGGCCTCCACTGCAGAGGCTACTGAACGCCGTCGAGAACGACGTCGCGCCAGGCGCCGGCGACGATGGCCTCGCGAATCTGGGACGGGACTCGTCCGGCTTCGGTCAACTGCTGTGCAAGGAAAACTTCCTTGAGGCAGATGGTTCACGTGGCGCCGTGATCGGAAGCGAAGCAATCGAGAAGGCTCCCGTGGCCGAAGGAGTCTCCGCAATTACAGTAGCAGGGCTGCTGCGCGAGCACTTCGGGGATCTCGTGGGCGATTCGATACGCCTTCGAAACCACGGGAATCTGGTAACGCTCGGGATCCTGGAGGATGGGGAACGGCCTGGCCGCTTCGGCGCTCCGGTGAAACGGAGGAACGTGAGAGGCGGCGGGCTCCGTGGGCGGCGGCTTCGCCTCGTCCTCGAGGAGAAGAAACGCTACCGCGACCGCTGCCAGAATCGCGAGCGCCCAACTGGCGCCGCGAAATCCCGATGCCGGCTCGGGACTCTCCTTCACCACGTTCGGCATTATAGGCGAACCGACTCAATCGGCGGACGAATTCAATGCCGCCGGCCCTCCGCCGAAGGAGGAGCTCCTGACCCGGGCGCTAGGCGCGTGGCCACCGGTCGCGCATTCCCCTCAGCAGATCGAGAGTCGTCACGATGCCGACGACGCGATCGCTATCGGTCACGATGAGCCGATGCACGCGTCCTCCGACCATCATGTCCGCCATCTCTACGAACCTGGCATTCTCCGATACGGAAAAAATCACCGGAGTCATGATGTCGCGCACGATTTGTCCTGCATCCTCCTCGATCGAAAAAGAGCGGAACTCGTCCTCAATCTGCTCCCACCCACGTAGATAGAAGTCCGGCGGTCTGTCTGTCCGGATGTCGCTGGTTCGCTTCGTGCTGTGGAGGGCGATGTCCGTCGTCGACACCACGCCCACGAGCTTTCCGTTCTCGTCCACAACCGGAGCACCGGTGATCATGTGCTCGGACAAGGTCGCCACCAGCTCCGACAACGTGGCGTCGTCTGGAACTGTGATCACATTCCTCGTCATGATATCTCTTGCAGTCAGTTCAATCACTTTACCTCGCAGTCGCTCCATTCGATCGGAACCGTTTGTTGATCCCGCGATCGAGACGGCGCTTTTCCGTTGAGCCCGTCCTTTCCTTCGCGGAAGACTCCAGGCCCATTTTAGCTATTCTCTCGAGATCCTCATCACAACGCGATACGGGTAGTTGATCCTCACTACCAGCCGGTAGCTATTCCCTTGATGTTGAAGGCCACGCGATTCCCCCCCACGATGCTCGCGCTGGCGTATTTCTCCTTAATTCCCGCGGGCGTGTCCCAATCCTCCTGCTCAACTTCCCGGTACCATAGGAAAGCCAACCGTTGTCGGTCGCCGTGACCACCGCGTCGACGGCGTCGCGGCGGCCGGCGGTTTCGGGATCGCCATGGCCTGCGACCTCGTCCTCGCCTCCGAGCGGGCTTCGTTCGAGTGGGCCTATCCCAAGACCGGCCTCACCGGGGCCGAGAGCTCGACGTTCTTCCTTCCGCGGCTCGTGGGGCTTCGCACCGCGCTCGAGCTCGTCCTCTTGAACCCGAGGCTCGACGCCCGCGAGGCCAAAGAGATGCGGCTCGTCACCGCCGTCTACCCCACCGAGACCTTCGATGCCGAGGTGATGGCGCTTGCCGAGAAGCTCTCGCGCGGGCCGACCAAGGCCTACGCCGTCGCGAAATCCCTGATCCATCAGGCAGCGGGGGTAGACCGCCTCGACCACCACCTCGACCGCGAGCTCGAGAGTCTCGCCCGCATCGCCGACGGCCGGGACTTCTCCGAAGGCCTCGAGAGCTTTTTCGCGAAGCGGCCGCCCGCGTTCGAAGGCCGCTGAGCCCGAAGGGAAAGCCCCGGTCCGCGTCATTGACAGACCGGGCGCCGGTTTAGTCGGAAATATCTCGTACTTTCTCACCCGAGCTGCCCAGCGTTCTCCAGCAGTGGAACGACCATGAAGCCCGCGAGGCCCGACTCGTGGTCGCGGGTGGCGGGCTCGGTTCAGCGCATGATTCAGGGACTCGTTCTACGGAGTCACGTTCCCTCTCCCGTGATCGCCTTGGGCTCCGGCCCTTCGGCAGCGAGACGCTCGCGAAAAGTCTCCTCCGCGCATTCGTAGGCGTGGATCTCGGGATGCCGTAGCTTCTCGACTTCCTCCTGACAGCGGGTGCAGTTGAGCGCCTCGGGCACCGCCGCCAGGCGCCTTTGTGAGATCTCCTTACCGCAAGCGACACAGATCGCGTACGATCCGGCGTCCAGGCGGTTTCGAGCTTCGTCGAGAGCCGCGGCGCGATCGAGGTACCTCGAAAGCAGCGCGGTTCGGAGTTCGCCATCCTCGGCCGCAATCATCGCGTCGACCTCCTCGGATAGCGGGGTATTGTCTCCGAGCCCTTCGAGCTCTTCTGCCCGAGGTTCTTTCTTGAAAATCTCGATCGCCTGATTCACTCGCGCGAGCTCCATCTCGATCCGCTTTCTGATCTTGTCGTCGGTTCGCATTGGATCCAAGCCTCCATTAGAGAGAATCAGCAATCCACGTGCCAGCCGTAGCTCTGTCTGCACAAGCAAATCCCGTGCGAGAACACCGAGGGGTGGGTGAGCGCGCTCACCGATCGCGGGTTCTCCACCAGGGCGCGCCGAACCACCCGCCCTTCCCCTGGATAGCGTGAAGTGAGAGGTGGCACACGATTTGAAGGTTGAGTTTCTCAGGAGGTCGCGAAAATGAAGCGAGAGATCGAGCTTTCGAAACTAAAGAGCTTCTTGAAGGACTTCTCCGAGAGGCACGAGACACGGCCGGTGACCCTGAAGTTGCTGTACGGGACGACCCCGATGACGGAAGCCGAGGGGCTCCCGCTGATCGGCATCGACTTCGATGCCCAGCCCTCGGGAGCCGTCGATGTCGAGATCCTGATGGGGGACGAGGGATCGGACGGCAAGCGTCACCTCGCGCACACGGTCTCGGATGTGAAGCGGGTAGTGGTGGAGATGGAGAAGGGCAATCGAGAGACCCGGTTGATCCTCGAGAGCGGCGAGGGTGAAAAGGCGATGTTGGGGCTCGGCTGATTCTCCCCTCGAATCGAATCAGCGCTTCAGGATCTGATGGATCTCGAGAAGACGCAGGAGCCCGGTCTTGGTGATCATCCCCGAAAGTCTGCCGTCCTCGAGGATGAGGAGCCGACCCACGCCTCCCGGTGAGAGCCTCTCCAGCGCTTCCAGAAAAGGAGCCTCCTTCGAGATGACCCGAGAAGCGTCCAGGGGTCGCATGTGATCGCGCACCGTGCGCGCGGCAAGCTCGGACTCCGGCACGCCCGCGAGGTCGTCGACCGAAATCAATCCAACGGCCCTTTCGCCTTCCTCTACCGGGAACCCTCGATAGCCGTAGCGCAAGAAGTAGCGATTCACCAGATCGCTCAGAGCCAGGTCCGGAGACACGGTCAAAGGCGTCTGTATCATCACCTCGCCTACCTTCACCGACTCCAGGATGCGCATGAGGGACATCTGCTCGTATCCCTGCGCCGCCGATCCTCTGAGAAACATACCGATGAAGATGAGCCAGATCCCGCCGAGAAGAGCTCCTCGGAAGATGAGCATGGCGCCGAGGAACATGAGTGTCACCGCGAAGCCCTTCCCCAGGTCCGCGGCCAGGCGCGTGGCGCGATCGATCGAGCCGCTGCGCCACCACACGATGGCTCGGAGCACCCTCCCGCCGTCGAGTGGAAAGCCGGGGATGAGATTGAAGATGCCGAGAGCGAGGTTGATGAAGGAAAGGTACTCGACCACTGCCTGGGCCAGAGGGTGAATCACCCCTTCGAGCCTTTCTCCCGCCAGCCAGAACAGGAGAGCGAGAGCGAAGCTGCTCAACGGGCCAACGACGGCAATCGTGAGCTCGGTCTTCGGGTCCTTGGCTTCTTCCGAGAGGCGGGAGACTCCCCCGAAGAGGAAGAGCGTGATGCTCGGGACCTCGATGCCCGAGCGCTGGGCCACCAGGGAGTGGGCGAGCTCGTGCAAGAGGAGCGAAAGGAAGAAGGCAATGGTCGCGACGAGTCCCGCCGCCCAGTAAGCCAAAGCTCTCGCCCCCGGATACTCCTGCGGGAGATAGCCTGTGGAGAGGCTCAGGGCGACGAGGAAGAAGACTACGAACCAGGAATAGTCGATGATGATGCGGATGCCGGCGATCGTGAAGAGGTGGATGCCACGTTCTGTCGCCCGATCGGGTTTTAGTTTCGCCATCGACATACTTCGAGACTTGGTTCCAGACGGTCGCGACGATTGTCAATGAGGCGGCGAGTCGTGTCAAGGGTGAGACACCCGCTTCCAGTCTTCGTTTGCGGGACGGACGTCGAGTTTCCTATGCTTCGTACGGGTGAACTGGGTAAGCCGAGAGAACGTTGCGCTTTTGACCGATCTCTACGAGCTCACCATGCTCCACGCCTACTGGCGTGAGGGCATGAACGACGAGGCCGTTTTCAGCCTCTTCGTTCGCAGACCTGAGACTATTTCACGACGATTACCGGGACCTCGCAGAAGCGCGCCACGGTTTCCGCTGCGCTCCCCACGAGGAGTCTCTCGAGACCCGTTAGCCCGCGGCTTCCCATCACCACGAGCCGGGCATCGAGCTTCTCGCGCCACCAAAGGATCCCCCCGGCGGGCGAGCCGTCCGCCACCGTTACGTCGCCGGGCGTCTCGCCGAGCATGTCGCGAAGGGCCTCGAGGTACTTCTCGCGCAGCCCGGGCGTCTCCTCCAGTTGGCTCGAAAGCCCTCCGGGCTTGAGCGGAGTATGAAGAAGCTCGACGACGTGGAGAAGGTGGAGGGAAGCGCCGTGGCGGGACGAGAGGTATCGGGCGAGTGCGAGGGCGCGATGGGAGTGGTCGCTGAAATCTACGGGAACGAGAATCGAGCCGGGGTCCTTTCCCGAGGCGAACAGGATCGAGTCGGACCGAAGGAGCATCAGATGCCGGTCGGAGCGGTGAAGGACTCTCGAGGCGACGCTTCCCATCAGGAGCTTCTCGAGCCCTCCCCGGCCGTGAGTTCCCATCGCGATGAGGTCCGGGTTCCAGCTTCGAGCCTTGCGCAGGATGGCCTCGTGAGGCTCGAGGTTCTCGTCGAGGGCGGTCTCGACCTTGACCTCCTTCGGGGCTTTCGCTCTCAGGTCTTCGAGCTTCCGCGAGGCGTCTACCCGGAGCTCTCGAGTGTAGTCGTCCAGTAAGCGTCCCATCTCGACCATACCCGCGAAACCCGTCTCTCCCATCGGCGAGAGCGTTGGAATCACTGGCGGAAGACTGTGGAGAAGGACGATTTCGACATCGCCGGAGCGGGCGAGCGCAAGGGCCTGCTCCAACGCGCGTCCGGCGGCATCCGAGAAATCTGTGGGGACCAGGATTCTGGCAAGCTGCATCGACGTCATTCTCCATCATTCGGCCCGGCGAAAGAAGCCATTCTTGCCGAGCGTTCCTCCACTTCGTCTGGTTGAAACCGCCCACTGCGGAGACTCCGCTGGGCGAGATGCCGCAGCCGCCCTGAACGCGTCTCTTCGCTCGCGCTCAAACCGTGGCAATTTTTCAACGGCGTGCTGGCACATTTCTTGTTTACAAGAATTTGTTCTCGGGAATCCGGGAGGAGGGGTCGCATGAGCAGTGATTCCGGTCAGTTGTGGTCGATCGTACTTGCTGGCGGCGAAGGAGAGCGAACCCGGGCCTTCGTCGAGGAGTGGCTCGGTTATCACAAGCCCAAGCAGTACTGTGCGTTCACGGGGACCCGTTCGCTCTTTCAGCACACCGTCGATCGGGCGGATGCCCTGGGAAGCCCGGAGCGCCGAGTGGTGGTCGCTGCGCCCGAGCACCGAGGACACCTTCGTGAGCAACTGGCGGGGAGGGGCGAGGGTCGAGTCCTCCTCCAGCCCAAGAATCGCGGAACCGCCCCGGGTGTGTTTCTCGCCTTGACGTATGTCCTCGCGCGCGACCCGAATGCTGCGGTCGTGATTTACCCGTCGGATCATTTCGTCTACCCGGAGAGCGCCTTCCTGAACGTGGTTGGAAACGCAGTGCGGAACGCGCAGCGGTACCCGGACGGGCCCGTTTTGCTCGGGGTCCGACCGAGCAACTTGGAGCTGGGCTACGGTTGGATCGTGCCCTCGCCGGGTGAACCGAACGGACCCACGCGGCGGGTCGAGGCGTTCCTCGAGAAGCCCCCACTGCGTCTCGCCGAGGAGGCGCTGCGGAACGGTGCTCTCTGGAACACTATGATCGTGGCCAGCAAGGTGGACGCGCTCTGGGCGCTCGGCTGGCAATGCCTTCCCGAGATCATGCCGGCGTTCGTGCGGCTCTCGGAGGCTCTGCGAGCCGGTCGCGACGACACCGTGCTCGAGGAGATCTACCGGGGACTTCCTTTGCGTGATTTTTCCTCCGACGTGCTCCAACGGGCTTCAGACCGGCTGAGAGTCCTCGAAATGAACGGCGTCTGGTGGAGCGATTGGGGGAGGCCGGAGAGAATTCTCGAAACCCTGAGAGCGTTGGAACGCCCCGCGGCATTCCCCGAGGCGCTCGTGCTCGAGCTCAAAGAGCCGCTCCTCTCGGCGGCGTCGTACCGAACGTGACAGGAGGTGAGCGATGAGCCGTCAATCGATTCCCGCGTTGTGGTTCGTGGCACTCTCTATTTCGTCTTGTGCGGCGCCGGAGAGATCCCCGTCCGGTTTCCGACTACCCGAGGGCGACGTGGAAGCGGGCCAGGCGGCGTTCCTCGAGCTTCAGTGCAATGCCTGCCACCAGGTCAGGGGGCTGGATCTGCCGGGGCCGGTGGCGGAACCCCCGGTACCGGTGGCTCTCGGAGGAACCGTCGACTATCAACCCACGGACGGGAGGCTCGTGACCTCCATCATCAACCCCTCTCACAAGCTGGCGCGGGGCTACCCCCAAGAGCACATCAAGAGCGGCGGTATCTCGCGAATGGCGGACTATAGTGAGGTGATGACGGTGCGCCAACTCGTCGATCTGGTCGCGTTTCTGCATTCGCGCTACGAGTTCGTACCACCGATGACGCACTGACCAGCTCATCGGGGAAATGCCTGCGCTGCGCCTCACGGAGCTCGAAAAGCGACCCCGAAGAGTGCCGCCTCTGAGGGCCGGCTAGATCAGGCTCACCGAGCTTGCTTGCGGGCCTTTCTCGCCCGGCTCTTCGGCGAAGCGGACTTCGCTTCCCACCTCGAGCCTTTGGAACGCGCCGTCGAGGACACTGTTTCTGTGGAAATAGATCTCTCGTCCCTCGTCGTCTTCCAGGAAGCCGTATCCCTCGCCCGGGAAGATCCTGACCACGCGGCCGCGGGGAGGGCCGACGTGCTCCTTCACCTGGCCTCGACGACGGCGCACGTAGTCCTCGAGCCGCCTTACCGTCTCCTTGAAGGCGTCGTTGATGGCCAGGTACATGTCCTCGTTTTGGGCATGCTCGGCGGGATCTCGCGAGACCACGATCTCCTCGCCCGGTACCGCCAGGCGGATGCGAACGTGGTAAAGGTTCCCCTGGCGATGGCTCCGATGCGACGATTCGACCACGACCTTGCAGGATTGGATCTTGTTGAAGTATTGCTCGAGCTCGTAAGCTCGATCCTCGACGGCCTTGGTCAGCGCATCGGTGGGCTCGAGACCTCGAAAGGTTATTTGTACTGGATGTTCCATGACGCACCTCGTGAAAATGGCATGGTCGCGGGTGAGGCGACGTGACGCCAGACGATCTTTGGCCCTCTCTTGCCGACAAGGTCGCCTTCCTCGGGCGCGCGGAGAGCTTCCCTGAGCCCACGACGCGAGTCGAAGCGATCGAGACCCACATGTCGTGGGTGTTTCTGACCGACGACTACGCCTACAAGCTGAAGAAACCGGTCCGCTTCAAGTTTCTGAATCTTGCGACTCTCGAGGACCGGAGAAGGAACTGTGAAGCTGAGCTCACGTGGAACCGGCGTCTCGCCCCCGACGTGTACCTTGGCGTCGTGCCCCTCGGCCTCGACGAGAACGGCCGGTTCGTTCTCGGGAGCGAGGCCAGAGTCGTGGAATGGCTCGTCAAGATGCGCCGGCTTCCCTCCGAGAGGATGCTCGATCGCGGGATCGCCAGCGGAAACGTCGAGCGGGCCGACCTCCGCCGAGTCGCGGAGACCCTCGCGGCCTTTTATCAGCGCGCGCCCCGAGCCAACGTCTCTGAGGGGGACTACCGCCTTCGTTTCATCCGTGAAGTCGAAGAAATCGGCCGCGACCTCGCAGAGATTTCTTCGGTCTCGAACAACCGCATCGACGCGATATCGACCGAGCTTCTGGGCTTCGTTCGGCTTCGGGCCGATCTGCTGGACGCTCGTGTGCGGGATGGGAGGATCGTCGAGGCCCACGGCGATTTGCGGCCCGAGCACGTGTGCCTTCTCTCGGAGCCGGTGATCATCGACTGCCTCGAGTTCGACCCGGAGCTCCGCCTCCTCGATCCAGCGGATGAGCTGAGCTTCCTTACCGTCGAGTGCGAGCTCGCGGGCGGCCCGCCGTTCATCGAGCAAGTTCTGTTCGAGACCTACAGCGAGCGGACCTCCGACCGGCCCCCCCGACCCTTGGTTCGATTCTACAAGACGTTCCGGGCTTTCCTCCGGGCCAAGATCAGCATCTGGCACTTGAAAGATCGAGAAGTGAAGGAGTCCGACAAATGGATCGCGAAGACGGACCAATACATCGAGGCCGCCGAGCGTCTCGTCCATCAAGGGCATCAAGGGGCCGAATCGCACCGGTCGTCTTCTTGAATCACTCCGGCTGCTGTTCATGAACGCGAGCTTCCAGCGCCGCGAGGCCGCTGGCAAGACGGTCCAGCCGCTCCTCGATATGCCGGACCCGATCCGGTGCGATCGGCTCCTCGATGGGTCTCGAACGCTCACTCTCCGAAGGCCGCCAGGGCCTCTTCGACAAGTCTAGATCCGGGCCTTCCCCGAGCCAGATCTCGCCCGCGGGTACCGATTTCTCGATCCACATGGCGGCGAGCATTTCGATACCCTCGAGAGACCGTGTTATCCGCTCTAGCAGTAAGTCCTCTTTCGATAAGTTCATAACCCACCTGCTTTCACCCAAGCAAAATCGGTACCAGCGTCAAAGGCCTCTGATTCGAGAGAGATAGCCCTCAGGTCAAGAATGAGTCAGCCGTCTCGCCCAGCTTTTGGGGGATTTCGCGCTGCGACTTCAGCCCAGGAATTCCAGGGAATGGCCGCGGCGGCGGAAGTACTTCTTGGTCTCCTCGAACACCAGCAGAAGCACAGTGCCATGGAAAGCGAACAGGTAGACATGCCACGGTAGAGGAGCGAAGAAGTAGAGTTGGGATAGAGGCGTATAGAAGAGGAGGTAGCAGAACGAAAGCTCGAAGACGATTCCCGCGAGGATGAGAGGGTTGGAGAGAAAGTTCAGCCACAGGGGATGCCTCCCCAGAAGGTCCGCAACTCGCTCCGACCATCCCCTTAGTCTGGTCAGGATCTCGAGCCGTCTTTCAGGGTGCAAGAAATCCACCGAGAACAGGGAGCTCTTCCAGGAGCGCTTGCACATTACGTTCGCGATCTGAACCGCTACCGTGGCGAAGAAGTAGGCCGCGAGCGTCTGCAGATACTCCCCCGAGGCGCTTCTCAGCTCGAGACCTGAAGGCGACGCGGGCATGGACTTCATCGAGATGCCGTCCTCGAGCGCCCCGAGCCACCACCCCATGTAGAAATATGTGGCGTAACAACTGAGGGCGAGGATGCTCCCCTGCACGAAGTAAGAGCGGAGCACGAGGCCGAGGCTCAAGAGCTTCTCGTCGCGCCTTCGGGGAGGCCGCTCCATGATCCCCGGCTCGGGCGGCTCCGCGCCCAGGCCCATCGCGGGCACCAGATCCGTTCCCACGTCCACGGCGAGAACGCCCATCACCGTCATTGCCAAAGGCGCTCCGGGGACGAGCATCCAGACGATGTAGGGGTACATCTCCTGCGGGTTGCTGTTGAAGATATAGGCCATGAACTTCTTGATGTTGTCGAAGACCGCCCGCCCCTCCTCGATGGCGGCCACAATGGTGCCGAAGTTGTCGTCAGCCAGAATCATGTCGGCGGCTTCCTTGGCGACTTCGTTTCCCCGAATCCCCATGGCGATCCCGATATCCGCCTTCTTCAGCGCGGGAGCATCGTTCACGCCGTCTCCGGTTACCGCGACGACCTCGCCCATGGACTTGAGGACCGACACGATCCGGAGCTTGTGATCGGGCGAGACTCGGGCGAAGA
>CAZKNR010000022.1:0-5087 GCA_964553925.1 uncultured Acidobacteriota bacterium
CGTCGTGATCCTGCGCTACGAACTGGGCCTCAAGGAAACGGAAACGCTCGTGTATCTTGGGGAGTGCCGGGAGTTCGAAGATCTCGATGCGCTCATGAAGCGGTTCAAAGTCGGCAGCTGCGTGGTCGATGGTCTTCCCGAAACGCACTCAACGAGGGAGTTTGCGAGGAGGCACGCGGGGAAGGTCCATCTGTGCTTCTTCCAGGAGAACCAGCGCGGCGCTCCCAATTGGAACACGACGGATCGAACCGTCACCGTCAATCGCACGGAAGCCCTGGATGCCTCAAGAGCGGCGATCCGGCAGAAGCTCGTCGTTCTCCCTCGTCGGGATGCACTCGTCGAGAAGTTCGCGCAGCACATGACCTGCGACGCCAAGGTCCTCAACGAGGACGAGGAGACCGGGACGAAGAAGTACCGATACGTGAAGACCGGCGTGAACCACTTCTCGTTTGCCTTCACCTACGCCTGGTTGGCCACGCAGACGAGCTCGAGTTTCAGGGCGTGGATGCACTACGCCGCGTGGATGAAGCAGAACAACGGACAATGGATCTAAACGCGGTCGCCGAAAGGTGCATTTATCGACGTATCGGCCGGGCTCGAGTGCCGGAAATCGCTCGATCCGGCCGCGTCGGGTGCAGTTATCGATAGATGACAGGGCTCTAGGGTGCATTTAACCGGCATGATTTCGGCCTTCCGGGGCGGCATGCCGGTCGCGTGCCGGTCGGTTGCGTCGCCGTAAGTCGTTGATCTCGTTTGCGAACGGGCCTTTCGGAGCGCCCTCGGGCGTTTCGCAGAACGCGTTTTTTGCCCCAAAACGTGCCGGTAACGTGCCGGTTGAGCGTTCAGAAGCCGCTCGTGTGCCGCATGTCGTCGTTAGAGCGTGAGACGACGTGCGGCGCGGTATCGGTGAAACGCTGCACGGGAAATAATCGCACCGCCGCTTCTCATGCCGCTGGTGCTTCGCCGCTCGTCAGAATTGACCCACCCGTGCTCGTGAGAATGGACCCAGGCCTGGATCAGGACGCAGTCGCGGAATCGGTGCGCGGAGACACGCGCTGAGCGCGGGCGAGTTTATCGGCGCTGAAGCGCAGGGCGGGCCTGAGTTGTGGGAGGGATTGGGAGGGAGGGCCGTCCGATGACGACGGTCAGCCCTGTGGGTCTCGCAGCGAGGGTCCATCGATCCTGACCGTGTGGCACTGGTGGCGCAGTCGGCTGAGGAGCGCGTCGACGAGGGGTTTGTTACCGAGGAAGTTGTGCCACTCCTCGTAGTCGACGTTCGTGGTGATGATCGTCGGCTTCCGCCGGTAGCGCTCTTCCATCAGCTTGAAGAAGATGTTCGTCTGCTCGGGCTTCAGATTCAAGTACCCCATCTCGTCCACGAGGACGACGTCGATGCGCGCAAGGCGGTTGATCAGTTTCCGCGTGGCTCGATCGGCGAGCGAGGCGTACATCTCGTCGAAGAGGTCCTGGGCGCGGATGAAGAGGCAGCGGTAGCCGTTCTGCAGGGCCTTGAGCAGGAGCCCCGACGCCAAGCCGGTTTTCCCGACAGCGGTTGGACCGACGAAGACGATGTTCTCGGCGCGGGGGATGAAGTCCAGCTCGGCGAAGCCGCGGATCTGCTTACGGGAGACACCGGGCTGGCGGTCGAAGGGGAAGGTCTCAAGGGTCCAGGCTTCGGGGATCCGCGCCTGCTGGATCCGCCACTTCAACGCGGTCTCCTGGCGGTGATGGTACTGAGCCCGAAGCAGCCGCGTGAGAAACGTCGCATAGGGCGACTGCTGCTTGTCGGCCTGCCGGACTTCGTCGCCAAAGATCTCGGCGATCTTCTGAAGGTGGAGGTTGCGGAGAAGCTGCTCGAGCTCGTCAGGAATCCGCGGGGTCTTGTCCGGCATGCGCCTACTCCTTCGGCACGATGAAGTAGTCCTTCGCGATTCTCCGCAGGACCATCTCCTCGAGACGCTCGAGGTCGTACAAGCCATAGTGCGAGGCGGTGTGGACGGAGGCGAGCAGGGGCTGTCTCGGGTACTCGCGGACCATCTGGAGCAGCCGCCGCAGCACGAGCGTCCCCCGGCCGGCGGCGGATCGCTTCAGGCCCATCACGTAGTCCACGATCTCCGGCGCCATCTTCAGGATCGTCGTCTCCTCCACGGATGGTTCTCTCCGTGACGGCTTCTCCCCTCGGGGTACGCGGTGTTCCGGCAGGAGTGATCGGCTCCCGAAGGGCTCGATCTCCCGCCGGTGCGAGGCGACGCGCCGCGGGCCGTCGAAGACCTCGATCCGCTCCCAGGTCTCCCGCACCTCCATTCGCCGGCCGATCAGGCTCGGCGGGGCAGAGTACCGATGGGTGTTCACCGTCACGAATCCCTCGACGTCCACGATCCGGTCGTGCAGGAGGTAGACGGGAGGGAGCCACGCGGGCAGCGGTTTGAGGTGTCCCTGCTCGACGGCGAAGAGTTCCCTGGGGCTGGCGCGCAGGTGGCGCTTGAAGGAGGCATTCACCCGGTCGCACCACGCCCGAGCTTGGGCGTTGGCGTCGTCCCAGTCCTGGAACGAGCGCCCCGCCAGGAAGTTGCCCTCGATGAAGCCGAAGGGGCGTTCCACACGGCCCGAGCGGTTAGCGTCCCCTTTCTCGTGAGCGTGAAAGATGAAGCCATAACGCTCGCCGAAGGCCTCCATCTCGGGCACGGGCACCATCTCCCGACCCGTGCCGCTCAACACGACCACGTGCGTGTTGTCGGTCATGCACACGCCACAGGCTCCGCCGATGTAGGACAGCGCCTCCGCAAGAAACACCTTGCACTCGAAGCGGGTGAAGCGCGGGTAGAATTGGAAGAAGAGCATCCGCGAGTAACACAGCACGAGCGAGGCGGTTTGGACCTTGCGCGCCTTGCCGCAAAGGACGATCTCGTGGCCGGAGGTGTCGTGCTGCATCTCTTGACCCGGCCCGAAGTCGTACCGGCCCGCCGGGATCTTCTCCGCCTGGCCGATTCCCGCACGGCGGCAGAAGGCGGTCAGGGCCGGGTACGAGACGGTCGCACCCTCGGCGACGAGCTCCTCATGCACGCGCGCCAGATTGTTCTTGCAGCGGGCGTAGAGCTCCAGGATCCTCTCCCGGTGCGGCTCGGCTTTCTCCGGCCGCAGAAGCCGCGGCACCTCCGAAGATCCGGAGCGGATCACCTGGCGCACCGTGCCGCGGCCGATCTCCATCGCCTTCGCGATCGCACGGACGCCCAAGCCGCGCCGATGAAGCTCCAAGATCGCCGTCCGCTGCTCCTGATCCAGCATCCTCGACCTCCTTCTCGACCTGACGCCTTAACCGATCCATCTCCCGCTCGACCTGGTGAAATCCGGCAACGAGGTCCTCGCGCTCCGAGGGCGCGAGCCGCACGGTCGCCCCTTCGCACAGTCGTTTGAGAGCGCGCCGAGCCACCGACGCCAGCACGTCGAAGTCGTGGAGGATCTCGTCTCCCGGACCCTCGGGCACCTCCGCCGAAGGCCGTTGCCTCTCGGCGCGCGCCTTGAGCACGAGCAACGGGTCCGCGAGCACGAGCGCGCGCGTCTTCGCGCCGCCCGCGCGAAAGGCCACCACGAGCTCCCCGATCTGCCGGGTCGTCAGCTTCTTGCCGGCGATCGCCTCGACGAGGTGCTCGCATCCTTCCCGATTGGCGCGCGCCAACGGGACCAGGCACTTCATCGCCGCGTGCGGAGCGATCTCACCGCGAAGGACTCGACCCTGAATCGTTTCCGGAAGGTCGCGGACCAGCGCGAGTCGTCGGCTCACCCAGCTCACGCTCCGATCGAAGCGCCGCGCGAGATCCTCCAGCGACAGACCAAATCGCAGATGCATCTCTCGCAACCACAGCCCCTGCTCGAACGCCGTTTCTTCGGCGGCGGTCCGCATCAGCCGCCCGAGCAGCAGCGCTTCGGCTTCTTCCAAGTCCCAGCAGGCGGCCCGGACCACGTCGCACCCCAAACGCCGCATCGCCCTGATCCGCTTGTACCCGTCCACGACGACGAAGCGCTCGGTCTCCTCTGCGGCCACCACCACGATCGGCATCTGCTGACCGTGCCCTGCCAAGGCAGCCAGCAACCGCCGCTCCCGCTCGGGGCAACGCACCCTTAGGTGCTCGTAGCGAAGGATCAGTTGGTGGTGCTCGAGGTCCATGATCGGGTCCGCCTGCTGGACCCTCATCTTGAGGAGAAGCGCCCTCTCGAAGCGATGCCGTCTCGCGGCCGAAACGGGGGAAGTCAGCGGACATGTCGTGGTCCATCAACAACTTGCGAGCGCACTGCGTCTCGCGCCCACGCGTGGAGGACTTTGCCCGTTTCTTCAATGGCGACAGCCACTTGCAGCCCCACTGCGTCTCGCGCCGCCTGCCAATCGATTCGGCGCATGGGATCCGTCGTCAGCGTCGGCGCCCTCGTTTCCCCGTCCCCAACCAGTCGGCGCCGCAGCCGGTCCTCCCGGTCGTAGTCCGGGTGGCGACGTCGCCATCCCCCGCACGCCCGCCGGTGGCGCTCCCGCTGACATCGCGCGTCGCCGCAGACGTGTTGGCGATCACCGGCGCGGGGGTGAGGCGCGAACCACTTCCGGCAAATCCGACAGGGACGCTTGCGACCCATGCTGCCCTCCCATTCGGGCAGCGTCCCGCGAACTCCTCAGGAAGGGAAGCGGTCGGATCGGCCGCCATGTCATGCAGGATCGCTGATCCTCAAGCCGGGGGGTGGGTCAATCTAGGCAAGCAAGGGTGGGTCCATTCTCGCAAGCGCTGAAGCCCGAGGGTGGCTGACGCGACGCGCTTGACGGAGACGATCGGCAAATGCTTCCGCCCGCCACGATGCTCGACGATCAGTTCGAGCACCGCGCCGGGGCTTCCTCGAACGAGTGCGTGCGGTCGGGCGCACGGCGACCGACGTGGCCAACGCTCCCGCGGCTCGAAGCGAGGCCGCCCGCAAGCCGGGAACGAGCCGAAGTAGATCTCGTCGGGAGTGCGGGCACCGAAGCGGGAATGCGGCCGCTCGGCGTTGTGCCAGTCGACGTACTGGTCGAGCTCGCGGCCGAACGCGGCCTGCGCCAAGGGCACGAT
>CAZKNR010000023.1:0-4099 GCA_964553925.1 uncultured Acidobacteriota bacterium
GAAGACCGAGCTATTGCTCGAAGCACTCGAGACGGCGGCGGCCGACGAGCACAAGTCTCTCGTCTTCTCCCAGTGGACCTCGATGCTCGACCTCCTCGAGCCGAAGCTCGCCGAGAGGGGCCATCGTTTCGTGCGCCTCGATGGATCCACGATCGATCGTGCGGGTGTCGTCGAGCGCTTCCAGAAAGACCCGGAGATCTCGGTCTTTCTCGTTTCCCTGAAGGCGGGGGGAGTCGGCCTGAACCTCACCGCCGCGGACCACGTGTTCCTCTTCGACCCCTGGTGGAATCCCGCGGTGGAGGAGCAGGCGTTCGACCGCGCCCACCGCATCGGCCAGGAGAAGTCGGTCTTCGTGTATCGACTGGTGGCGGCCGAGACAGTGGAGGAAAGAATCCTCGACCTCCAGCGGGAGAAACGCTCTCTCGCCGAGCTGGCGACGGGTGGCGGGCCTGCCGGGCTGACGCGGGAAGATCTTCTGCGTCTACTCGAGTAGACAGCCACCGCGCCGGCAAGCTCGGCTATTCTCGGATTTGCGGCGGTAGCGCGGGCTCAGGCAGATGAATGAGGGTCTCCAGGGCAGCCCGCAGAAGATAGTAGAAGAGGCCGATGACGGCGAACCCCACGGTCTCATCTTTCAGTTGGTACTGAGGGACTCCGGAGACAATCTCCCAGAACGTCACCAGCAACGCGTACGCGATGAAGGCAGCGACTCCCAAGGGAATGGCGGAGATGATGCGAATTATCTGCGACCGGCTGTTATCGCGCCCGCGATGACGGAGTGAGAACCAGCAGGAGGGAAGGGCGATGAGGTAGGCGAAGAGGAGAACGTCCACCGGCACGCTCGTGATCCAGATCAGAGACCCCGACGCGAGGAGGGTGAGTACCAGCAATCCTGTGGTTCGAGCCCCCTCGAGGCCTTCGCTCGTTCCCCGGACGTCGACAATTCCGTGGAAAACCGCGAGGTAGATGGCGACGAAGACGTCGTAGAGAAACCAATAGCGGGGAGGCTCGGGAAGCCATTTCGGAGCAGAAGCCCCCATCGCACAGCTCAAAAGGAAGAGAAGGAACAAGAGAGCCATCAGGATTTCGGCTCGCGCCACCTGAAGGCACTTCAGAACGAACGGCCGGGCGAAAAAGCGGTAGAGCGCGGGCCACTCCTTCAAGTTTTCGGAGAACTTCCGGGCGTGCCAGGCGGAGGCGCACCACGATGAGCCCATGAGGAGAGCGCCCAGGACTCCATAGAGTAGATTCTGACCGAAGACCAAATGCAGAATTCCGGAGAGGCCGAGTAAGGCAAGTACGAAGAACAGGGCGCCGCGCAGCGGGGCGCCCGCGTAGACAAGTCCGAGGCCGGGCAGGGCGAGGGAAAGCCGGAACGCCACCTCCGGCTGGGGCCCCGAGGATTTTAGGTTGCTCCTGGGCGACCTGTTTCGCATCGAGAAAAGGGCTTCAGAATCAGGATAGGGATTGGCGCACGTGGCCGCAATCGATGCTCTCCCGCCGTGATCCACCGCGGCGGCTCGAATAGAATAGCGCCATGAAGCTTCCGAGCCAGAGGCAGCTCTTCGACATCCCCGACGACGTCGCGTACTTGAACTGCGCCTACATGTCACCCCTCATGACCCGGGTGCGAGACGCCGTGGTCGAGGGGCTCGATCGAAAGCGCCATCCTTGGGAGATCACGCCCCGGGACTTCTATACCGGCTCCGACCGGTTGCGCTCCGCGTTCGCCGAGCTCATCCACGCGAAGCCCGATGACATCGCCGTCATCGCTGCCGCGAGCTACGGGGTCTCAACCGCGGCGGCAAACCTTCCTCTCTCTCGAGGCCAGGGAGTTCTGGTGGTCGAGGACCAGTTCCCGTCGAACGTCTATCCCTGGCGCGAGCTGGCCCGGGACAAGGAGGCGTCGGTCGTTACGGTTTCGCGACCGGCCGACAGCGACTGGACGCGGGCGGTCCTCGAAACCGTCGACGAGAAGAAGAATCGCATCGCCATCGTCGCGCTTCCCCAGTGTCACTGGACGGACGGCGGTCTCTTCGATTTGGTGGCCATCGGCGGGGCGTGCAGGGAGCGCGGGATTTTCCTTTGCCTCGACGTCACGCAGTCGGCGGGAGCCTTTCCCCTCGACGTTCAGCGGATCCAGCCGGACTTTCTCACCTCCGCGACCTACAAATGGCTCATGGGGACCTACTCTCTCGGGCTTCTCTACGTCTCCGAGCGGTGGCAGCAAGAGGGGCGGCCGATCGAGCACAACTGGATCCATCGGAAGGATTCCGAGAACTTCGCCCGGCTCGTCGACTACCAGGACGAGTTCGCCGCGGGGGCCCGGCGCTTCGACGTGGGAGAGCGCTCGAACTTCGCCCTGGTTCCCGGTGCCGAGACCGCGATTCGCCAGATCCTCGAGTGGGGCGTCGAGAACGTCTCGGAGACCCTGGGTGAGATGACGGATGCGATCGAAGGGCGCGCCCGCGCTCTCGGGCTCGGCACGCCGCCGAAGGACAAGCGCGCCCCGCACTATATCGGCCTCAAGCTTCCGGGCGGTCTCCCGCCGAACCTACTCGAAGCGCTCGCCCGCCGAAAGGTCTACGTGAGCATACGAGGGACCTCTGTCCGCGTGACCCCCCACCTTTACAACGTGGCCCAGGACGTCGAGAAGCTCTTCGACGCCCTCGAGGAAGTCTTGCGCTGAGTTTCGGCCGGGGCCAAAGCTCCAGTATGATGCGGCCCTCCGATGAAGGTCTACCTCGATACCGTCCGGGAAGTGCTCGAGACCGGCACAAGGAGGGAGAACCGCACGGGGGTCGATACTCTCTCGAGCTTCAACATTAATTATGAGATCGACCTCGCTCTCGGCTTTCCCCTTTTGACCACCAAGGCCATCTCGTGGAAGAACATCGTCGTCGAGAACTTGTGGTTTCTCTCGGGCGTTGCCGACATCGGACTCCTGCGGAAGCACGGCTGCCGGTTTTGGGATCCCTGGGCCGACGAGGACGGCCGGGTCCCGAGTGCCTACGGGAACTTCTGGCGCCGCTTCCCGGTGCACGAGAACGAAGAAGCGGCATTCAACGATCAGATCGCGTGGGTGCTCTCGGAGCTGAAGCGGAACCCGCTCTCACGGCGGCTGATCGTGACCGCGTGGGCCCCGGGAAACGCGCAAAGAAGCGAGCTTCCACCGTGCCACGCGCTCTTCGCCCTCAACGTGCAGAACGGGCGGGACGGGAGCCCGAGACTCAACCTCCACCTGACGCAAAGAAGCTGCGATATCGCGCTCGGTATTCCTTACAACATCGCTGGATATGCTCTCCTCCTCGAGCTGTTCTCTCATTTCACCGGCATCCGGCCGGGCATCTTCGCCCACACTCTCATCGATGCCCACATCTACACGGCGAAACCGGACGGCTCGATGGCGGATTACGACCACGTGCCTGGACTGAGAGAGCAGTTGACGAGGACCCCGAAGCCTCTCCCGCGGCTCACCCTTTCCGAGGAGCTCCGCTCCCTCGACGATATCGAGGTGCTTCTCTCCGAGGACACCGAGACCCTGCTCTCGCACTTTCGCCTCGAAGGCTACGACCCGCACCCCGCGATCCCGTTCAAGGTGGCGGTATGAGCCGCGGCATCATCGCCGCCGTCTCGCCCGAGGGCGCGATCGGCGCCTTTGGCCGCATGCCCTGGCACTATCCCGAGGACCTGAAGCGCTTCAAACGGCTCACCCTCGGCTCGACGGTGATCATGGGACGCCTCACCTGGGAGTCTCTCGCGAAGAAACCCCTCGCCGGCCGCCGGAACGTGGTGATTACCGGGAGCAAGCTCGAGGGCGTCGAGTGCTTCCCGACTCTCGAGGCGGCGCTCGGGACCTGCGAGGGAGACGTCTGGTTCATCGGCGGAACCCGGATTTTCGAGGAGGCGATGAGGTTCGCCGACACCATCGACCTGGCCTACGTGCCCGATGTCGTCGCGCCCGAGGGCGCCGTGTATTTTCCCGAGATTCGCGAGAGCGACTGGGAGGCGAGTCCTCTCGAGGCTCATCCCGACGATCCCCGCCTCATGCACCGCGTCTATCGACGCAGAAAGAGAGCAACCGACTTGAGCGATTCCA
>CAZKNR010000024.1:0-24635 GCA_964553925.1 uncultured Acidobacteriota bacterium
TCGACCGCCGAGCTTCTCCGGGCCAAGATCGCGACCCTCAAGAGAAAGAGCTATATCGAGGCGGCGCTCGCGCTCGGAGTTCATCCCGCCCGCGTCATTGGAAAGCACATTCTCTGGCTCCACGGGCGTGGGGTCCTCCTGGTCCAGGCGACGGTCGGCATGGGCGAGGCGATCTTGATTGAGACTTCCCTCTCCTATCTCGGCTTCGGTGTTCAGGAGCCGACCCCGTCCTGGGGCAACATGGTGGCCCTGGGGAAGGACTATTTCTTCCGGGGAGAGCTCTGGGTCTCGACGGCCCCAGCCATCCCCATTCTCCTCACCGTTCTCGGGTTTTACCTGTTGGGAGACGCCCTCAGGGAGCCGATCGCCGAACGGAGGGCGTCGTGACGGAATCGGCCCATCGGAGGGAAACCGACGAGTCCATCCTTTATATAAGGGATCTCAGGACGTACTTCTACCTTCCGGCGCGCGGGCGGTTTCTCCGCGCGGTCGATGGGGTGAGCCTCACGGTCAAGCCGGGGGAAACCCTGGTGGTCGTGGGGGAATCCGGCTCGGGCAAGAGCGTCACCATGCTCTCGGTGATGGGCCTGGTTTCCGGGGCGCCCGGCATCGTTTCCGGACGGATTTGGTATCGAAGGCCGGGCGACACCGAGGCGGTGAACCTGCTCGAGGGACTCGACCGGTTCTCGCGAGTCGCTCAGGAGCCGTCTCTCTCCGTCGAGAAGGACACCCGCGGCTTTGAGCGCTGGCACGACTCCGGAATGAAGGAGAGGCGAGGGCGAGACTTCGCCATGATCTTCCAGAACCCTCGGAACGCCCTCCATCCCCTCTTCACCGTGGGACAGCAAGTGAGAGAGGCGGTCAAGAGACGTTCCCCGGAGCTTTCTTCTTCGGAGACGCTGGAAGAGGCCGAAGGATGGCTCGCCCGCGTTCATCTCGATTCCCCGTCAAAAAGGCTCGGGGACTACCCGCACAGTCTTTCGGGAGGAATGTGCCAGCGAGTGATGATCGCCATGACTCTCGCCGCACGGCCGAAAGTGCTCATCGCCGACGAGCCCACGACCGGGCTCGATGCCACCATCCAGAGTCGGGTCCTCGACCTCCTGGAAGAGATGAAGGCCGAGCTTCGGACCACGACCATCGTCATCACCCACGACATGGGGGTCGCCAAGAGGCTGGCCGACCGGGTGGCGGTGATGTACGCGGGACGGGTGGTCGAGCTCGGCGAGGCGAAAGACGTCCTCGACCGCGCCCATGAGCCGAAGCACCCGTACGCCTACGGTCTTCTGGGGGCGATCCCCACGGTGGAAGACATACGGTCGAGGCGAAGGCTCAATGTGATCGAAGGGGACGTTCCCGACCTCTCTCGCCTCGGCCGGGGCTGCCAGTTCGATTCGCGCTGCGGGGTAAAGCCTCAAGGAGAGGAGGAGCGGTGTAGCGAGAGAGAGCCCGAGCTCGAGAAGGTGGGGCCGAACCATCGCCTTCGGTGCTGGCTCCACGTCAAGGAAGAGGCGCGCGCGTGAGTGCGATCTTGAGCTCGAGTTCAAATGGCGGCGGTGTGCTCCTCGAAGTGCGGGACCTCAAGACCTACTTCTATCGCCGGGGGCGCTTCGGCGTCGTTCGGCGAGAGGACTACGTCCCCGCGGTCGACGGCGTGAGCTTCAGCCTGAGAGAAGGAGAAACCCTCGGTCTCGTGGGAGAAAGCGGCTGCGGGAAGACCACCCTCGGCCGAACCCTTCTTCGCCTTGCCCCCGCGACCTCGGGCGAAGTGCACTACAAAGGAGAAAACCTCCTCGAGCTTCCGCCCTCAGCGATGCGAAAAAAGAGGCAAGAGCTCCAGATGATCTTCCAGGACCTCGACGCCGCCTTGAATCCCAAGATGTCGGTGGGCGAGCTCCTTCGAGAAGCCCTCACCCTCCAAAAACCTTTACCTCGGGAGGACGTCCTCCGTCGGTCAGAGGAACTCCTCTCTCTCGTCAAGCTCAAGTCGGCAAAGCTGTCGGCCTATCCCCCGGATCTCTCGGGCGGTGAGAAGCGGCGGGTCTCGATCGCCCGGGTGCTCGCTCTCGAGCCCAAGCTCATCGTGGCCGACGAGCCTCTTTCCGCCCTCGACGTCTCCATCGCCGCCCAGGTGGCGAACTTGATGCGGGACCTGCAGGAGACGCTCGGCCTTACGTATCTCTTCATCTCTCATGACCTCCAGATGGTGGAGCTCATCGCCCACCACGTCATCGTGATGTATCTGGGCCAGGTAGTGGAGATGGCTCCCGCGACCACGCTGTCGGAAAATGCGTCGCACCCCTATTCACGGCTGTTGTGGTCCGCCGCCAACGCCCACACCGGAAGGAGAGCCTCGGCATCCTCGGGATGGGAGCTCTCGGAGCAGGAGCGTCCCAAGGAGGGGTGCCGCTTTCGCGCCCGCTGTGCGGTCTACCGGGCGATGGAAGAGCCCTCAATCTGTAGGGAGAAGGACTCGGAGCCCGAGCTTCTAGAGATTGCTCCACAACATCAGGTCAGGTGTCATTTCCCGGAGAGGGAGAGCATCGAGGCCTGACTCGCAATGAACTGCCTGAACGGGTTATATCCACTTCCCGTACTTCGACTCTCCGGCCGAGGCGCTCGGGAAGGCGGAAGCCATGTGAAGGCCGAGCAAGGAAGGACAACCGACGCACGGGAGGGCCTCTACCTTGCCTCCGTCCCTTCGATGTAATCACGCTCGAGAACGACACCTAGTCTGTCTAGGGCCAGGGCGTTCAAAGCGCTCGGACGAGCCGTGAACGGAAAGACGCGCGAGTTGGCGGAAAGTCCCCGGCGACACCGTGAGGGTCTGACGCTTAAGTAGGTTAAGCAATCCCACCACCGTCAGAAATTTGGATCTCGCTTTGGCCGCGGCTGCGCTTCAAGCTGGTTCTCCTGGCGTAGCGCATGTCGCTCGGGAAGGCCATTCCCAAACCGAGTGCCGCGTACGCGCGCACGCCCTACAGCCCGCATCGGTCCGATGCGCGCCGTCCTCTATTTGCTCGCAATACTGGGCGGCCTAATTCTGCTTCTCGTTTCCTCATCGCCGTTGGCAACAGCTGACCGAGCGCGAAAGATTCTTCCTTGCCATGAAAACAGCTGCGACACCGCACCGCTTGCTGCCCGAGGAGAGGTCAACTCTCGAGCTTCTCGACTCACCGTGGTGGGCCGTGTGGCAGTGGTTGCCCGACTTATGGCACCACCCGCCTCCTCTGTAGTTCACCACCGTGCGCCGGGGCCCATAGACTCGCCAGCTGTCGAGGACGTTGCCCGAGCTCCGCACCCCTCGCGAATACCGTATAAGCGTTGTAGAATCGGCCCTGCTTCAAACTTCCTACGATTCTAAACTTCCGATTCTCGAAGGAGGGAGCCATGGGAGAGCGCGTCAGGGTCGCGAGCCTGGCCGAGGTCCCACCAGGAACGGGCCGGCAGGTGCAAGTGAGTGGTCGTGCGTTGGCCCTCTGCAACCTGGACGGGATCGTGCACGCCATCGACGGGACCTGCACCCATCGGGGCGGCCCGTTGGGAGAGGGCGCGCTCGTGGGAAATGTCGTCACCTGTCCCTGGCACGGGGCACGCTTCGACGTCACGACTGGAGCAGTATTGGGTCCGCCGGCCCCGCAGGGAGTGATCAGCCATCGGGTCACGGTGGAAGGCGACTCGATCTTCGTCGAGCTGGCCTGAGCACGCTTCGCCTGTGCCGCACCCTCGTCCTGGCCGAGGCACAGAGGGGGTTCAGCCATTCTAAACGTCACCTCGTAGAACAAATCACTTGTGCTCAACCGCGATCGCCTCTATCTTGAGGCTCGTGCCAGCGACCTCCCTCTGCCGCGTTGATAGGCCGGCAACGCCCCCCCAGTCGCGCGTCACGCCCATTCTCCTCGATGCGCGAACGGGGCGTATCCGTGCCGGCGAAACATTCTGAAAGGACATCTTGTGGAGCGCCCCTGTGTGCTGGTGACACGCGCATGAAGTCGTATCCGTTCGTCCTGATCGATGTGTTCACGGACGTGCCGCTCGCGGGGAATCCGCTGGCGGTCGTGCTCGACGCCGACAGCCTCGACCCGGAGCGGATGCAGGACGTCGCCCGCGAGTTCAACCTGTCGGAAACGACGTTCGTGCTGCAGCCGCGGTTCCGCGAGGCGACGCGACGACTGCGCTCGTTCTCGCCGATGGCCGAGGTGTTCGGCGCCGGCCACAACGCGCTTGGCGCCTGGTGGGCGATCGTGGCGCGGGGCGACGTGCCAGTGTCCGAGGACGAGACAACGCTCCTCCAGGAGCTCGGCGAGCGAGTCCTGCCGGTGCGGGCCACACACGAGTCCGGCCGGCTCCGCCGGATCGCGATGACTCAGACATCAGAGCGTGTCGGCCAGGACCCGCCGAGTCTTGCCGCGCTGGCGGGCGCGCTTTCACTCGATGTCAACGCGCTCGAGGTCGAGGGGTTGCAGCCCCAGGTCATCTCGACCGGCGCAAGCCACCTGCTCGTCCCGGCGCGCGGCCTCGCGGATCTCGCCCGGGTGCGTGTCGACGCCCGCGAGCTGGCAGCGCTGGCCAAGCCCCTCGGCTGTGAAGGATGCTATCTCTTCTGTCTCGAGACTCGGGATCCCTCGGCCGTCGCTCATGCGCGAGGCTTCTTTCCTGGCATCGGCATCGCCGAGGACCCGGCGACGGGAAGCGCAGCCGGTCCACTGGCGCGGTACCTTGTGGCACGCCGACGCGCGCCGGAACGCGCCTGGCTGACGATCGAGCAAGGGGACGAGATCCGGCGGCCGAGCCGGATCGAGGTGCGGGTGAGCGGCGATGAGGTCGAAGTTGCCGGCCGATGCGCCGTTGTCGCTGAAGGAACGCTCCGCCTTTGACCGCGCGGCGAAATCGGCCGAGTTCACCTCCAGGTGTCCGCATGCGACTGTTAATCCGTGGGCTTTCAGGCCGAATCCTACCCGGGGAGCCAAGTTCCGAATGAAACCCATAACCAGAACTTTGTTGTACTGGGCGACCGCGGCGTTGCTGGTCTACGTGTTCTCGATCGCTTCCTCGCGCATCCAAAGGAAAGAACGCCGGCTCAACTTCAGTGATTTCGTGGCCCAGCTCGAGGGCGGACACGTATCCGAGGTGACCACCACCGGGACTGGGGCGGCGAACCAGACCTTGGGTCGGCTGGACGACGGCGAGTTCTTCCGGACCTTCGCTCCTTCGCAAATGGAGAGCCTCGTCCACCTCATGCTCGAGCAAGGAGTGGAGGTGGACGTGCGGGGCGACAAACCGGCTTCCTGGCTCGACCGCCTTCTCACCTGGGGACCGGTCGCAATCCTGATCGCGATCGTTTTACTCACCGGAGGGGCGCGGATCACGCGCACCTCGCCGAGCGGCACCGAGCTCGAAACCAAGGCCAGGATTCACCGGGCGCTCTCGGAGGGAGGAGAAGGTTTGTCGGAGGTCGAGCTCGCCTCGAAGCTACCCCGGGCAAGAGACGAAGGGGCTCTCCGTAGAGCTCTCTACGAGATGCTCGCCGAGGGAACGATCCTCTTCACGGACCAGAGGAAGTACCGGGTCAAGACCGTGGAGTGAGCCACTAGGATTCAGAACCAGTCCAGAGGAGTTGTGGATCAGCCCGAATTCGATCTGTCGGACACTCACGCCGCGGCCTTCTGCGCTGCCTGTGGCGCGGGATATACCGCTGGCCACTCGCGCTGCGTGGACTGCGACCAAGAGCTCGTTCCACGTTCTCTGATTGAGGCAAAGCTGGCCGCAGCCGGCGATGCCGTTGAATCGCAGAACCCCGAGGCGCCGGAGTTGGAAGAGCCCCCTGTGACTGAGGGTGGGCTTCCAGAGTTCGACCTCTCTGACCCCGATGCCGTAGCCTTTTGTCCATCCTGCGGGGACGGACACAGGGCCGGAGCCACTCGCTGCGCGGACTGCGATCGGGATCTCTTGCCCCGGTCATGGGTCGAAGCGCGCTCGAAGGAGCCGGCATTGGAACCCAACAGCGCCGACGCGCCGGTACGGCTGGCGGACGTGGAGAATACCTTCAAAGCTCAACTGCTCGCTTCGGTTCTGACCGATGAAGGTGTTTGGTTCGCTTCCGAGCCCTCCGGGTGGAGTGCCGCCCGATTCCTGGTGCGCGCGCGCGACCTCGACTTCGCACTCCAGTTGCTCTCGGATCTGGATCAGATACAGGACCCGCCGGCCGAGTTTCCGGATGAAAGTTGAGGCCGGCAGCGCCGGGCTTATCCGCTTATCCACAGGCACCTGTTCATAAGTTCTGGATAACGTGTGGAGAAGCTGTGAATTCGTTGTTACTTTCGGGTGACACACCAGATGTTGCGGTGGGCGCGGGAGACGCCCACAAAAACTAGTTGACGCGCGCCTTTTGCGGTGGCACCATGCGGGCAGTGTGTGAGCCTGAAGCGACCGTCTGGAGGTCGGATTTGCATATGAATACGAACGGGATTCTTTGGGTTTAAGAACGGCGTTTCGCCGTTTCTGCTTCATTAGGCCCGGCGCCCCCGCCGGGCCTTTTTGATTTTCCCTATAATTAACACGTGAGAAACCACGCGATCGAAGGGGCGCGGCTCAAGGAGGGCGTCGGCCCGGCGACATTCACGGCAGACGCTTCGAGCGGCGCGACTCGGGATCTCCCGCGCGTCGTCAAAGGCACGGCCCTCATCCTCTGGGATCCGGAGCGCCCTGGCGAAAAGCTCGACGCCATCGACACCGATCAGATCACCCCCGCCGCCGACTGCGTGTCGGAGAGTCTCGAGGCCCTCGACGAGAAGTGGAAAGAGGGGACGTTTCGATACCTGGTTCCCGATTTCCGCAAGCGGGTCCACGCGGGTGAGACGTTCGTCATCGCCGGGGACCGCTTCGCCATCGGCTCGTCGCGAGAGATGAGCCCCGCGGGAATGAAGGCGGTGGCCGAGGAAGCCGGGCTCGAGATGGTCGTCGTCTGCGGCGACAACATGGGTGACATCTTCCGCAGGAACTCTTTCAACCTAGGGCTCGAGGTCGTGCAGTCCAAAGACGCGGTTTTGGACGCGAAGGACGGCGATCGATTCTCCTACGATCGCGAGACGCGGAGGCTCACGAACCTCACCCGGGAAAAGACCTACGAGCCCCTGGCGCTGACGCCGAAGGAAGATGAGATCCGGAGAACGGGCGGGATCTTCGCCGTGGGCCGGCGCGAGCTTGGAAGCTCCGTCTCCCGCGCGCCCCGAATCGAATGGGCCGGCGAGAAGACCGCGAAGAGTCTCACGACGACCGAGCAGATCGTCTGGGCACACCGGGTCGACAAGGACGCCGAGGTGAGGCCAGGGGCGACGCTCCAAGTCTACGCGGATCTCCTTCCCGCCTCCGACGGCACCGCGCCCTTCGCCATCCACACCTTCAATCAGATCACCGGCGGAGACCTGCTCTATCCGCGGCAGGCCGCGGTCGCGAACGACCACTTCGTCTTCACCGGAGTCGAGGCGGACGACCGGCAGACCTCGATCGGCCGGGACTTCGCGCAGAAAAACCGCATGGAGCGGCCGTACTACGCGACTCCCGGTGACGGGATCTTCCACTTCTACTTTCCCGAGCAGGGTCTCATCCTCCCCGGGCAGTTCGTTCCCGGGGCCGACTCCCACAGCCGCGCCTACGGGGCGTACGGCGCCGTCGGGATCGGCGTGGGCTCGACGACTCTCGGATTCGGGTGGTCGACGGGCTACATCTACTTCACTCTCGCCGCCGCGCGGCGCGTCGTCTTTCGCGGCGCTCTTCAGCCCTGGGTCAGCGGGAAGGACGTGGTCCTCGCTCTTCTCGAGCGGTGGGGAGAAGCGCAGTCGCGCGGCATGTCGGTCGAGTTCGTCGACGAGAGGGGCGAGCTCGGCATCGCCTACCGCAACACGATTTGCAACATGATGGCCGAGGGAGAGGCGCTGAACGGAATTTTCGCCGCCGACGATCTGACCTTCGACTGGTATCGCTCGAAGGGGATGACCGCTCTTCCCTACCCGCGCATCCAGCCGGGGGCTCTCGCCCACTATGAGATCGACGAGAGCTTCGATCTCGGCTCCGTCCGCCCGATGATCGCGAAACCCTACGCACCAGGCAACGCCTTTCCCGCGGACGAAGTCGCGAAGGAGCGCCAACCCTTCGACAAAGCCTACATCGGCTCCTGCACCAACGGAAGCTACGACGATCTCCTACAGGCGGCGCTCGTCCTTCGCGCGGCGCGGGAGGGCGGACGGGAGAAGGTCCTGCGCCCGCTCGTCGTCTTCCCCGGGTCGGGCGGCGTCAAGCGCGACATCGAGCGTCCCGAGCCCCGTCTCGGCGGCGAGTCGATCGCCTCCGTCCTGCAATCGGCGGGCGGGCGGATTCGGGATTCCTGGTGCGGTCCTTGTTTCGGCCAGGGGCCCGACGCTCTCGCCAAGGGCGAGACCGCCATCACGTCTTTCAATCGCAACTGGCGCAACCGGATGGGTGTCGGCGGGCTCGGGTACCTGGCGAGCCCGGCGGTGGTCGCCTCATCCGCGCTCATCGGCTACATGGCGCCTCCGAGCGAGCTCGGTCTCGAGTGGGATCCCGAGAAATTCGGCGTGTGATGGCGAAGACCTTCGTTCCCGCCGACTACCAGATTGAGCTCCCCGTGGACGAGCTCATCTCGAATTCGAAGCCGGGAGAGGACGCGGTGCCCATGGACGTTCTCTTCGTGGGCGGCGGGCCCGCGGGGCTCGCCGGCGCCATCGAGCTCGCGCGCCTCGCGAAAAACGACCTCTCTCTCGGCCCGATCGAGATCGGCGTCCTCGAAAAGTCGGCGGAGCTCGGTCAGCATTGCCTCTCGGGCGCCGTCGTGAATCCCGTCTCGTTCCGCGAGCTCTTTCCCGAGCTTCAGGACAAAGACTTTCCCTTTCGCGGACGCGTCGAGCGCGAGCGCGTCTATCTCGTCACCGAATCTTCATCGATCCGCCTCCCTACCCCTCCGACAATGGCGAACCACGGGAGCTACGTCGCCTCGATCAGCGAGATGGTCCGGTGGCTCGGGGCGAAGGCAGCCGATCTCGGGGTCAACCTCTTCACTGGATTCCCCGCGGACTCGCTCCTGGTTGCGGAGGAACGAGTCGTTGGCGTGCGCACCACCCCCGCCGGTCTCACCCGCGAGGGAAATCCGGGACCGGGTTACGCGCCTCCGACCGACGTCACCGCGAAAGTCACGGTGCTTTCGGAGGGAACGCGCGGACCGCTCACCCAGGCGTACCTGAGCTGGCAGAAGATCTCGTCGCCCAATCCCCAGATTTTCGCCCTCGGAGTAAAAGAGCTCTGGGAGGTGAAGCGGCCGCTCGACGCCGTGATTCATACGCTCGGATGGCCGTTTCCGCGATCCGCGTTCGGCGGGAGCTTCTTCTATCCCCTCTCCCCGAACCTCGTCGCGATCGGAATCGTCGTCGGTCTGGACTACCCGGAGTCCTCTCTGGATCCGCACGGACTCCTGCAAGAGCTGAAGACCCACGCTCTTTTCCGGCCGTACCTCGAGGGAGGGGAAATGGTCGAATGGGGAGCGAAGACGATTCCCGAGGGCGGCTACTACTCGCTTCCGGAGAGGATGTCGGGCGACGGCCTCCTTTTGACGGGTGACGCCGCGGGGCTCGTGGACGTGCCCTCGCTCAAAGGAATCCACTACGCGATGAAGTCCGGGATGCTCGCGGCCCGGAGCATCCACGAAGCGCTGAAGAAGAACGACACCTCGAAGGCCGCCCTCGCTTCCTACGATTCCGCGATCCGCGCGAGCTACATTCGCGACGATCTCTATCGGACCCGCAACATGAGGCTCGCGTTCAAGTCTGGCTTCTACACCGGAGGGCTCAAGGCCGGGCTCATGACCGTGAGCGGTGGAGCTCTGTTCGGGTCCCGGATTCCGATCGAAGAGGACGCGCGCGAGCCGAAGACAGTGACACGTCCGAAAGAAACGAAGCCGGACGGAAAGCTGACCTTCACGAAGCTCGACGGCGTCTTTCGTTCCGGCAACAACACCAGGGACGATGCGCCCTCGCACCTTCTCATCAAGGAGAGCCTCCCCCCCGAAGTCCAGAGGCTCTACGCCGGCTTGTGCCCCGCCGGAGTCTACGAGCAGCAAGACGACAAGCTCGTGGTGAACGCCTCGAACTGCGTCGACTGCAAGGCCGCGGACGTCCTCGGTCCCCGCTGGAGGCCGCGGGAGGGCGGGGCCGGCACGAAATACAAGAGGATGTGACGTTTCAGCTCATGCGTATTTTCATGGCCTTGCTGCTTTTCACCGCCGCCTGCTCTCCCGGTAATCCCGAGGCAACATCGGCCCCGCCGCCTTCCGCGGTCGTCGCTTTCGAGATGCAAACCCGCGAGATGACGTACGAGGACTGCATCGCGGGGCGAGGCGGCTGCACGTACATTCGATTCGACTACCCGGCGGTCGTCGATGCTCCCGTGGGAACCGCGGTCGAAGCCTTGACCTCCGCAATCGACTCGTTCCTCATGGCACCCCGCAACCAGGATGAGCCGCCGGTGAGCGTGAACGCGCTCATGGCGCGATTCCTCTCCGACTTCGCGGCGTTCAAAGCCTCCGAGCCCAAATCAGCGCAGAGCTGGTTTCTCGAGCGAAAGGCCTTCGTCCTGAGGACGACGCCCAACTTGCTGAGTCTCAGCTTCTCAGAGCGGTCGTATCTCGGGGGCCTCGGGGACGCTCACGGCCTTCTGACGGTCCACTACCTCAACTTTGATCCCGCAACCGGTGCCAGGAAGGTCTTGACGGACGTTCTGAAGGAAGGCTCTCTTCCCGATGCGACGTCCCTCGCCGAAGGGCGCTTCCGCCAGGTGCGCGGCATCGCCGAGGGCACAACGCTCAAGGACGCAGGATTCACCTTCCCAAACGATGCCTTCGCCCTCTCGGGCGACTTCGCTCTCCGCGACGACGGGCTCGCGCTCTATTACAACCCCAACGACGTCGCCCCCTACTCGATGGGAGCCACGGAGATCGTGCTGAGCCAGGAAGAGGTCCGGGGTCTCTTAAAGCCTGAGTACGCGCCCGCCTCGGTCACCCCCCCATAAACTTAGACCGGGACGACGGCGCCGCCGCAGCGAGAACAGTGAGGCTTCCGTCGGCCCACTCGCCCGATCCAATCGCACGACGGGCAGCGTCCTTCGAAGTACCCCTGGTTCATGTCTTCGAGGAGAGGCTTGTGGTGAAGGTAGTGGAGCACCACTCGTTTGTAGTTCTTGAGGGCGTCGGCCGAAGTCACGTCGCGATCGATCTCGATCCCCATCGCATCGCTGGCGCCGGGCTCCTGGCTTTGGAGGAGGCGGCGCACGGTGCCGGTCAGCGCGAAGGGAGGCGCGACCTCGGGGTAGCCGTCGAAGCCGATGCTCACGCGGTCGCCCACCTGGACCGGCGTCGTCGACTCGATCGCGATTCCTGGAAGGTTGACGTCGCGCACTCGGGCGTCCCGAATCTCCCGGTCATTCACCTTGATGCGGACGGCGATCGGGAGCGGCACGCGCTTGCCGGAGCGCCGCTCCGGCTTCGCACCGGGCCTTGTCGCGGCCGGGGATGGAACTTTTTCTTTGCTGAACAGACCCAAGGCGCACCTCCGCAAAGGAAACCGCAAACCGCGCCAGAACGAAAGCGATTATACGATCACCGCGGGCGCCTCGGCCACCAGGATCGAGAGGACGCTTTTCGCGTTAGACTATCGCCATGCGTCCATGGCGGCACATCCTTGGCGCGGTCGCGATCCTCGCGATCTCCTGCGCAAAAGACAGCCCTACCTCTACCTCCGCCCGCATCGCAGACGCGGGATGGTCTTTCGGTTTCTGCATCGGCCCCTGCCGCGGCGAGCTGCAGCTAGACGGTGAGGCCCTCGCTCTTCGGGTGACGGACCGCACGGGAGCTCAGGTCATCGCCCAGAACCGCGGACGCTTCACTTCCTCTGGCTCGGCGCGGCTCGCGGGCCTGGCCGGCTCGCTTCCCGAGAACCTTCTCGAGCGCTACGGGTGTCCCGACTGCGCCGACGGGGGCGCCTCCTGGCTGACGGTCGCCCGGGAGAGCGGGACGCGAAGGACCGAATACGAGTACGGAAATCCACCGCCGGAGCTTGCCGCCACGGACCAGTTCTTCGCGGGTGTGATGCAAGCCCTCCGCGAGTGCCGGGCGACTCTCGACCTGACCCTCGAGGCGGGCTGCACTCCAGTCCCCTCTTGATATTCCCCTCCTGGCACGCCTGGTACGGAGTCATTCTCCTCCTCGGCGTCTATATCAACTCCTTCATCGATCGGACGATCCTGACCCTCCTCATCGGCCCCATCCGCGAGACGACGGGACTGAGCGACAGCGAGGTGGGCTTCCTCATCGGGCCCGCGTTCGCGATCTTCTATACCATCGCCGGGCTTCCCCTCGGCTGGCTCGCCGATCGGGTAAGCCGGGTCTCCCTCATCGTGATCGGACAGATTTTCTGGACCTTCGCCTCCATGAGCTTCGGGCTGGGCCGGAGTTTCCGCGCCCTCGCCCTCGCCCGGATCGGCGTCGGCGTGGGCGAGGCGTCGCTCTCCCCCGCGGCCTACTCGATCATCACCGATCTGTTCCCGCTCGAGCGGCTCGGCAGGGCGCTCTCGGTGTACTCCATGGGAATCCACCTCGGGGGCGGGATCGCCTCCGTCCTCGGAGGCTTCGTGATCGGCTGGGCGGGCGAGGCCTCGTCGTTTCGTCTTCCGCTTGTCGGTGAGCGCCACCTGTGGCAAGTGGTGTTCTTCGTGGTGGCGCTGCCGACGATCCCGCTCACCCTCCTCCTGCTCACGACGTTTCGGGAGCCAAAACGCCGCGAGAGCGGCGGCCGCGCGGAGGCGGTACCGGTCTCGACCGGCGACTTCTTCCGCTACTTTCGCGCGAACGCCGGCGCCTTCCTCTGCCACAATTTCGGGTTCGGTCTGCTCGCGCTTTCCGGCTACGGAGCCCTCTCCTGGATTCCCGAGTTCTTCGTGCGCATTCACGGCTGGGACCGCGCGTTCGTTGGAAAAGCGCTAGGGCTGAACTCGATGATCGTGGGAGTCGCCGGCCTTTATTTCGGGGGCTTCGTCGGCGACTTTCTCGCGCGGCGCGGGCGGACCGACTCGAAGATAATCGTGGGTCTTCTCGCCGTCCTCGTCTGGCTTCCCTTCGGAGTCTTTCTTCCGTTCGCGCCGACCGGAGCGCTCGCATTCACCCTCTGGGTTCCGATGACGTTCGCGGCGGCGATGCCCTGGGGTGCGGCCGCGGCCGCGATCCAGGAAGCGGTCCCGAACCAGATGCGGGGACAGGCGGCGGCGATCTTCCTCTTCGTCATCAACCTGGTGGGACTCGGCCTCGGCCCGCAGATCCTGCCCCTTTTGACCGATTACGTCTTCCGCGACGAGATGCAGATTCACCTCTCGCTGCTGACCGTGACCACGACCGCGGAAGTCGGCGCGTTCGTGCTCCTTCTTTTCGCACTTCCCCGGTTTCGGCGGGCGATCGCCTACCGCGATCGCTGGATGCAGGAGCGCGCGGCGTGAGCGCGGAAGCGAACCACTCTGCTATCCCGCTTCGTTCGCGGCGCTCGTTCCCAAAAGAGGCGCCGGCTGGTCGAGGTCCATCGGCAGCACCACGGTGAAGGTAGCTCCTTTGCCCACTTCGCTCTCGACCAGGATCTCCCCCCGATGGTCCCGCATGATCTGGTAGCAGATCGATAGTCCGAGACCGGTTCCGACGCCGACGCCTTTCGTGGTGAAGCCGGGGTCGAAAACCTTCCTCATATGGTCGGGCGCGATGCCGGCGCCGGAGTCGCTCACCGCGATGTGTACCCGGTCGTCGCGGACGAAGGTCCGGATGCCGATCTCGCCCTTGCCGCGGATTGCCTGGCGCGCGTTGTTCAACAAGTTGAGAAAGACCTGGTTCAGCCTTCCCGGATAGCAGGAGATGAGCGGGATGGCGCCGTACTCGCGTTTGACGACGATATTGTGCTTGAGCTCGTGATGGATGAGGGCAAGGGTGTCTTCGAGCCCTTCGTGGATGTCGGCCTTCTTCAGCTCCGCCTGGTCGAGGCGAGCGAAGCTCCGGAGCCGGCGAACGATCTCCCTCACCCGCTGGGTCCCGCTTTCGATCACGCGGTTCGCCTCCCGGACGAGTTTCAGCGCCGACTGGAGCGAAGGGCTCGAGTCCAGGACGCCAGGGTGCTCCTCGTTCAGTGTCGCCTCGAGCTTTCGGATCGCGCGCACCAACGTATCGTGCATGCTTCCGATGGCTCCGACTGGAGTGTTGATCTCGTGGGCGATCCCGGCAACGAGCGAGCCGAGGGAGGCCATCTTCTCGGACTGCACGAGCTGCGACTGCGTTTCCCTCAGCTCCCGGTTGGCACGCGCGAGGTCTTCCAGCACTACCTTCATCCGGGTGAAGTCGTGCGCGATGCCGATGATCTCCCGCGGGCGCCCGTCGTCGTCGCGGAGCACCGAGGCGGTCGCGACCCACCACCGCCAGGCACCGTCCTTCTGACGAAAGCGGTACTCGTAACCCGAGAACCTCTCGCCGCTCTCGAGGCCTTGGTCGAGCCAGTGGCGCGCCCGCGCCTGGTCCTCCGGGTCCATCATGGGAAAGAGCGTTTTTCCGAGAACGTCCTCGACGGCGTACCCCGTCGCGTCAGTGAACTTGGGGGAGACGTACGTCAGGCGCCCGTCGGGCTTCATCGAAAAGATGACGTCGTTCGCGTTCTCGACGAGCGACCGGAATCGCTCTTCGCTGAGGCGCAGCGCCTCGGCGGCGCGCTTCCTGCCGAGGTACACCCCCACCATCTCCGCCACGGTCTCGAGAGAGCGAATGTCTTCCTTACTCCACTTTCGTTCCCGTTCGAGATCCAGGAAGCCCAGAAACCCATGCCACGCCCCGTCCACGAAGAGCGGGAGCGACAGGATCGAGCTCACGTTCAAGCTCGAAAGGAGCTCTCGCTCCTCCGCGGGAAGCGAAGCCACCACCCCCCCGACGGAGTTGCCCGCCGAAAGCTCGGCGCGCCACCTTTCGAGCCGGCTGTACGGGATCGCCGCTATTGGCTCGGGCGCGTTCGCTTCGTTCATCGCGGCCGAGATTTCGTATACCGGCAGCATCGAAAGACCCACGTCCTTGTCCTCGAAGTTCTCGAAGACATAGACGCCCGAGGCTTCGGAGGCGACGAGGAGATGGCGAAGGGCTTCGGGAAGAGCGCTCCCGGAATCGCTTTCCGTCACCAGCGTCTTGGAACAAGCCGCGAGCCCTTCCTCGTAGCGGAGCCGGACGGCGAGGGCCTCCTGGGCCAGCCGGCGCTCGTGGATCTCGTCCCGATAGGCGACGTTCATCCGCGCGAGCTGCGCCGTTCGCTGCTCGACGCGGGTTTCGAGCTCGTCATGGGCCTTCCGAAGGTCCTGCTCCGCCCGGAACCGCTGATGCGCCTCGAGGACGAGCGACGCGAAGTCGGCGACGGAAGCGGCGAAGCGCTCTTCCTCGGGAGTCCAGGTCCGGGGAGCGCCGACGTGCTCGTTGCAGATCACTCCCACCATTCTTCCCTCGAGCCAGATGGGAGCGTCGAGCATCGACGTGATTCCGAGCGGACCGAGATAGGTTTGAGAGAACTCCCGCGTGCGCGGATCGCGGTGGGCGTCGTGAGCCGCGATGGCCCGGTGCTCAGAGAGCGCGCGGAAGTACGACGGGAAGTCGGCGCCCGCGAGCCGTTGTCCCCCTTCGTGGCCATCGCGCGCCGCATCGTAGAGGTCGAGGCACTCGATGAAGGATTCCTCCTCGCGGTACATCCAGACGCTCACCCGCCCGACGTCCAGGGTGGCCGAGGCGGCCCGGGTCAGCTCTCCCATCAGGCTCTCGAGATTTCCGCGCTCGGGGTTGAGGCGCTTCGAGAAGTCGGCGAGCACCGCATTCTGCTTCGAAAGCAGCTCGTGGCTCCGCCGCAGCGCCTCCTCCGCCTGCTTGCGCTCCGCGACCTCGCTGACGAGCGTCTCGTTCAGCCGGGCGAGCTCGGCGGTCCGCGCTTCGACTCGCTCCTCGAGAGCGTCGTGAGCCCGCCGAAGGGCGTCCTCGGCCCGCTTTCTCTCCGTCATGTCCCGCCCGATGGCGACGTAGTAGAGGATCTCTCCGATATCGTTCAAGATGGTGAAGACCGATATTTCGATCGGGATCTGCGCACCGCCGGCCCTGGGAGCGCGGATCTCGCCTCGATAGCTCCCCGATTCACGGACCGTTCCCAGGACGGATTGGACCACGTCCTCTCCAAAGAACTCCGCGGCCGAGCGTCCGATGAGATCCTCGTCGCTGAACCCGCTCAAGACGCGGTGGATGGGATTGCGCTCGACGAAGACCCCGTTCGCGTCGAGGACCACGATCCCGTCGTAGGAGCGGTCGAAGATCTGCCGATAGAGCTTGAGCTTCTGGCGCGCCTGGTAGCGCTCGGTGATGTCGATGCCGGTCGCGACGACGTACTCCACCCGCCCGTCGGCGCCGGGGAGCGTGGTATTCGACCATTCGATGAGCCGCTCGTCGCCGGCGCGCGTGACCCAGTGGTTGCGGCGCTCGAGCCTTTGCTCTCCCGAGAGTAGCTTCTGAAAGTCCCGCTCCACCTCGGGGCGCTCCGCGGGAAGGAGGAAGGTCTCGGGAAAGGGCTTCCCCCGAATCTCCTCGAAGGTGTAGCCGGTGATGCGCTCGCATGCGCGGTTGAAACGCACCACGCGTCCTTCGAGATCCAGCACCACCACCAGAACCGCCGCCGTGTCCAAAACGGCGGAGACGAAGTTGCGCTCCTTCTCGAGCGCCTCTTCCGCCCCTTTGCGCCGGGTGACGTCGTAGGAACCGGCCACGATCACCGGCTCGCCCCGGAGCTCGGTCAAGACCAGGGAGAACACCGCCCAGATGACGGAGCCGTCGGCACGCCGGACCCGCACCTCGTAGTCGTCGATCCGGCCTTCGCGGATCAGCCGCTCGACGAGCCGGGGCCGCTCGCCGGGGTCGTCGTAGAAATCGAGCGAGCGCCGCTTCATGATCGCAGCGCGCGTCAACCCCATGAGCGCCGCCTCGCGATCGTTCGCGTAGAGAATCTTTCCGTCCGAAACCCGGCTCACCAGGAGCGGAATGGGAGCGGCGTCGATGATGAGGTGCAGCTGCTCGTCGGCCTGCTTCAGCCGGGTGATGACAGCCTGCAGCTCCTCGTTCGCCTTCCGGAGGGATTCCGTGCGCTCCTCGACGATCCCCTCCAGCCGCTGGTAGGCGCGGATGTTGTCGAGCGCGAGACCCGCCATGTTGGCGAACATCCCGAAGCGCGCGACGTCCTGGGCATCCATCGCGCGCTCGTGGTGCTGCATGTTGCCCACCAGAACGCCGGCCGGCCGGTTCTGCGAGCGAATCGGCGCGATCACGATGGAGCGCGTCCGGATCACCTCCCCCGGCGCCTTCGGCCAGCGAGGGTCGGCGTTGGGGTCGGTGATGAACAGCGGCTCGTTGCTCTCGAAGCTCTCGGCGATCGGAGGCGGCATCGGGAGTTCTCCCGTTCGCACCCGCGCGACGAAGCTCTCGGCGAACTCCGGCGAGTCCTTCGGAAAACAGACCGCGCGGACGGAGAACGAGAGGCCATCATGAAGCAGGAGGATCCCGCGGTCGAACTCGAGGCTTTCCGTGAGGAGCCGGGGGACAGCATCGAGAAGCTCCGCCTCATCGCGAAAACCAGAGAAGCGGTTGCTGACCTGGTTCAGTGCGGCGAGGTGCCGGTTCGCGAGCTCCAGCCTTTCGACGTCGCGCCTGCCCGGCTGCTGGAGGGCCTGATGGACGGCGAGCTCGAGATCAACGGTGCGGACCGGCTTCGTAAGGAAGCGGCAGACGCCGAGCTCCGCCGCCTCGCGCGAGAGCGCCATCGCTCTCTTGTCCAGAACCACCAATACCGGAATTCGAGGCGCGATGCTCCTGAGGGCGCGCAGCGTCTCGGCGCCCGAAGCTGTCTCGAGGTCGCAAATCACGAGGTTCGGAGCGCGCGACTGGATCTCGCCGGCAAGGGACTCGAGAGAGCCCGTACGGATATCGACACCCTTCGCCTTCAGGCGGCGCGCCACGCTTCGCCCGCTGCCGGGCCGGCTTTCGAGATAGAGAACGTCGATCGGCTGCATGGAAGGCCGCGGACAAAGCGATTTTAGCCGCTCACACGAGGAAAGCCAAAACAAGGGGGATAAGGGGGATAGGAGGAGATAGGGAGATAAAAATTGGCAATGAATCTTGATTCATCCCCCATCTCCTCCTATCTCCCCATCCCCCTTGTATTTCTTCTTTGCGTCTTTCTGTTCCCTTCCCCGCTGATGGCTGGACGCTTGTCGAGGCCGCTGGTATCCTGGATGCGCGCCCCAGGGAGACTGCACCGAATGCATCCCGCCTTCTTCCATCTGCCGGCACATCGATGACCGGCGCAGCCGACGAGCCCGGCGAAGGACCGCTGGTCCAGGCACTCATACAAGTCCTCGGGACTCGCTACAAGTTCGTGTCGCGGCTCGGTGCGGGGGCTTTCGGCGAAGTCTACCGGGTTCACGACACGATGCTCGAGCGCGACGTCGCCGTCAAACGGGTGCGGCTCGACGCTTTCGCCGATGAAGCGCAGCGAAAGGAGATTCGGGAGCGGACCATCCGCGAGGCGATCGTCGCGGCGAAGCTCAAGCATCCCCACATCGTGACCATCCACGACGTGGTCGACCGGCCCGACATGAGCTTCATCGTGATGGAGTTCATCGAGGGCCAGACCCTGGCGAAGCTCCTCAAGGATCATGGCCGCCTTTCCGTCGAAGAGACGGCGCGGCTTCTCGGTCAAACCGCCTCTGCCCTCGACTTCGCCCACAAGAAGGGAGTGGTTCATCGCGACATCAAGCCCGCCAACATTATGATCGAGTCCGGGAGCGGCAACGCGAAGGTCACGGATTTCGGCATCGCCAAATCCGACAGCTTCTCGGAGCTCACCGCCGCCGGAAGCGTCCTCGGAACCCCCAACTACATGTCTCCCGAACAGGCGCGGGGCGAGCTTTCGATCGGCCCCGGCGCGGATCTCTTCTCGCTGGGATGCGTGCTGTACGAGTGCCTCGTCGGGCAGAGGGCGTTCGTCGGTAACACCGTGATGGCGACGCTTCTGACCATCATGAACGAGGGACCGAGGCCTTTCGACCGCGAGGCTCTCGGACTCAACCCGGGAATCGACGACGTGCTGAAGCGCGCGCTCAAAAAGAGCTCGGCCGAGCGTTTTTCCACCGGGGCCGAGCTCGTCGCTGCCCTGACGTCGCTTTCCTCCGTCGAGCAGGCGACGGTCGTCATCCCCGGGCCCGAGCCGCCGCCGGCAGCGGCCCTCGTGGTCACTCGCCGAGAGCCTGGAGAGCGCTCTTCGTTCGACGCCCGCCTTCAGGGGAGCCTCGCCGACACCACCGTCGCTGAGCTGATTCGCGAAGTGTACAGCGCTCGAAGCACGGGAATCCTCCACTTCGAGCGGGACGGCGCTTCCAAGCGCGTCTACTTCAAGAAGGGCAACGTGGTTTTCGCGAACTCCGACGTCAACGACGATCGGCTGGGCGAGTTCCTGATTCGAACCGGGGAGATCGATCGCGCCACGTTCGATCGCGTTTCCGACTTGACGCGAAAGACCGGCCAACGCATGGGGACGACGCTCATCGAGCTCGAGGTGCTGAGCCCCGAGAAGCTTTCGGAGCTCGTTCGCCGCCAGGTGCAGGAGATCATCTACTCGGTCTTCGACTGGGACCGCGGCGCCTACGGGTTCGAGATTCTCGACCGCCCGGTGGAAGAAGACATCGTCGTCGACCTTTCCACGGCGGAGCTAATCCTCATCGGGGTGCGCGCCATGGGGTCGCTCGATCACATTCGAAGCGCGCTTGGCGCTCTCGAACGCGTGCTCCGTCACACCGAGAATCCACTCCTGCTCTATCAAAAGATGACGTTGACTCCGTCCGAGGGCTACGTGCTCTCCCGGGTCGACGGCTCCACGTCGGTGGCCGAGATCGCATCGATCTCACCCCTCGGAGAGGACGAGACGCTGCGCTGCGTTTACGCGCTCGTCTCCGCCGGCGTCGTGGATCTCACCTCGAGAACCCTCCCGCTCACGTCTCGAATCCAGCCGCCGGCTCCGCGCGAGGTCCGCATCTCCGCTCCCGACCTCCAGAAGAAGGAGGCCCAGGAATCGCCGGCGCCGCCAGGCCAGGGGGAAGAGATTCTCGCCGACATCGCGGCGAAGCACGCGTCTCTCGAGACTGCGGACTACTACCAGCTGCTGGAGATCAGCCCGGGCGCCTCCGACGACGAGATCAAGAAGGGCTATTACGCGATGGCGAAGAAGTACCATCCCGATCGCCATCACCTGCCACACCTGCGGGCCGTCCAGGGACTCCTCGAAGAGCTCTTCGCCAAGGTGACCGTGGCTTATCAGGAACTGTCGGATTCCGCCTCGCGGCGCCGCTACGATGGCGCCCGCCAGCAGAAGGCCCGTGTGGCGAGCGATGTCGCCCGCGATGCCGGGGTGCAGAGCCCCACACCCTACACCGTCCCGCACGAGGTCGTCGCCGAACGGCACTACCAGCAGGGCTACACGCACTTCGAGCGCATGGAATACTTCGACGCGATTCAGTGCCTGCGGGAATGTGTCCGGATGATTCCCGGTGAGCCGAGATACCACAAGGCACTCGCCAAGGCTCTTTCCAAGAACCCTCACTGGAGGAAAGAGGCGGACGAGCATTTCATGGTGGCGCTCAAGGCCAACGAGTTCGACCTCGAGTGCCTCCTCGGGCTCGCGGAGAACTACGAGGCTGCGGGTCTTTCGACTCGGGCAGCAAGCTTCTACGAGCGCATCCTCGCCTACGATCCGGACCACGCGGTGGCGCGCGAGAAGATTCACGGCAAGGCTCCTGCCAAGTCCAGGAAGAAACCCTAGCTCAGATCCACTGACGGGGCTGAGGGTATCGGACCCTCTCTCCGTGAGGCGATTACCTCTCTCCGGATACTTCAGACACTCCCAAGAAATTGCACTGACGTCTCAACAGACGAGTGAGGGTATCGGGCCTCTCTGCGAGGGAGATTGCCCTCGCCGTAGACGAGGCCTCCTTATAGAAGTGTCATTCTTTGACGAGGTTACGTAGGAGGTCGATGGCACAGGCCTTGCTCCTCCGAAATAGATCAACCTCCTCAATTGGAGACAGTGGGTATGACGCTGGGTCCTTCGTCTCTCCGACCGAGTGATCCCAAACCCTTGCATGAGGATTCGGTGAAACCACGAGCTCTTGGGCGACCGCGCCTGGCTTGGCTTGCCCAGGGGTCGCTCGTATTCGTTTCCGCCCTTTTCCTCGCTCTGCCTCTGCAAGCCGCCTCCCTCATCGGCACGTCCACCGCGAGCGACGTCAATCACTCCGCCAGCCGGTTCCATGCCCACTTCTCCGCCGGCTACTACTGGGTCGCCTACCACGACGGCGTGAAGCCGGTGCTCGCGAGCTCGAGTGACGCGGCCGTGTGGGCTTCCCAGGGAGCGATCTTCTCGAGCTTCAACCCGAACAACGTCGGGCAATGGGCGGTGCGCTTCTCGGGAAGCGCGATCATCGCTTTCGCCTATAACGCCACGGACCAGAGGCGGCACTACCGAAACGGCACCCTGAACGGCAGTGGGACGGTCACCTGGAACGCCGTCGACGCGCCCGTCGGCCTCGCCGACAGCAGCTGGCTCGAGCTGAATGCGGTCTTCGTCAACAACAAACCGGCGATGTTTCGGGCCTCGGCCGCCGGAGCCGGCATGCTCTGGGGAGGCAGCCAGCTCAACGGGCCCATCTTTGGCGCCACGGCCAATGCGCCGGCCCTCACCCCCGCCGTGGCTGCCGCGGGGAGCGCCGGTCAGTATTCAGGTGGCGCCGTGTTCCCCATCGGCGCGGCCTCCGACAACGTGCTCGTGCTTCGCGCCACCACCCTGAACGTAGCCACGGCCAGCGCCCACCGGCTGGTCTCGATGAAGTACAACGCCGCCCTCGTCTCCTGGGACCCCTCCTGGTACAACGTCTCCACCCTCGGCGGCACCCTGATCGAAGACCTCACCACCGAAGTCAAGGTACAGACCGACAACGGCGTCCACAAACGGTTCGCGGCCGTCCAGGACACGAGCGGCAACCTGCACGCGCTCTACGTCAATCGGAACGACGACGTGGTGCACTACAAGAAAGCGGCGGGGTTCAATGACACGTGGTCGCGCATCTCCACTGACGTTACCCTCTCCGCCCTCGCCATCAACAAGATGGCGATCACCGCGTCGATCGGCGACAATCTCTTCCTCTTCTACCAGAAGGCGACGGACAACAACATCTACTTCCGGCGTTTCGACGCGACGGCCTGGGGGGCGGAACAGACCCTCGCCGTCAACACCGCCGCCCTGACGGACTCTTTCGCTTCCATGGAGTCGTCCGTGGGTTGCGCCGTCGGGCTGGCCTGGAGCGAGGGGGCGGCGAGCCCCTTCGACGTCAGGTTCTCACTGGGAGCGGGCGGCTGTGCGAACTTGCAGACTGCGCAGAGCGCGAGCACCGTTACCGTGACGGCTCCCGGCAGCTTCGAGATGCGCTTCAACCAGACGACGGGCGGGGGAATCGACCAGTTCTTCGACCTGGCCGAGGATCCGGGACGGGCCAGCGTCAACGACCTCGGGGGCTCGTTGAACGTACAGCCCACGCTGTTCACGGACGAGATATCGCTCGCCGGCAACAACAACTTCAACAACTCCAAGAACAGCAGCGGGGCCCAGCTCCATCTCCTCGAGGCGACGCCCACGCGCGTGCGCGTTCGCCAGGATGCCTTCTACCAGGAGGCCGTCTCGGGCCTGTTCCTCGCGGGGCCCCGGGGAATCGGCGACTACAGCATCTACGGGTCGGGCCGGATGGCCCTGCGCTGGCACCGCAGCACCAGCACCGCGGTCAGCTACGTCGGCCTCCAGCTCAACCTCACCACGCACTACCAGGGGGCGGCGCCGCTGAACGCCTGGGCGGGTTACAGCCAGGCCGCCCTGCTTCCTCCCAACGGTCCCGGCGACAGCGACTTCGCCCTCGCCCAGATCGAGGTCCCGGGGGCGCGCACGGACTTCCTGCACATCCTCAACCGGGACTGGACGGCCGCCAACTTCATCTTCGCCAACCCCGACCTCCCGACCGAGTTCTTCGAGGTCACCTGGCGGGACACCGACGCGGGGATGCTCAACCCGGGACCCGGCGAGGTGTTCGACTTCCTGACCTACTTCAAGCCGACGAACTTCGTGAACCAAGCGGATACCGCGGTCACCTCCCGAGCAGCCGACTACCGGACCCCGGACACCCTGGCCACCCTGATCGGGGGCCCCTGGAACGACCTGAGCGAGAACACGGCGGGTGACGACTTCAACGAGGCCGAGGCCGCCTATCTTCTGACCTTCGATCCCGTTCAGCCCACGGTGGGGCTCCGCTTCGACATCGACGGGAGCGTGGCCACTCCCCGCTACCAGCCCTTCTTCAAGATCCGGCAGTGGCGATCGCTCTCCCCCGTGCCCCAGGTCACGCTCGAGGGAACCCCGCTCCAGAAGAACCTCGACTACAAGGCGGACGTGAAGCCCGTCTCGCGGGCGCACTTCGCCCAGGACCTGCTCTGGTACTCGACGATCGAGAGCCAATTGGCCCTCTCCACCCCCAACGTCGGCAGCCCTGGCAGCTCCTTGGGAATCACTTTCGTGCCAGGACGCTACGGGTCCGGCCTCAGTTTCGCCTTCGCGAACTCCTACATCCAATTCCCGACCACGGACTTCGACAAGGCGAAAGGGGCGGTCGAGTTCTGGGTCCAGCCCTACTACAACCATAACGACGGTGCCGAGCACAACCTGGCCGGCTTCCGCGCCAACCCCAGCGACGAGTGGGTACTCCGCAAGGCCACGGACGGAAGCCTCAATTTCATCATCGAGGCGAACGGCACCATCTCCCAGCTCACGATAGGCTCGGCGAACTATTCCTGGCGGACGAACGATTGGGTCCACATCCGAATGGAGTGGGACGATACCGCCGCCCTCGCGACGCAGCAGAGGATTTTCCTCAACGGGACCGAGCCCGTTCACACCGATCCCGTGGTGGACTACGCTTCCGCCAGCCTCACGCTTGACGCCAACTTCCGGGTCGGCTCTTATCGGAACGGGGCGCCGACTGCCACCGGCCTCTACGACGAGGTGTACTCCTTCGGCGGCTCTGCCTCCCTGCCCGCGGCTCTCGCGCACGGCGGGCTCACCACCGACACCCGCGAGTACCTCGCCGATAGCAGCCGCAACTTCCCCTTGAGTTTCGGCATCGTGGACGCGACCCGGCGGGGCGAGTACCTCTATGTGGGAGCGGACTCGAAGTTCCGCGGGCTCAATGTGACGTTTTCGACGCCCGGGGCGGGCACCGGCCTCGACCTTGTCTGGGAGTACTGGAACGGTACCGACTGGGCCGATCTCGAGTGTTGTTACGGCTTCATCGACGAGACGAACCACCTCACGAAACAGGGAACCCTCTATTGGACCTCGGATCCCGCCACATGGTCACCCTATTCCGTCAGCGGAGGCCCTGACCTCTATTAT
>CAZKNR010000025.1:0-30282 GCA_964553925.1 uncultured Acidobacteriota bacterium
CGAAACGCTGACGCCGGCGGTCGGGAAAGACCTCGACGAGATCCGCGACAAGCTCGGGGACGTCCTGGAGTCGATCATTCCGAAAGACGCGAAAGCCCGCATCGAGCGCGCTCCCTTCCGCCGCGCGGTGCGCTTTCCCAAGGGCGCGGGGAAGAATCCAATGGTCACCCGCACCGTCCGCGTCTTCCATCCCGACAATGAAGCGATGAAGCCGGGCGACCGGGAAAAGTTCCACCCGACGGAAATGCGCCTCGAGGAGATGGGATTCACGAGAGCCTGAAAAGGAGGATTTTGAAGACTCATTTCTTCGCCCTGTTCGTCTTCGTGTGTCTCGTTGCCGGACCGTTCCCCATCGTCGCCCAGGAATCGGAGCCGACCCCGGCTCCGTCGCCCCCTCCTCAGGAGCCGGAGGAGGAGATCTTCGGTCAGTACACCCCCGGCGCCGGCTTCCGGGTCGCGAAGACCGAGCTCGGTGAGCTGAACATCCGGGTCTTCACCTACCTCCGCTACCTGAACCAGTCGGGTCTCGACCCGACCTACACGAACGCGTTCGGAAAGACGAGCAACGTGCAGCAGCGCGAGGACCTGCAGCTCAACAAGGTGCAGATCACCACCTTCGGGTGGATCCTGTCCCCCAAGCTGCGCTACGTCGCCTATGTCTGGAGCGCCAACACCAGCCTCGGACAGCTCTCGCAGGTGGTGGTCGCCGGGAACCTGACGTACACGTTCAACCCGCACCTCACGGTGGGTGGCGGAATCAATGCTCTCCCCGGCGTCCGCACCACCGAAGGTACCTTTCCCCACTGGCTCGGTGTCGACTCGCGCCACATCGCCGACGAGTACTTCCGGCCCTCCTACACCACGGGCCTCTGGGCCCGCGGAAGCGTCGTCAAAGGCCTCCGCTACTACGCCATGATCGGGAACAACCTCAGCCAGTTCGGAGTCGACGCCGGCCAGCTAGACAACGACCTCAACACGTTCTCCGGAGCCCTGATCTGGACCCCCACCACCGGCGAGTACGGAAGGGCGAACGGCTTCGGCGACTTCGAAGGGCACGAAAAGCTCGCGACCCGCCTCGCCGTCCACTTCACCCGCAGCGACGAGAACCGCCAGGGCCAGCCCGACACCGAAGCCTTCGAGAACTCCCAGATCCGCGTCTCCGACGGAAGCATCATCTTCAGTCCCAGCCTCTTCGGTGAGGGCATCCTGATCGACGACGCCCGCTACCGCATGACGTCGACGGATGCCGGCGTCAAGTACCGCGGCTTCTCCCTCGAAGGGGAATACTACTGGCGCGTCGTCGACAACTTCCGCGGCCGAGGAGTCGAGTACCTGCCTTTCGCAGAGCTCAACGACACCGCCTTCCAGCTCCAGGGCTCCGCCATGCTGCTGCCGAAGTCCGTCCAGCTCTACCTCGGAGGCTCGAAAGTCTTCGGGGAGTACGGCGACCCCTGGGACTTCCGCCTGGGAGTCAACGGGTTGCCCTGGAAGAACACCGTCGTGCGCATGAACGCCGAGTACCTCGAGCTCAACCGCTCTCCGGTCGGCGCCCTCAGCCTCCCCTTTACCGTCGGCGGCAACGGGTCGGTCTTTCAAAGCAACTTCATGGTGTATTTCTGAGGAGAGGTATTTCCGGCGCGGAGCCTGACGGGAAACGACGCTCAGCGGGCCTGTCCGGGTGACACCCCAGGCGTCAACGTCGGTTGTCAGCCGACCGACGAGCGCAAGCAACCGGCCCTCCATGGGATCCCGGCCTCTGCACCCACAAGCGGCGCGCGCCGTGTCCACCACGGTTGACGCTCCGCGAGCAAGGTTCGTTCCCAGACCGGCCGAAGCTCCTTGCCCTCATGCCCGGGCGCAGGAGCCGGAGCACGCCTCTCCCAGGAGGCGCGGACCGCCGGCGCATCGCCGGGCGCACGAACGCGGTGCGGTGGAGCTCTTTCAGCGCGTGCTGCCGTCGGTGGTCACGGTCTTCGCCAAGGAGCGGCCGGGAGCCATAGCCGCCCGGATAGAAGGAGTCGATCTCGTTCTCGGAGGCGATCTGATTCTGGAGCTGGGACACCAGGAGGCCTGTCACACCGAATGTCTCGTTCGAGCCGCGAGTCGGATTCGCGGGCTCGATCTCGTCCCGGTGAAATTCCTTCCGTGAGGGAAAGCTTTTGGAGACGGTCATCGACGTTTCGAGCTCCCGCCGAAGCTTCCTGCGCTAGTAGAGCGAGTAGAAGCGGCAATAATACGCTTGCGACGAGAGGAGAAATCGCTCACGCTGAGTCATCATGACAATTCATGTTACGTCAAGGAGTATGGACGCCCCGCAGCCAATTCGATAATCGGGCGCGGATTTTGGCGGCTTATAGCTGGCCTGCGGCTTTCAGATCGGCTGCAAATGTCGCGAGCGACATCACGAGCGTCAGCGGCTTGTTGTTCAGGGGCAGAGCGCCATAACTGGCGTACCACCGGGTCGCGCGGTCATTCTTCGCATCGATAATGAGCACGACGCCGCCGACCTCGGCAGCGGCGCGCAGGCAGCGCCGTGCGGCGGCAGCGAGAAGCTGACCGCCGAGACCTTGTCCCTGCAAGCGGACGTGCGTGGCAAGACGCGCCAGCCTGAAGCCCGGCACGTCGTGCTGGGCGAGGCCCCGGCGCATCATCTCCGGCGTCTCCGCATAAGCGAGCGCTCCCGGCGCCAGGCTGTAGAAGCCGAAGAGGGTCTTGTTATCGGCATCGTCGATCGCGAGAATGGTTTTCGCGCCGCCAAGATCGTGGCTCTGGCGCGCATAGCGCCGCAGGAAGTCGTTCATGGCGGTGTCGCCACAGTCGAAAGCCTTGCGATCGTGCTTCCGCGAGATCGGCTCTTCGTGCCAGGCGGGAAGCGTCATGCCCGCTTCGGCTTCGGCATCGCCGCGATGGCCGCGCGCAGCTTGGCGTTCGGAGCGGGCGGATTTTCGAGCAGGTTCAGCACCATGAGGCTGTCCCGCTCGGACAAGACGATGCGCTCGGACTCCTCGATCACTGCCTTGGCTTCCCGCAGAGCGGGCTGCAGGACGAAGTCCGTCAGGTCCGTGTTCTTCAACGCCGCCGCCCGCATGAGCGTCGCCTTCTGCTCCGGCCGCACCCGGAGGTTCATTCGCTTGTTGTCATCGACGGCAGCTCTGGGCATGGGAGTGTCTCCTTCCTTTATGTACTCATTAAAAGAGTACACGATTCCAAGGCCTCTGTCAATGTGTATGTATTAAATGCGTACAGAGGGGGGGGGTGCCTCTTCCCGAAATCAACGCATCTACTCCTTCGCGAGGCGTTGGGCGATCAGAAGCGGTCCAGAAGGGCCCGCCCTCGACGAGGTCGAGCCCGAGGAATCGCGCGGGGCAATTGGGGAGCGGCTCGCCGCTTCCCAAGGTCGGGGTCACCACCAGCCAACCAAAAGCTGCTAACGGGACGAGGGTTCTTCTAGAGACCATGATTTCTTAGCACCCACCGACTCCACTATATCGGTCGGTCACGATCGTAATCGCGCTCAGAATCTCGCCGCCTCTCGTCAACACCAGATACCGTCCTCCGTTATCGACGTCGTAGAGGAAATCGGGCTCGCCGTCGCCATTGACGTCCAGGATTTTGACGTCGCTTATCGACGGCTCCAGGTAGCCGTAGTCCCCTCCGCCGACTCCCTGCCTTTCTTCAATCTTCGTCTTGCGCCCATCGTGAAATTCCGCCCAGAGCGTCGTCTTGAGAACCACCTCTTTCTCGGAACCCTCCGAGCCTGGCCGTGGCCCAACCTCGACCTGTTCGTACACTGCGCTCAGTCCCGGTGAGGTGTCAGTGGAAAGAGGGACCATGGCCGCCCGGGAACCGCCTCGCTGCTCCTCTCGAGTCTCGGTGAAGAACCCGGGCGCCGAGCGGGGCTTGCCGGCACTCAGCAGGAGGGGGGTCCCCGAGTCTGCCGTCACCCGGACCCGTAGATCGACGAGCTTTTTCTCGTCGCATCCCCGGTAATGCGTGAATTCGAGAGAGAAATCGAGCTCTGCCGGCTGCCATCGCAAGCGGCCCTCTTCGACGAGGAGGGCGAAGTGCGGTCCGGCGATGAGGTTCTCGGGGCAACCTGCGGCGGACAATACTGCGATCTGTTCGGGTCCCTCGATACGAGCATCCAACTCGATCCGAGGCAGCGACCCTCCGCGCCATACGGGGGGGTCGCGCCAGGCGTGTCGCTCGATCAGCTCTTCCCGGCAGGGGAGCGCGGATGGGTCGCCCCAGTCTCGGTGGTCCAGGAAGGAGTCGGTCGTGAAGAAAAGCGGGGTTGGCTCGGTCGGATCTCGCGCTTGCAGGCAACCCACCCGGGCGTGATACTTCGAGAAATCGACCCTCCGAAGAGCCTTGCGCACTCCCTCGCTCACGAGGTCGAACGTGCCGTCCCAGTCGCGCCGCGCCCAAAACGCGAGATCTTCCGCACCGTATCCCGCGCGGAAGTCATTCCATTTCGACAGCTCTCCATAGGCGGAGAAGCGCTCTCCCGCCTCGATCGCCCCCGCGTATTCGCGCTCGAACTCGGCGAACGGTTCCGGGGCATTTTGCACGTGACAGCGGGCGGCGCTGAGACTCAAGAGCCGCTCGTGGAAGGCGCTGAAAAGGCTGAGCCTTTCCACGGGCGCGCCGTCCCCCAGAAGCGTGTCGATGACCCGCCGGAGAAACTCAGGATTGTAGTGGCCGAATTCCCGCGTTGCTTTGAAATCGAGGGCGCCATTTCGGTGCGGACCGGAGAGGAAGACCTTCACGCCCACGGCGGACTCGACGTCTTTGAGCGTGGTGCTGCCTCGAATGCGACCGCTCGGCGGCACGGAGATAACGTACGCGACGAGGTCCTTGGAGTCCTGGCTTTCCGATCCCCCGTAAACGGCGAGCGTCGAAAGCGCGAAGAGCGCCAGACTTCTTGGTCGCATGGCCCGTCCTGTCTCGGGCTCCGGCTAGCCCTGGATTTCATGGTAACCGAGAAATGCGTCGAAATCTTGGCGCGGGCGAGTCTATTTCGTGAAAGGTACCGTGCCGCAGTACTGCAAGTCGAAGCACCGCCCCGGAGAGAACGCTACGGAAGTGGGCTCGATTGCCCGCCGTTCCAACGGATAGACTGACGCCACAAGGAGGGGTTCCGCTCGGTCGAGAAGAAAGAGCTCCCTGCTTCAGGCGCGGGTACGGCCGCCGTCTCCGTCACGCGGTTGCAACGCAACTCCCATGGCGCCCCTACACTCGGTTACAATTCCCATCAGTACTTCAGCACGTCCCTTTCGTGGAGACAGTAGATGCGCGAATGGATATCGCTTGTAACAGGTCCGCTTCTCATCCTCGCCGGGGTCATGGTTTCTGGTCCTTCGGGTGCCTCGCAGACGACGGCGTCACCACAACCGGCGGCGCCGGCCCGCATTGACGTCGACACGCCGGACGACTCGCTCCTTCGTTGGCCGCTGCCGCCCGGCGCGGAAGAATACGCCGCGATAGACGGCAAGCGGATGCACAAGGACGTTGTCGGGCAGGCTCTCATCTCGCGCCGGTATCGCGATCAGGTGCACCCGAAGTTCTGGGGCCGGATCATCGGCACCTCGAGCGACGCGGAGAGTGCTTCGTGGCTTGCCCACCGCTTCAAGGAGATCGGATTGTCTGATGTGCGCATCCAGTCGTTCGATCTCGAGCCGCAGTGGATGCCGCAGACGTGGGAGGTAGCGGTGACGAGCGGAGGCAAGACGATCAAGCTCGATTCCGCGCAGCCGAACTACGCGGCCGTGCCGACACCAGCCGGAGGTCTCGACCTCGAGGCGGTGTATGTCGGGCTCGGCACCGAAGCGGACTACGCCGGCAAGGACGTGAAGGGTGCGGCGGTCTTTTACTACACCCAGGTGGGCCTGCAGCTCGGAACCGACTGGGCCGCGCTCGCCAAGCGCGCGGACGCGAAGGGCGCCGCCGCGATCTTCGAAGTCGACATGCTGCCGGGCAACATGCGGTATCAGGGCTACCCGTCGAATACAAAAGCTCCGGCGTTCACCGTCGGCAGCGGCGACGGGTTTGCGGTTCGCGACATGTTTGCCGCGGCGGCACCCGGCCAGGCGCCGCGGGTGAAGGTTTCGCTCGACGTGAAGATGGTGCCGAACCTGAAGACGTCGCTCGTGTGGGGCACGCTCCCGGGCGCGACCGACGAGACCATCTATGTCATCGCTCACCGTGACGGCTGGTTCGATGCCGCGGGGGACAACGCCGGCGGGGTGGCGTCGATGATCGGCCTCGCCGAATACTACGCCAAGGTGCCGCAGGCCAGGCGGCCCCGGACGATGGTGTTCGTCGGCCTCGACGGGCATCACAATTCCGGCACCGGCTCCGCAATCGGAGAGAAATGGATGGCTGACAATCGCGACAAGCTCTTCGCGAAGACTGCGCTCATGATCAACGCGGAGCATCCGTCCACGCTGCAGACATACGTGCGGCCGCGGTACGAGGAGCAGCGCGACATCGCTTGGTCGAACGCCTATACCGCGCAGCAATGGTATGCGGGCGGCGCCTCGCGCCCCGAGTTGCGGGCGATTGCCGTCAAGGCGTTCAGCGAGTTCGGCGTGCCGCTGCTGCGCGAGCCGAACGTGCGGCCGCCGCTCGGGGATCTGGGCCGCTTCTTTCGGTTCCTGCCGGGCGTCGCGACGAGCGACTTTTATCACTACTTCCACACCGACCAGGAGACGCCCGCGACGGTCCCGTGGACCGGCCTCGAGGCCTCGACGCGCGCGTACGCGCGAATCATCGACGAGGTGAATAAGCTGCCGTTGAGCAGCCTGCAGCGGCCCCCCGAGTCGTGAGGAGCGCGTCGTCAAAGATGCGTACACCTCCCGGCGACCGACGGTTTTTCTGCTCACCCATCGACGACCTTGGTCTCGGCCCTCGAATGCACCTTTCGGTCGCCCTCCGCTTGGCCGGGCAAGGATGAAATTTCCGGCTCCTCAGCCGCGCGGCGACACGGGCGCGGCGTTCTGGCCGTGGGCAACTTCGAGCTGACCGTGGTGCTAATGCAGAAGTTTGCAGAGATGGCGGCCAGCTGATTCCGCAGTGGGAGATCATCGATTACGCGCATGACGACAAGATCGATGCGCCGAGCAGTACGGCGCGTGAACAAGCTGCGCGGCTGTCGCCCGTCCGGAGAGCGGAGCTCGGAGTTCCGCTAGAGCGGACCGTTACCTCAAGGAGGATCGGCACGACGACAAGGCGGTGACGCACGCGGTGCTCAAAACCATCGCGGCATTCCTGAATACCGAGGGCGGGGATCTCCTGATCGGGGTGGCCGACGATGGCGCAATCATTCGCGACATACGGCGGCCCGCCTGGCCGGAACGCTCGAGGCGGCGCCGCGCGCCGTCAGCGTCGAGGCGGTGCGCCGCGGCATAAGAAGCGATCGCTCGATCGCCCAGGGTGAACGCCTCCGCCATTCGCTCGGCGGGCGTCATCTTGCGCAGCCGCTCGAGGCTTTCGACTCGCAAGCGTTCCGCGACGGTGCTCATGACGTCAGTATAGACGACGTTTCATCGTTCCCGCGCTTCACGGGTCCCCGAGTGACGGAATCGCCCAGGGAATCTAAGATTACCGAATGTCTCAGACCGCGTACTTTCGGCGGGAGGAGGCGCCGGCCGTCCGGTTCGATATCGAAGGCCTGACGCGTGCCGACTCTCGAGAGAAAGAGAGTCTCGAGCCTCCGTGCCGCGTGCTGATCCACAATGACGACGTCACACCGATCGAATACGTCGCATCGCTCCTTCGTCGGGTGTTCGGGCTCGGCTGGTTCAAGGCGCTCCGCGTCACGATGAAGGCTCACGTCACCGGCCGTGCCGTGGTCGTGGTGGAACCCTGCGCGAAAGCGAACGAGCACGTCGCTCTCGCTCACGAGACCGCGAGATCGGAAGGGCACGGCCATCTCCGTTTCAGCGTGGAGCCGACGGAGAGTTGACCCCTGCGGCACCGTCCGCTTGGAGGATAATGGCGCGATGAGAAACGTTCTTTTGGTCACTTCGATGTTGGGCTTCGTCAGCACCCCTTGGGCGCAATCGCAAGAGCGCCCCGTCAACTGGAAAGATCTTCCCCAGCCGTTTCACACCGAGTCCGTCCGAAACCGCCCCGAGGTGGTGTCGAGGCCGGATCACGCCGAGCTCCGGCTCCCCGATGGCTTCATGGTCGAAGAGTACCTTTCGGGCTTCGAGAGGCCGCGCTTCATGATGCTCGGGCCCGGGAACGAGATCCTGCTGACCGACAGCGGCTCGCGCGACGCGCGCAACGGAGTCGTGTACCTGCTGAAGGATGCGTCGAGGACGAAGCTCCTCGAGGGTCTCGATCGACCCTACGGTCTGGCACTGAACGACGGCTTCTTGTACGTGGCGGAGACGACGTCGGTCAAACGCTACCGCTACGACGCGGAAACGATGCGGGCCAAGACCCCGGGTGAAGAGGTCGTGCCCTTGCAGAAGTTCGGCTCCGGTCATTGGACTCGAAGCCTTCTGTTCAACCGGGAGGGGACGAAGTTCTACCTTTCGGTCGGCTCGGGCTCGAACATCGACCTCGGAGAGGATCCGATGCGCGCGGCGCTCCACCGTTTCAATCCCGACGGGAGCGACCATGAGATCGTGGCATCGGGCTTGAGGAACATCATCGGGCTTCGCTTCTACCCGGGAACGGAAGATCCCTGGGTGGCAGTTCAGGAGCGAGACGGGCTCGGCGATGACCTGGTCCCGGATTACGTGACGAAAATCCACGAGGGCGGGTTCTACGGCTGGCCGATCGCCTACATCGGACCGCACCCCGAGCCGAGACACGAGAACCAGGATGCCGCGAAGATCCAGAGCACACGGTACCCTGACGTGCTCCTCAGCGCGCACGTCGCGGTGCTCGATATCCTCTTCTACACGGGGGAGCAGTTTCCGGCAAAATACCGAGGCGGGATGTTCCTCGCGTTCCACGGCTTGTGGAATCGCGCCGAGCGCGTAGGATACTCGGTGACGTTCATCCCGTTCGAGAACGGAGAGCCTACGGCAGGCCCGGAAGACTTCCTCACCGGCTTCATGCTCGACCCGAAGAAGCCCGAGGTATGGGGCCGGCCCGTCGGACTGCTGCAGCTACCCGATGGCTCGCTTCTGGTAAGTGACGACGGCGGCGGAAAAATCTGGAGGATTACCTACCGCCATTGATCTAATCTGTCTAGCCGAAGATCTTCTTGATCACCGCGCCCACGGCGTCGTCTTTCCGGTCGGAAGCGAGCTGCTTTCGCGCTCCCTCGTGTTTGGGGTCGATCCGTAACGTGGTTCGGAACTCGGTGTAGGCGCGGGACTTCAAACCGAAGGACTTGTAATAGAGACCCAGCCAGTAGTGAAGCTCGGCGTCGCGAGGAGCGAGTCTCAGAGCTTCGATGAAGTGCTCCTCGGCGTTCTTGCGCATCACCGGATGGCGCGACATCGCGCGGGCGAGCATTCCGCGGTAGAGCGCGCTTCCAGGTGATATCTGGACGAGTTGCTCGAGGAGAGGTACCGCGCCCTCCCAGTCATGCAACTTGAAATGGAGCTTCACGTCGCGCAGCAGTCGCGCTTCTCCGCCCCCCTGCCTCATCCGCCGCATCGCTTCCTCCCGGGAGGAGGCCGCGGCCTCGGAGGGGCTCGACTCTTCCGGAGCGGTCTCACCACGACTCTCGAAACCGCCCAGCGGAGCTGGACTCGGAGCCTGCGGCTCGGATGGGCGACTGCTCTGGGGGGGCCTCTCCGACGGCTCGTGACGTGCAGCTTTGGTGGTGTTGGGTCTCGTCTCGATTACCGGACGCGGGGGCTCCTCTGCGAGCGGCGCGGCAAGATCGACACTCTCGGCAATCTCGCTGAGCGCTTCGCCCTCGACTTCGACTTCGATCTCGATCTCCAGAACTTCCTCGGTCAGCGCGATCTCTTCGACGGGTATGTGGCTCAGCATGGACGACTCGTCGTCACCTGGAAACTCGCCTTCGTCTTCGATGAAAAGCTCGCTGTCGAGAGAAGACAACGGCTCGAGCTCCATCGCCCCCTCGAGCGCCGACTCCGGTTCGAGCAACGGAGGCTCCTCGATTTCAGCCTCGCGCCGCTCCGCGGAAACGCGAGGCCTCGCAGCGGGACGCGGTGGCGGGATCTCTTTGATCGCAGGCTTGGGGTCGCGCATGCGAGGGGGCTCGACATGCCTGACAGGCCTGACAGGCCTGACAGGCTTGACAGGCTCGACAGGGACGCCCGGGGAGCGGTCCAACGATTCCCATGGGTCATCCTTCATCGACCAAGAGGGCACTCCCACCGCTCGTGGGGCGGGGCGATTCTCCTGAGGCTCGATCTCACTCCCATCGTCGCTCATCGACCAGGATGGAACACCGACCTTCGGCTCCATCTTTTCGGGCGTCTCGGGCTTCGAGGATTCCCCTTCCCCTTCTTCGGGCGTCGACAGGATCGACCACGCAGGCGTGCCCACATTTTTCACCTCTCGGCGCGCAGGAGCAGGCGTCCGCTCGGTCGCGATGCGAGGAACCGCATCGGGTTTCGGAGTAGCCCGACCGGTCCGAGGAGATGATTTGCCTTCCAAGGAAGGCTTCGGCGGCTCGCGTGGCCTGAACGTCTCCTGGAACGCTTCGGCCGACGGTGCAGCCGAGGCGCCGGTCCACCGCAACAAGGCGTTCTCCACAGGGACCCAGAGTTTCTTTGTCCATTCGAGCAATTGGGAAAGGAGCGTTCGAGGTCTTTCTCGAACGTCCAAGACCGCGTCGGTGACGGAGGGCGGTGGCGAGGCAGGCGGCGTGCCCGGTTCCCGGAGTGGTGGCGCCTCGGGCTCTTGCTCGTTCTGAAGAGATAGCTCGACGGAGGGCGCCTCGGGCTCGCCGGAATATGGAAGGGGAGCGGGAGCCTCCTGCCTGGCTTCGAACTTGCGTCGAATCTCGGAGAGCACGAACGTTCCCGTTTCCGCCTGCACGCGGAGTCCGGGGTTGGGCGCATCGGTGGCTGCGGCCTCGAGGACACCCGCCGAACAGAGGCCGTAAGCGGCGCGAAGGGCCACACCCCTGTTTCCGCCTACGAACGCGACGATCTCGGAGATCGAAGCTCCGCTTCCCGCGCACCGCAGCACCTCTTTTTCGACGGAACGGAGCTTCTCCACGTCCAGGGTAAAGGGCGGCTCGGATGCGACCTTGAGCCGGGTGTCGAGCGACGGGAGCCCGGCCAGGACGAGCCTCTGGCTCGTCATCCCCCGCACTCCTTCGAGCAAGATCCGGTACACGGAGAGACTCACCATGCAGTCGACGGGGATGCAGCAAGCCCGTTCGTCGAAGCTGTACATTCCGTGCTTCGCCGAGAACAAAGACAAGACTATGCGGTTGACCTGGGTTGCGACGTAATGGCCCAACTCTTCCTCGGAAACGATCCCGGCTTCGACCAGCGTCGCGCCGAACTTCCGCCGGGTGCTCTTCATCACCATGCTGGCCAGGGAGAACTCGTGCCTCGAAATCCGACCCTCGTCGATCATGCTCTCGCCGAGCCGATCGTTTTTCAGGTTACTGGAGGCGAACACCACGAAGCCCCGATCGAAATAAACGGTCTTGATGGCGGTAGGAGTGGTGACTTGCAGGTCGCCGCTGCGGCCCTCGTGGACGAGGCGCTGGAACACCTCCGCCAGGGGAGTATCGGCGAGCGAGCCGATGAAGCCCGCGGTGGACCCGGAAGGGTCGCCGCCTTTCGTTTCTGCGGTCGTCATAATGCCGAGTTGGCGCGCTTGCTAGAAATGATACAACCGAGGCTTCCCGATGGGAAACGCGAGGAAAAATCTGGAGGATACCCTACCGCCGCTGAGCCCGATCCGGGTCTCTTCCGCCATTCCCACACGGAAATAATCCTGGTCCTTCCCCGAGCTCATGTCGATGAAGACAGGGTTACCGGGCTTCCTTGTCTTGTTCTCGGCGCTCGTGCTACGTTTCGACCGGCCGCTCCCGGTCTTTTCGACCATGAACCTCAAAGAGGGAAGCCACGTCGGCACATACCAGATCCTCTCCCCCCTGGGTGCGGGGGGGATGGGCGAGGTCTACCGCGCCCGGGACACGAAGCTCGGCCGGGAGGTGGCGATCAAAGTTCTTCCCCCCGACGTGGCACAGGTCCCGGAGCGGCTCACGCGATTTCGTCGCGAGGCGCATCTTCTCGCATCGCTGAATCATCCGCATATCGGCGCGATTCACGGGCTCGAGGAGGCGGACGGCCATCCCTTCCTCGTGCTGGAGCTCGTCGAAGGCGAAGACCTGTCCGAGCGGCTGAAGCGCGGTCCCCTTTCGTTGGAAGAAGCCACGGCCCTCGCCCGCCAGGTGGCGGAGGCGCTCGAGGCGGCCCACGCCAAAGGGATCGTTCATCGCGATCTGAAGCCGGGGAACATCAAAGTGACGGGCGACGGGACGATCAAGGTTCTGGACTTCGGCCTCGCGAAGGTGTTCGCCGAGGAGACGGGCGAGGTCTCCTCGGAGCTTTCCCACTCTCCGACCCTGTCGCGCCAGGCGACGGCGGTCGGGGTCATCCTCGGAACCGCCGCTTACATGAGCCCCGAGCAGGCGAAGGGAAAGGGCGTGGACAAGCGGGCGGACATCTGGGCTTTCGGCTGCGTTCTCTACGAGATGCTCACCGGGAGAAAGACGTTCGCGGGCGAAACGGTGTCGGAGATCTTCGCCGAGATCCTGAAGGGCGAGCCCGACTGGAGCCGCCTCCCCGACGACTGTCCCGAGGTCCTGCGGAATCTTCTCCAACGCTGCCTGACGAAAGACCCGAAACACCGCCTTCGCGACATCGGGGATGCGTGGGTGGCCTTGAACGAGGCGAGTGCTCCACCGCGAGCGTCCGCCACCGTCCCCAAGACCGAAGGGAGACGATACTCGGCGCCCCTCCTCCTCGCCTCGGTCCTCGCGAGCTCGGTCCTGGCTGCGCTCGTCACCGCGTATCTGCGCCCGGCCCCGCCCGCGTTTGCCCCGACGAGGCGATTCACGATCCAACTCGACGAGAGACCCTTTCCCGGGGGCGGTCTGGCGCTTTCTCCCGATGGCGCTCGGCTGGCCTACGTGGCGAGAACGGCCGAGGGCGTGCGGCGTCTGGTCCTTCGTCATCTCGGGGAAAAAGAGGATCGCGTCCTTGCCGGAACCGAGGACGCCTCCTGGCCGTTTTTTTCGCCCGATGGCGCGTGGATCGGTTTTCTGACGATCGCCGACTCGCAGGCGGGCGCCAATCGAATCGGCGCGTTGAAAAGAGTCTCCGTCGAGGGCGGTGCTCCCGTGACCCTACAGAAGGAGGTCTTCGTCGGCGCCGCGATGTGGGGCGAGGACGACGCGATCGTTTTCCAATCGGCTCCGGACCAAGAGCTGATGCGTATACCCTCAGTCGGGGGAACTCCTCAACCACTCGGTCTCACTCGAGAAGACACCTGGTATCCCGCGGCTCTCCTGCCCGGAGGAGACGCTCTTTTGGCAACGAACGATGCGGGGAGCGTTACCCTGTTCTCTCTACGGGACGACAAATTCGAAACTGTCGTCGACGCCGGAGCAGACTACGCGCTTTACGTCCCGACGGGACACGTCGTCTATTTCAGCCGCGGAAAGCTCCTGGCTGTACCCTTCGATCGGGAGCGGTTCGAGGTCACCGCCACCGGTGTGCCCCTGGCCGAGGGTGTGAGCCCCTTCCAGTGGGCGTTCTCGAGGGAGGGCACTCTTGTCTATGGCCTCGCCTCCAAACGCAGTTTGGTCTGGGTCACTCGAGAGGGATCCGAAGAAACTCTTCCCCTTCCCCCCGGCTACTATCAGGTAGCAAGAGTCGCGCCGGACGGAACGCGAATCGCAGTGAGTCACCTCTTTCGTTTCGTCGAGAACTCGGACGTCTGGATTTATGAGCTCGCCCGAGGCACGATGGGACGACTCACTCTCGATCCCGGCGTCGAGCGCTTTCCTCTGTGGAGCCCGGATGGCCAGAAGGTGATCTTCGTCTCCCGAAGCGCCGACGAGAGAAATCTCTTCTCGAAGTCCTCCGACGGAACCAGCGCCGCCGAGCTCTTGTTGACGAGTCCCTACGATCGCTGGCCCTACAGCTGGTCGCGCGATGGGGAAAACCTGGTCTTCGAGGAGGACAACCCGGAAACGGGAAGCGACATCGGGATGCTCTCCATGGACGGAAAGGGAGCCGTTACCCCGGTGATTCGAGACCCCTTCGACCAGACCAATCCCGCGGTCTCGCCCGACGGCAGGTTCATCGCCTACGAGTCCAATGAGTCGGGTGGTGTCGAGGTCTACGTGCGGCGCTTTCCCGGGCTTGGTGAAAAGCGGCAGGTCTCGACCCAAGGCGGGATCGTGCCCCTATGGGGTCGGGATTCGAAGGAGCTCTTCTACCGAGACGGGGAGAGTGTCATCGCCGTTCGCATCGAGACCGATCCCTCCCTTCGACCCGGTGAGTCTCGCGTGCTCTTCCGGGGAGACTACGTTCATGATGTGTCCCGGTCCTACGAATACGTTCGATCCAAGGACCGGTTCCTGATGATGAAGAACGACGAGTCGGAGTCGGACCCGAGAGAGCTCGTCGTCGTGACCAATTGGTTCGACGAGCTCGAGCGGCTCGCACCGACGAAGTAGGACAGCCCTCAACGCTAGAGCTCCCGCGAGCGGTCGCGTGCTCCGCCCGGGTTATGGGTGACCGCGCCTCTTGGAATCAGCTCGTCTTGCGGATTCGGGAAAGCCTTCCGAGCTCAATCACGAGCCGGAGGGCATCGTTTATAGCTTTGTCGTCGTGTCCGAAGTGCTTGGCAACCTCGGGGGCGAGCAAAACGAGATTGGTTCCTTTGCGATACCGGCTGGCGTACTTTCCACGAACACCATGCGCGAGGAGCTCGTTCAAGTCGTATTCCGGTCGGAGCTCGTCTTGAACCGAGAACTTACCTTTTTTCCTCATAAACCTTTTGGACCGTCAGGTTTCCAGGATGTCGTGAATGACCGTTCCGTGGACGTCGGTCAAGCGGAAGTCGCGGCCGCTGTAGCGGTACGTCAGCTTCTCGTGGTCGATACCCATGAGGTAGAGGATCGTTGCTTGGAGATCGTGGACGTGCACTGGCTTCTCCACCGCCTTGAATCCGAACTCGTCGGTGGCGCCGTAGGTCATGCCCCCTTTGATTCCCGCTCCCGCGAGCCAGATGCTGAAGCCGAAGGGGTTGTGGTCGCGCCCGTTGGTGACGCGTCCCCCGGCGCCTCCTCCCCCCGTCTCCAGAACCGGAGTCCTCCCGAACTCCGTTCCGCACACGACGAGGGTCTCCTCGAATAGACCCCGGGATTTCAAGTCCTGGATGACGGCGGCGAAGGGCTGATCCGAGTCCTTCGCCTTGCGGCGGTGGTCGAGGATGTCGATGTGGTCGTCCCAGGGATCGGCCTTGGCGTAGTACACCTGAACGATGCGGACGCCTTTCTCGATGAGCCGCACCGCCATGAGGCATCCCCGCGCGGTGCTTCCCGGGCCGTAGAGCTTCTGGGTCGCTTCCGTCTCTTTTCGGATGTCGAAGACCTCGGGGGCTTCCGTTTGCATTCGGAAGGCGGTCTCCATGGCCTGAATCGCGCCGTCGAGTTGGGAGTCCTCCTCGAGCTCGCGGGCGAGGTGACTCCGGTTCAGCTTTTCGAGAAGGTCGAGCTCGGCGCGCTGCTCCAAACGGCTTTCCCGCTCGTTCTCGAGATACGGGACCAGTTTTTTCGGGTCGAACTCCTTTTCCTTCTTCGGCACCCGATCGGAGATGAACGTCCCCTGGTTGACGGCGGGAAGAAAGGAGTTGCCCCAGAGGGGGGGTCCCACCACGGTGTTCTGGTCCGGGCAGAGGACGACGTAGCCGGGGAGGTTCTCGTTGTCGGTGCCGAGGCCGTACGTGAGCCAGGACCCCATGGACGGACGGCCGGGCTGGGTGTGCCCGGTGTTCATCATTAATAAGGATGGCTCGTGGTTCGGGATGTCGGTCACCATCGACCGGATGACGCAGATGTCGTCCACGACGGAGCCGACGTGCGGGAAGATCTCGCTCACCTCGATGCCGCTCTGGCCGTACTTCTGGAACGCGAACGGAGACTTCATCAAGACCCCGGTCTTACGTTCCGTTTTGATGGGCTCGCCCGGCATCGGCTGCCCGTGGTATTTGTCCAGCATGGGCTTGGGGTCGAAGGTATCGACCTGCGACACGCCGCCGTTCATGAAGAGGAAGATGACCCGCTTCGCCTTGGGCGCGAAGTGAAGTTTTTCGAGAGCGCCACGGATCCCGGCGTTGCCGCGGGCGCTCGCCTCGGCGACCCGCGCCGCGAGGCCGGCGAAGGCCATCATGCCGAAGCCTCCGCCGATGCGGCAGAGTGCCTCGCGCCGCGAGACGGGGCTGCGCTTTTTGTTTTCCATCATCAGTCCAGGAATCGAAATTCGTTGGCCCCCAGGAGCACGCGAGCGTATTGCATCCATCGGTCGAGGGGCGTTCGGCCCTCTTGGGGAACCGCGGCGAGAAACTCGAGCCCGCTCGTCAACTCCTCCGCTTCGACCTCCCGACCGTAGAGTCGCCGATAGGCTCGCCGGACCTTCTCCTCGTCGGAGATTTTCGAGAGCCAGGAGAGATCTTCGGGCTCGCCGGCCTTCGTCGCTTCCTTGGTAGGCTTGGTAGGCTCGGGAGGCTCGTGCTCGGCGAGACGATGGACGAGACGCTTCGCCTCCTGCTCCACGAACGGGCTGTTCATGAAGTAGAGACCCTGGAGCGGGACCGTCGTCGTGAACCGTCTTTCCGCCGTGAGACTGGGGTTCGGGAAATCGAACGTCTGCAGGTAATCGTCGAGCCGGAACCGGCTCACCCTCCCGTACACCGTTCGGCGACGGTTCTTCTCGTCGGAGAGATCCGTCGAGGGCCCGAAGAGCTTGGGGTCGAGGTCGCCGGAGGCGAACAGAATCGCGTCCCGAATGGACTCGGCGTCCAGCCGCCGCCGGTTGGCCCGCCAGTAGAAGCGGTTGTCGGGATCCAGGGCGAAGTTCTCCTTCGAGTACTCAGTGCTCAGCTGGTACGTGGACGAGAGCAGGATCTCCCGGTGGAGCTTCTTGAGGGACATGCCGCTCTCGACGAACCCGCTCGCGAGAAACTCGAGAAGCTCCGGACTGCGCGGACGCTCGCCGAGACGGCCGAAGTTGCTGGGGGTGTCGGAGAGGCCGGTTCCAAAGTGCCATCGCCAAACGCGGTTCACGATCACGCGAGCGGAAAGGGGGTGGCGGGCGATGGCCTCCGCGAGCTCGAGTCGTCCGCTCCCCTGGGTGAAAGCGGCGGGCGCGGCATCAGAGAGCACGGCGGGAAAGCGCCTCGGAACTTTGTCGCCGAGGTTCTGGGGGTTGCCTCGAATGTGCAACCCCAGCTCCTCGATCTGCTCGGGAGGCTTGTCCTTGACCCCCATGACGAAGCGGTATTGTTTGGGAAGCGCTTCTTCCAGCTTCTTGATCTCCTCCCGCGTCGCCTCGACGTGGGCGAGCGAGACCGGGGAAAGGCGCCGCTCGAGGGCCCACTTGTCGAACACCAGGAGGCCGGGGTCGAAGTTGTAGAAATCGGGATTGCCGTCGAGGTCGTAGACGAAGACGTCGTTCCAGAGGTTGAACTTCTCCCGATCGAGGGACTGGAGCTCGAGCTGGTGCTGGTCGAAGAAGCTCTTGAAGTCGTTCGGCATGGGAACGGACTTCCGCTCCTCGGGCGGCGGACTTCCGTTCGCGATGAGCCACTCGTTCTTCTCCTGGATCTTCTTTTTCTCCGCGCCGATCTCGACGAGCAGACGCTGGAAGCTCTCGCCGAGCCTCTTCGCTTCCTCCGGAGTCCCGCCCGAGGCGATCATCGACTGCCAGTCCTTCAGGTAGGGATAGTGCTTCGGCTCTTTCGCGAGAAAACGGATCCAGCGCTCGAGCGTCTCGAGGTCCAGCTTCTCCTCGTTCGCCGCCTCGGCCAGCGTCATCTCCGGCTCGCCCTTCACCTTCCAGGCAGCGACCATGTACCGGGAGCTCTCCCGTCCGAGAACGCGCGCGAGCTGCTCGCGCTCCGTCTTGAGATATTCCTGGAGCTCTTTCTTCAGGCCGTCGATGTACTCTTTCTGCTTCTGGTACTCGGAGGCGTCCAGATCCGGGGCCACCGGGTACTCGTGATAGCTCGTGTTGTAGAAGACTCCAGCGAGCGCGTAGTAGTCCTGGGTGGAGACGGGATCGAACTTGTGATCGTGGCATCGAGCGCAGGCCACAGTGAGACCGAGAAACCCGCGGGTGACGACGTCCACCCGGTCGTGGCGCTCGTCCGCGCGGGCGACGGCCGGGTTCGCGATGTCGTAGTACCACGGGCCGCCTCCGAGAAGGCCGAGGCCCCCGACGGTCTTCGACTCGAGGTCTTTTCCGAGGAGGTCTCCCGCGAGCTGCGACTTCACGAAGAGGTCGTAGGGCATGTCGTCGTTCAGTGACTGAATCACCCAGTCGCGGTAGACGTAGGCGGAGCCGTAGACTTCGCGGCCGCCTCCATCCTCGGCGAGACCGCGAGTGTCGTCCTCCCCGTAGCGGGCGATGTCGAGCCAGTGCCGCCCCCAGAACTCCCCGTAGTGGGGTGAGGCGAGGAGTCGGTCGACGACTTTCTCGAAAGCGTCCTTCGATGCGTCGTTCACGAAGGCGTCGACCTCCTCCGGAGTCGGAGGAAGACCGGTCAAGTCGAAGCTCACCCGCCGGATGAGATTGCGGCGGGACGCCCTCGCCACCGGCTTGAGCCCCTCGCTTTCGAGCTTCGCTTTCACGAAGCGGTCGATGTCGTTTCTCGCCCACTCGAGGTCGCGCGGCGCCGGAACCTCGGGACGGGCGAGCGGGCGGAAGGACCAGAAGCCCTTCTCCTCCTCGGTGCGCGCGCCGGAATCGGATGCGGCGACGACGGCGGTTTTCACATCGGGCCAGGGGGCGTCGATTTCGATCCAATGCACCAGGTCCGCGATCTGCTGCTCGCTTAGCTTGTCGCCTCCCATGGGCATCAGAAGGTCGTCGCGCAGGTGACGCACCGCCTGAACGAGGAGGCTCTCGTCGGGCTTGCCCGGGACGATCGCCGGACCCAGGTCGCCGCCCTTCAGGACGTTTTCCCGGGAGTCCAGGCGAAGCCCGCCCAGAGCTTCCTTCGTATGGCAAGCGAAGCACTTATCGGCGAGGAGAGGACGAATGCGGCTCTCGAAGAACTCGTCGGCATCGCTTTCGGCCCACGAAGTACCTGCAGACAGAATCAAAGAGAGCGAAACGGCGACGCGAAAAAGGCGAGGGTTCATGGTTACCGCGCTACGTGATTATCCGTTGGACGGACGTTCCCCGTCAACGAGGGGCGAGCGCCCCGGAGCATGTCTGATTTCCCGCCCGATCGGTAGCGCAGACTCGGTAGCTCGAGGGGCGCTCCTTCAGGCGTGCGCGGAACAGGTTCTCCCCGTACCAGGTCATCGGCGCCCGCGACCGCCCTCGCTCGGTCTCGTAGACCACGACGACTTCGCGCCAGTCTTCCGGCCGGTTGGGAGTCTTGAAATCGTGCACGCGCGCCTGGATCTGAAGCGGCTCCTCCCCTTCTCCGACCATGGCGACCGCCGGGCGCGCGGCGTCGGGTGGAAGCCCGACTCCGAGATAGACCTTCTCGGACACGGCGGTCTTATGCTCGCCTTGTCCCTGGACCACGTCGAGCCGAGAGTCGCCGTCGAGATCGGCGACGGCGATCGCGAGCGTCCCCGGGGTCTCTTCGCCGTCGAAAACACCGGTCGAAACCGTGAACCGGCCGTTCCCATCGTTCGTGAGGAGCCGATCGGGTCCGGTGAGCGAGCCAAGGAGAAAGTCGGCGTCGCCGTCGGAGTCGGCGTCGAGAAAGGCGACCATGTTGTCGTCCTCTCCGAGGTTGTCGGAGTCGGGCCAGAGCTCGGGAGTGCGATCGCGAAAACTTCCCTTCCCGTCGTTCACGAAGAGGTGCTCGCGTCGAAAGAGGGTCTCGCCTCCGACGATCTCGCCGTCGTTCACGGTGACGAGATCGAGAAATCCATCGCCGTTCACGTCCATCGCCTCGGCGCTGTAGTTGTTGGTGTACTGGGGAATCGCCCGGAAGTCCTCCTGAAAGCGGCCGCGGCCGTCGTTCTTGAATAGAGTCCCGCCGCCGCATCGCTTGCAGGAGACGACGACGTCGAGGTCGTAGTCATTGTCGACGTCCACGAGGTTCAGATCCCAGGAGAAGCGAACGAGCGTCTCCGGCATCCTCTCCGCCGTCTCGTCGGTGAACCGCCCGGTTCCGTCGTTGAGCCAGAGGCGCGTCCGCCCCCCGACGTTCGTCATGTTGTGGCCGGGGCCCCAGTCGGCGAGGACGACGTCGAGGTCGGAATCGGAATCGACGTCCCCGATCTCGAGGTCGCCCACGCTCAGGAGCTCCTGCGGAAGATGGGTCTTCGTGACCTCGCGGAATCGGCCGCCGCCTTCTCCAAGGTACAACCGGCTTTGCGTCTGGAACGTCGTGCCTACGAGAATGTCGATGTTCCCGTCTCCGTCGACGTCCCGCGCTTGGATGACCCGCGCCAGATCCCCCGTCGAGCCAAAAACGCTTTGGGTAGCTTCTTCGAAACGAAGCTCGCCGTTCTCGATCCGGTTCAGGAAGACCCGGTTGAGCTCGGGCTTTCCGGGATCCGAGTAGTTGCCCCCGTTCGCGAAGAGGAGATCCACCCGTCCGTCTCCGTCGATATCGGCGAGCGCCACCCGATTCGTCCACTCCGCGGTCGCGCGAAGAACGGAGGAGGTCACATCGTGCCACAGCACTCCGCGCGCGGCGGCGAGAACGAGGAGAAGAGAAAGGATAGGCATCGGAGCGCCGAGAGATTCTAGCGACCGACGGGCGCGCGCGCCACCGGGCTCGTTTCGAATTCCCTATACGTATCCTGCGGAAATGGGTGGCCCGGAGATCAACCTGTTCCTCACCGGTCTTGCCACGCAGGGAAAGGTGAGCGCCTCGACTCAGAATCAGGCCTTGGCCGCCCTTCTATTTCTCTACCGGAACGTCCTCGGCCAAGAGCTCGATTCGTTGCAAGGTGTTGTTCGGGCGAAGGGTCCCTGGCGACTGCCGGTTGTGCTCTCCAGGGAGAGGTCGCCGCCGTTCTGGGTCGACTCCGGGGCGCCGTGTGGCTCATGGCATCGTTGATGTACGGCTCCGGACTGCGGCTAATGGAATGCGCTACGAAGTCGACCCCTTGACCTGTCGCCAGTGCGGGGCCAAGATGAAGATCCTCGCCTTCATCATCGAGCCCAGCGTCATCCGTCGAATCCTGGACCATCTCGACCACAAAGCTTCGCAACCCAGAGCTCCGCCACTGCGCACCGAGCTCATTCGGTGGAAACTCACCGCCCCGCCTGTTTCCGAGACGGTTGCGAGAATGTCGGCGGCGTTGGTTCTTATGTAGGTGATGGATTTGATAGACGTTTTTCTGCTCATTGGCCTCGGGTGAAGTCTAAGCGCGTCGTGGGTCTCCTCGTGCGTCGACTGGAATCATCGGTACACCTCTCGTCGGTGGCCCACCTTGACGACGTATACGACCAGATTCTCGTCCTCGACGGCATAGACGATTCGATAGTTCCCTTGCCTCACGCGGTATTTGGCGTCCCCTGAGAGCTTCTCGCAGCCGGGGGGGCGCGGCTCATCCGCGAGGTTCTGAATGCGCCGAACGATACGTCGTCGCTCGGAAACGCTACCGATGCCTTCGATCTCTTTGACGGCCGAAGGCTTGATGAAGAGGTTATATCTTGCCACGCTTCTTGAGGTCTTTCACGACGCCCTCGAAAGCGAGGTCGGGCTCGCGAACGCGGTCTTGAAATGCGGTCAGGTCTTCCGCGTCCTCCGCAAGCGAGCGCTTGACCGCGTCGTTGACGAGCTCTGAGATGGGCCGCTCGGTCGTAGCCGCTTTCACGCGAAGGGCGCGGTGGATATCGGCATCGAAGTAGATCGTGGCCCGCTTGACGGCATTGCTCATGGAGTTATTCTAACGGCGTGACGTCTTAGCGTCAAGACGTTTCGGATTCACTCAACGCCGCCGGACGATGATGATGGTGTCGACGGGGTGGAGCCCATCCAGGGGAATGTGGGGTCACGTCGGGCGTCGACTCGAAGGAGACATTCCCGCCGGACCCGAAGAGGCGGGCGTCGCGCACGTGGAGGCCCGCCGTTCCAGGAAGGACGAGGCGCTCCGGCGCGTCCGCAGCCAGGACGTGAACGTAGAGGACATCCTCCTTGGAGGTCATCACTCCCCACGGTTGGGGCTTCATCGGTCCCCCGCGGGTTTCGTAGATCGTCTCGCCGAACTCGCGGGTCCAGGCGCCAATCTCACGGAGTCGCTCCACGACTTCGGGCGAGAAGGTTCCCTCGGGTGTGGGGCCGACGTTCAGGAGCAGGTTCGCGTCGGCGCCAGCGGCGCGGACCAGGTAGTGGATGAGCTCCTTGGTGCTCTTGAAAGCCCGGTCCGAGGCGTTGAAGCCCCCAGGAGTCGTTGATGGTGTCGCAGCTCTCGAGGGGGAGGGTGCCCACTTCCGTCGTGTTGTAGCCGAAGGTGTTCGCGCCGGGGAGGTCCCGCTCGAACATCTGGAAGTCCCTCGCCTTCGAAGGGCGCCACGTGGTGGTTGTTCCCGATGAGCGCCTGCGGCTGGAGGCGGTGGATGAGGTCGTAGGTTTCCTTCAGCTTCCAGTCGACGTGCGTCGTGCGGTCGGCTTTGTCGGCCTCATTCACGTGCTGGTCCCACCAGCCGTCGAACCAGAAGCCTCCTATCTCTCCGTGGTCCCCGCCCGCGAGCTCCGCGATCTGGGCGTTCATGTAGTCGAGATACCGGTTGAAGTCTCCCGCCTCGGGACGACCGGTATGGCGGACCCGTCTTCCTTCGCAGGTAGTAGTCGGGATGATGCCAGTCCAGTTGGGAGTGATAGAAGAAGAGCTTGATCCCGGCTCTCCGACACTCCTCCGCGAGCGCCTTGAGCACGTCCTTCCCGTAGGGGGTGCGGTCGACGACGTCGTATTCGCTGACCTTGGAATCCCACATCGCGAAGCCGTCGTGGTGTTTCGAAGTGATGGTGATGTAGCGTACCCCCGCGTCCTTGGCGACGCCCACCCATGCCGCCGGGTCGTAGTCGACGGGGTTGAAGCGAGGAGGAAGTTTCTCGTAGTCCGCGACGGTCATGCCGTCGTTCTCCATCACCCATTCGCCCTTGCCGAGAAGACTATAGACGCCCCAGTGGATGAACATCCCGAAGCGGGCATCGCGGAACGACTCCTGGGCGTCTTGTGCTACCGCGAGAGAAAGAGCGAGCAGGAAGATCATCGTGCCTCCATTCGGGTGACGGCGCTCCGGAACCGCTCGACGTTTCCGAGCTTCACCTCTTCGTATCCGCGAATACCGTCGGCGAGCTCCGCGAGCTTCACCGTCGCCTCGTAATTCTCGGGCGTGAGCGTCTCGATCCGCCGCTCGAGGAGCGACCGATACTCGCCGATGAGAGCCCGCTCCACCCGCCGCATGAGAGCGTCGTAGAACGCCCCTTCCGACTGGGAGGGGAGGGTCCATGATTTCGCGGTGGCGTCGTCGCCGGCGACCGCCAGAACGCCTCCGGTCCGAGAGACGCCGGCGAAATTCGCGTGCTTGAAGGCGTCTCCCGAGCGATCGACACCGGGAGATTTCCCGTACCAGATGCCGAGAGCGCCGTCGTACTTCGCGCCGGGAAAGAGGCCCGCGATCTGGCTTCCGAAGACGGCGGTCGCTCCCAGGTCCTCGTTCACCCCGGGGAGAAACCACACCTCGTGCTCGGAGAGGATTCGCTGCGCTTTTTGGAGAGTGAGGTCGAAGCCTCCGAGGGGAGAGCCGCGGTATCCCGAGATCAAGGTCGCGGTTCGCAGGCCCGCCCTCCGGTCGGCCCGGTGCTGGTCGAGAGGTATGCGAACCAGGGCCTGGATGCCCGAGAGCAGGATCGTGCCTTCCTCGAGGAGGTACTTGGAATCTCGCTTCGAATTCCCTATACGTCACGGATCTGCTATCGTCTCCTCGCGGCGCAATCCAAACGAGCGTTCATGCGCCTAGCGACTTATCTTGAAGCGCTTCCTCACCCGCTTTCCCCATCTTCCTTCAGTTATCGTCCTCATTCTTTCTGGTCCCTCGTACTTCCTCGCGGTTCAAGCGAACCCGACTCTACGTTTTGACATCGGACGCTGGGATTCTGGATTCCTCGCCGACGCGGAAAAGTTTTATCCACCCTTCAAGATGACCGGGCCGCTCCGGCATTCTGATAACTCTGTTGAGATCGAGGAGTTCCTTGGCCGGCTGACGAAGAAGGAGGCCGGCTTCCAGATTCCATATCACGCCCTTAGAACACCCCTTGAATTCTATTTGCGCTGCCATCGATTCGGGTTGCAGGGTACTGTCACTCTCACGGTCAACGACCGTCACCTTGGGGACTTCGTCTTTACAAAGCAGTCTTATCCCTGGGGCGGAATCCGAGCGGTAATACCTCAGGAGGTTGCGGAGACCGGTCCGCTGCGGATCGAGGTCCTCGTTCGGGGGGAGGACATCCCACCGAGCCACATACCGGCGGATGTGGGGTTGGGCGTGGACTTTCTCGAGCTCACTCCCATGTCGCGGGGCGTCATCTTGCTTCCCACCGCGGGCCAGTGGTCGAGGCTCTTTCTCTTGTTCCTCCTGGGGTTTTTCTTCCTCCGCTTTCTCGACACTGGAGCGCTGGCTACGGCGGCCGACTTGCTCGCACTTGCCGCGTTCGTCTCGACGATGGTGGTTGTCTACCCCGTCATGACTTCCAAGATCCTGGTATTTGCCTGGCTCTTCTTCCCCCTCGGGATGCTCCTGTTATGGATTAGTGAGCTCGCCGACAAGCATTTTTCGCCCGTTGCTCCTGGTATGTCGCCGCCCTCTGCGATTGGCGACCAGGTACAGTATGAGGAACACCAACAAGGCGGCGATGGGCTGCCACCTTTCAAGACCGAGCCCTAGCACTTTCTCGGAGTAGCGAGCCATCGAAGGGAGCATTCCGATGTTTGTCTGGGTCGCAGAGAGGTACACGGCACTCGCCACCACGTACCACCAGGTCGAGAAGTACCGCCAGAAAACGGCACAAGTTACCAGGGGGATGGCGAGGTATTGGTCCGCGATGGCGCTCGAAAAAACGACTATCGCGACGAGGTACACCAGGAGCTGTTCCCCATAGGTTTTCTCGCGAACGGCAAAGCCTACGAGCAACATCGCGACGAGGAACACGAACTTGAAGCCGGAAAAGATCGGGACCCAGGCGAAGAAGAGCTCGATCGCTTTCAGAGGAATCGCGGATTGGACCAGATGAGGGAAGAATGCATCGAGGTGAAAGGAGCCGTACATCAGAACGCCCTCGATCACACCCTCGAGGCCACGCTCGTCACGGATGAAAGGAAGGAAGCTCGCGGCGAAGACCGCGTAGGGAACGAAACAAAGGATGCGCCTGCGGCGGCTCCACCCCGGGTGAAAGAAGAACCAGAGGGGCAGAAAGATGAGAACGTGTTTCACGGCGAGGGAGACTCCCAGGATGAACATCGCGAGCGCGAGCCTCGGCGTTCCTGCATTTTTGTCGAGCAGGAGGCAGGCCACGAGACCTAGCAGGACGGCCACGTTGTCGAACTGGGAATGGAAACCGGTCAAAAGCAAGGAGACGGGGTTGACAAGAAAGAGGGCCCCGGCGACGAAGGAGAAGTGACGAGCGAGGAGATAGCCGATGGCCACGTCGACGAACGAGAGGACGAGGGTAAGCAAACGATGAAAAACGTCGAGCGAGTCGCTGCCCAGGACGTGAGCCTGGACGTAACTCACGCCGGCTCCGACGTAGCACCAGACGGGTCCGTAGGAGGGGTCCGTAGGAGGGTAGGGGATTCGATTGGTCTCGGCGTAGAGGTTCTTCCCGTCTCGAATGATCTCGGCGAAGATCTTCCATGATTCCATATCGATGTTGTGACCCTGACCCGCCACAAACACCTTGGCAGCCGTAGAAAAAATCGCCAGGAGGACAAAGAGGGCGATCCGGTACTGGCTGGGCATCGAAATAAAACCCAAACCGGGGAAACGGAATCGGTCGTCGAGCATCATGGTTGCGGGGAATTCGCTGAACTCTAATCGGTGATGACGACCTTCGCCCTTCGGCGCGCGCCCACCGGAGACACTACCCCGGCATGCGGCAGCCGGTCAATCGTGTTAACCGATCGTCAACATGGAGCCTTCATTCGAACGGCTGTGCCGGGAGCTCGAGAGGCTTCGCGAGCGGCAAGCGAAAGAGCGCGCCTGGCCCGATACCCGCGGCGTCGACGACAAGCGGCATCGCTTCGAGGGAATGGCTTCGCCCGTTCACTTCGACGGATCTCAGGGTCATCGTGAGGCGGGCCTTTGCTCCGTCTACTTCGGTGAGCTCACCCCAGACCGGCGCTCCCGCGCGGGCGAGAAGCTTCCCTTCCGCGGAGAGCGGAGCTGCGAGCGTGGCCTCGAATTTTTCGCCGGCGAGGTTCGCGTCCGCTCTCAGGTCCTGCTCGAGGCGGATCTTGATCTCGGTCCCGATGGGAAGAATCACGTCCGTACGCGGCCCGCGGCAGGAGAGGGCGGCGAGAATGCACAACGTCGGGGCGATTCGGCTCAAGCCGAAATTGAAAGCAAACGGCGTTCCAGAGGAGAACGGGCGTATCTCGTTCCAGCGACGAGAGATTGACGAAAAGGCCGCCGGCCGAGGCGTGTAATAGCTACACGGTAGATCCGCCGCCCTCCCCCTGTTGGACTTCGCGCCTCCATTGGTCATAGATTTCGCTCAAGTAAGGAGACTCCCATGATTCAACGGATTGCCTTTGTCCTCGCTGGCCTCGTGCTGCTCGCATCGAGCCCCATCGCAACAGAGCAAAGCTTCCAGCAGCATTACCCGAAGATCGAAGGAGAGGTCGTCTTCGAGAACGACCGCGTCGTGGTGCAAAAGTACGTCGTCCAGCCGGGCCAGTGGGAAGGCGTCCACACCCACTCGGGAAACCAGCTGTACGTGCACCTCAAAGGCGGCGAGTGGACGATGCGCTACGGCGACAAGAAGGAGACCTCGGTCGCGAAAGACGGCTCCGTCGGCTGGATGGAGAAGGTCACCCTTAGCCAGGATCACGAATCCGGCAACACCGGCGATACGCCCATCGAGTTCCTGTGGATCACCCTCAAGCAGTAATCGCGGCGGCGGCCGTCCTCCTCGCGCTCGCTCAAGGCGACTCGCCTCTTCTTCATCCCGACTCTCCCGAGATGAAGAAAGAGGCGCCCGCCTCGTTTCACGTGAGGCTCGAGACGTCGAAGGGGCGGATTGAAATCGAAGTCCACCGCGAATGGGCGCCCCACGGCGTCGATCGCTTCTACAACCTCGTTCGCCAGGGTTACTACGACGGGGTCCGCTTCCATCGAGTCGTCGCCGATCGATGGGCGCAGTTCGGGATCAACGGCGATCCGCGGATCTCGACCCTATGGCGCGACTTGCCCATCCCCGACGATCCCTTCGTGCAATCGAACCAGCGCGGCACCATCGCCTATGCCTTCGCCGTTAAAAACGGGCGGACGTCGCAGGTCTTCATCAACCTCCGCGACAACTCGGAAACCCACGACCGGGAGCCCTTCGTGCCGTTCGGCCGCGTGGTCTCCGGGATGGAGGTCGTCGATGCGCTGTACCGCGACTACGGTGAGACCTCGGGCGGCGGCATACGCGCGGGAAAGCAGGCTCCGCTTTTCGAGAGGGGAAACGCGTATCTCGACGAGAACTACCCGCGTCTGGACCACATCCTGCGGGCGACGATCGCCGAATAAAAGCTAGCCGCGCTTCTCCATGGGGACGAACTCCCGGGTGTCGGCTCCCATGTAGAGTTGCTGGGGGCGCGCGATCTTCTGCTCGGAATCGGTGAGCATCTCCTCCCACTGCGCGATCCAGCCCGAGGTCCGCGGGATGGCGAAGAGCACGGGGAACATGCTCATCGGAAATCCCATGGCCTCGTAGATGAGCCCGGAGTAGAAATCGACGTTTGGATAGAGCTTGCGCGACACGAAATAGTCTTCCTGAAGCGCGATGCGCTCGAGCTCGATGGCGACGTCGATGAGAGGGTTCCTGCCCGTCACCTCGAAGACTTCATGAGCGGTCTCTTTGATGATCTTGGCCCTCGGGTCGTAGCTCTTGTAGACCCGGTGACCGAACCCCATGAGCCGTCCCTCGCCCGACTGCACCTTCTTGACGTACTCGGGGACCTTGTCCTTGCTCCCGATCTCGTTGAGCATCCGGAGCACGGCCTCGTTCGCGCCTCCATGAAGCGGTCCGTAGAGGGCCGCCGCCGCCGCCGCCGTGGCGGAATAGGGATCGGACTGCGAGCTTCCGACACCTCTCATGGCGCTGGTGGAGCAGTTCTGCTCGTGGTCCGCATGGAGGATGAAGAGCACGTCGAGGGCCCGCTCCAGCACCGGATTCGGCTTGTAGCGTTCGGTCATCGCGAACGTCATCTTGAGGAAGTTTCCAGTGTAGGAGAGGTCGTTGTCGGGATAGGTGTAGCGCATGCCGACGCTGTGCCGGTAGGAGAAGGCGGCGAGGGTCGGCATCTTGGCGATGAGACGGTGCGTCTGGAGCCTTCTCGAGGCCGGGTCGAGCACCTTTTTCGCGTCGGGATAGAACGTGGAGAGCGCCCCCACTACGCCGATCAACATGCCCATGGGATGAGCGTCGTACCGAAACCCGTCGAGAAGCTTCTTCACGTACTCGTGCAGGATGGTGTGGTGGGTGATGTTGTGGACCCACTCGTCGTACTGCTTCTTCGTCGGGAGCTCGCCGTAGAGGATCAGGTTCGCGACCTCGAGGTAGTTCGACTTCTCCGCGAGCTCTTCGATGGGATAGCCCCGGTACCTCAGAATCCCCTTCTCCCCGTCGATGTAGGTGATCCGGCTCTTGCACGCGGCTGTATTCAGAAAGGCAGGATCGTAACTCTTCAGACCGTAGTCCTCATCGTCCACCCGGATCTGGCGCAGATCCTTGGCGCGAATGGCCCCGTTCTCGATCGGGAGCTCGTAGGTCTTGCCGGTTCGGTTGTCGGTGACGCTCAGAGTGTCGCAGCCCATGAGCCTTATCTTCCTCCCTCGATGACCAATTGGTTATTGTACATTTAACCTCGACCACCATGGTAGTGCGAGCGAACGACCGGCCGACACCTTCGGAGATGATGGTCTACGCCGCTTCCCGCGAGATCCGGGACTCGGAGCTGGTTTTCGTGGGGATGCGCCTTCCGCTCATCGCCTTCCGCCTCGCCCAGGCGACGCACGCGAAACGGGCGGTGGGACTCTACGAGAACGGCCTCGTGCGGGCCGAGGCGGCATCGGAGACGCTCTACACCATGAGCGACCCTCCCAACCTGAAGGGCGCGACCTCGGCGACGGAGCTTCTGGACGTCATGGGGTTCCTCCAGTCCGGGCGCGTGGGGCTCGGCTTCGTGGGCGCGGCCGAAGTGGACCGGTTCGGAAACCTCAACACCACACGGGTCGCCTCCGTCCGGCTCCCCGGGAGCGGTGGCGCCTGCGACATCGCGTCGCTGGCCTCGCGCCTCGTCGTGCTCCTCAACCACGCGAAGCACCGGCTCGTCGAGAGAGTCGCCTACGTGACCTCTCCGGGGTACGGCGATGGGGGCGATTGGCGAAAGCGTTCGGGTCTGCCCGGAGGCGGACCTACGGCGGTCATCACCGATCGGGGGGTCCTCGAGTTCGACCCTGAGACGAAAGAGGCGAGGCTCCGCTCGTTCCATGCTCTTACGCCCTCCTCGACACCGGAAGAGGTCGTCGCCCAAACAGGGTGGGCCCTCCGGGTGGGCAAAAACTGCCAGCCTACGCCGCTTCCCTCGGAAGAGGAGCTTTCCCTGCTACGCTCTCTCGATCCGGAACGGTTCTGGCTGGGCAAGGAGGGAGGACGATGACCTGCCGTTTAGATGTGGCGCCGCCGAGGGCGACTCTGACTCTCGCGAAGCCGCCTCTGCACGTGCTTGACCTCGAGGGGATCGGAGCGCTCTCGCGCGCGCTCGACTCCGTCTCCGCCCGCGACGACGTCGTGGTCGTGGTGCTCGCGGCCGAGGGAGAAAAGGCATTCTCCGCGGGGGTCGAGGTGCGCGATCACTTCCCGGACCGGCTCGACGACATGATCGACTCCTTCCATCGC
>CAZKNR010000026.1:0-3130 GCA_964553925.1 uncultured Acidobacteriota bacterium
TGGAGCACCTGGGCGTCGGGAAGATCCTCTAGCACTTTCTCCGCGTCGACGACGACGATCGGACTGTAGCCCACGTAGACCGACTCCCGTCCCGAGCGGCGGTAGTCCTTCCAGGCGTCGAACGTGGCGCGAAAGAAGGCCTCGACGTTCGAGGCGCGCGAGCGCCCGCTCCGGGCCACGTGCGCGAGATAGATCGTCTTTCGCTCCTCGTCCAAGAAATCGAAAGCCGTGCTCCGGAACTTGCTGACATTCGGGGTTCGCGCCCTCACCTTGCACTCCTCGTCGATGATGGCGTGATAGTCCTCCTCGGGCGAGGCTTCGAGATCGAACACCGGCCAGCGATACTTCACCGGGAAGAGGGAGGTGAGCGGGTCGTTCACGAGCCGGGTCCCGAGCTGCGACTCGAACGGGTAGACGAACATCTCGGGGTGTCCGTCGAGGAATCGATGGGTGGTATTGCCTCCGTTCTCGTACATCGCCGAGAGGAGGAGGAATCGAAAACGATCCGTCATGGGCCGGCCTTTCCGTCGAGTTGAAACGAGTAGAAGAGCTCCCTCGAAGTCTTCGAGTCGGAGCCGCGCCGGGCTCCGAAGGGGAAGCCCGAGACCGTGCGCCGGGGAGCCCAGTCGATGGCGAAGATCTGGTTTCCCTCGGGCCAGTCCAGGCTTCCCAGGACTTTCCCCGAGCGCGCGTCGAGGACGTGGAGGGCGCAGCGGCTCGTCTCGAGCTCCAGGCCCGGCGCGTACCGGGAGAATCGCGGAATCACCCGCGACGTTCCCGCGAAGGCGACGCCGGAAGCGAAGGCGAGCCCGCGAGTCCATCCGGGAAGCCGGGTTACGGCGCGGTAGCGCCCGTCTTCGACGATTCCGACCTCTCCGTACCCGCTGTTCGCGACCCAGAGCTTTCCTTTGTGGAGACGCGCGGAGTGAGGACGCGTGAGGCCGCGGGCGATGGGCTCGCGCGTCCGGCCCGAGAAAACGACGCCGCGGCCGTCGACGGGGAAGTTGCGATGCCCGGGTTTTCTAGGCCCGATCTCGTCGGTCGATGCGGTGAAAAAAGATTCGGCGAGGCTCTTCCCCGCGGCGATGGAGTTGAGCTGGATGTGGTTCCTCTCCTCGAGGGGCCTCCTCGAGACCTCGACGCAGCGAGGCCACCACGCCCGAGTCAATCGGCCCGCCGCGACGCGCACCACCACGTTCTGCCCGACCGCGTTCGCATGGAGGACCCCGCCGATGAGCGCCAGGTCGTGGAGGTACGTGCGGCCGGGGTAGAAACGCGCGCTCACGGGGACCAGGGTGCTTCGCCCCGCGACCGGCGCGAGCTCGAAGATCACGTTCGGATTCCGCGTCGAGGCCAGGTGCAAAACCTTCCGCTCGCGATCGTAGACGAGACCCGAGGGGTGGGGAAGGCGAAGGAACGTCGCGAGGGGACGTCCTCCGAAAACAGTGAGCGCGACCACCAGGTGCTCGTACTCGCGGGTCACGAGAAGCGTCGCCTCGAGCCGATCGAGAACGCCCCAGAAGTCACCGCGGGCACGAAAACGCAGAAGCGCTGGGTCGAGATTTCCCGCCTCTTCCCAGAAGCTCGCGACCTCTGCGGTGTCGCGCCACTCGGCGTCGTGCCGCGCCCATGCGGCTTCGCGGTGGTTCACGGGTTTTTCCGGCGCCACATCGAGAGGGCGCCCCAGTAGAGCCCGAGCGCCGAGCGGTGGCTCGTGGTGGAGCTGCCACCGTGGCGGACGTTCGAGAAGACCGGGACCTCGAGGACACGGTAGCCCTCGCGACGGCAGACGACATGGAACTCGAGGTCCACCAGATCGTCCTTACGGGTGAGCGTAAGTAGCTTTCCGAGCGACCGCGGGAAGACCTTGGGAGTGCCGTTGATGTCCCAGTACGACAGATCGAAGAGCGCACGGCACTCGAGGTTGTAGAGGAGCGAGCCGAAACGCCGATAGAGAGAATCGCGGATCTTGCGGTTCGCCTTCACCACGACGTCCGGGTGCATCAAGCCGTAAAGGAGGACGAGCGTGAGGTCCTCGGCGCTGGTGCGCGCGAGGTTCGTGTAGCAGAGGAGATCCCCCCGCGCGGATTCGAGACCCAGAAGGACGGCCCGCCCCCAGCCGCCTTCGATGCTTTCGAGGACCTTGACGGCAGAGTTCGTTCTCTCAAGCTCCTGACAGACCGAAAGCGAAGAGTCGGTCGATCCGTTCACCACGAGAACGATCTCGTGCGGAACCGGAAGCCGCGCGAGGCTCTCCTCGTACTCGCGAACGACGTCCGCCACGTGGTCGCCCTGGTTGTGTACCGGAAGGACGATGGAGACCAGGGACACGGTCATGAATCGGAGCGCTTCCGCGCCTCGACCGCCGCCTTCGCCGCCGCGACGATCGACTCTCTCGAGAGCCCGTGGCGCTTCAGGAGATAGGGAAGGCTTCCCGAAAGACCATCCGGGCCCTCCTTCACTCCCAGGCGCACCAGCCGGCATCGAGCCCCGCTCTCGGCGATGATCTCGGCCACGATCGTTCCCAGTCCGCCGGCCGCGTAGTGGTCCTCGATGGTCACGACGTCGGCGAAACCCTCGAGCCGCCCTCGCAGGTCGTCGACGGGCGCGGGGTTCAGCGTCGATACGACCGCGAGGGTCGCGTCGATTCCGATCTTCTTGAGCGCGTCCGAGGCGGCGAGCGCTTCCGACGCGAGACTACCGGCGACCAGGAGCAGGATGTCCGGGCCGCGCCGCAGGACCTCCGCGCGGCCAAGGGAGAATCGCCCGCGGAGCTCGGGGACCGAAAGTCGGTCGTCTTTGCTCAAGCGGTAGTAGAACGGCCCCGGTCGATCCCAGGTGTCGCGGAGAATCGAGCGTGTCTGTTCGGAGTCGGCGGGGGCGACGACGGTGAGCCCGGGCTGCAGGCGGAGGACCCCCACGTCCTCGAGCCCGTGATGGGTCGGTCCCGCCGAGCCGTAGTCGAAGCCTCCTCCAACGCCGACGATGCGCACTTTCAGACGGTGGGCGACGGGGCCGTTCCGGATGAACTCGTAGGCGCGAAGAGAGGCGAAGGTGGCGATAGAGTAGACGAAGGGGATAAAACCGCACTCCGCGAGGCCGGTCGCGAGGCCGACCATGTTCTGCTCGG
>CAZKNR010000027.1:0-5670 GCA_964553925.1 uncultured Acidobacteriota bacterium
GAAACATCCGCCGCGCGCCGACTACGTCGCCATCGGCCCTCGGGAGCTCCTCGACGCCGCCCGGCCTCTCCTCGACCACCGGCGAGGCCAGGGTCTCGCCGTCGCCTCCGTGCCCATCGACGAGATATTCGACGAGATGGGTTATGGCGAAAGACGGCCCGAGGCCATACGCGATTTCCTCACCTACGCGTACCACCGCTGGCCCGGAGGAATCCGCTACGTCCTCCTTCTCGGCGATGCGTCCTACGATTTCAAGGAGCACCTGGGGACCGGCGCTCCCAACCGGGTTCCCGCGCTTCCCATCCGAACGAGTTATCTGTGGACTGCGTCGGACCCGGCGCTCGCCGCCGTGAATGGAGACGACCTCCTTCCCGACATCGCCATCGGACGACTCCCCGCCGCGGACGCCTCTGAGCTCCGGGTGATGATCGACAAGATCCTTGCCTACGAGACGGCCGGGCAGGGGCTCGCAGCTCCCGTGGTTCTCGTCACCGACAACCCGGACGTCGCCGGCGACTTCGATGGTGATGCCCGCAACCTGATGACCTCGGTCCTCGCGACTCACGAGGTTCGACACATCTCTCTCGGGGCGCTCGGAGCCGAGCGGACAAGGGAATCGATCCTCGAGGCTTTCGATTCGGGCCCCTCGGTCGTGAGCTACATGGGTCACGGCGGAATCCACCTCTGGGCGAGCGAGAACGTTTTTAACAACGACTCGGTAGCCCTTCTAACTCCCCAGGGCCAGCAGCCCATCGTCAACGCTCTCGATTGCTTGAACGGTTACTTCCACTTCCCATTCTTCGACTCTCTCGCCGAAGAGCTCCTCAAGGCGGACGGAAAGGGCGCCGTCGCGGTCTTCGCTCCAAGCGGCCTCAGCTTGAACGAGCCCGCGAACGAGCTCCACAAGGCTCTCCTCCAGGAATTATTCGAGGGTCAGCACCAACGGCTCGGCGATGCCCTTCTCGCGGCGCAAGCGAAGTTCCTCGAGACCGGCTCGTTCGCCGAGCTTCTCACGATCTACCACCTCTTCGGCGATCCCGCTCTTCGACTCGAGTAAGGGGCATCGCGACGTCCGCATGGCTTGACCAAGGAAGTAATGAAGGAAACAGTCCCGCGGGGCCGCCGCACCCATTCGGCCGCGCACGCTTCGCTCGCCTTCCGGGCTCGGCTCGGGCCACTGGTCCTCGGGTTGGCGCTCGCGGTCGGGTCCGCAGAGGGGGCGATATTCGCCGTCAACAGCACGAGCGACGTCGGCGACGCCACCATCAACGGCGTCTGCGAAACCGCGCCCGGCAATGCCGTCTGCACGCTGCGCGCCGCGATCCAGGAAGCGAACGCCGTTGCCGGCCCCCACACGATCGACTTCGCCATCCCCGGCCCCGGCCCCCATATAATCAGCGTCTCGGCGGCGGGCCTGCCCACGATTGTCACTCAGCAGACCATCGATGGTTACTCTCAGCCCGGGGCGAGCGCCAACACGCTGGCCGTCGGCAACAACGCCGTCCTGAGGATCGAGCTGGACGGGACGGCGACGGTCGCAGGCGTGAGCGGCCTGAGGATCTCCGCGATCAACTCGACCGTCCAGGGCCTGGTCGTCAACCGCTTTGCCGACAACGGGATCTGGGTAGACGCCACGGGCGCGGTGATTCGAGGGAACTTCGTGGGAACCGACGTCACGGGCACGCTCGCGAGATCGAACAATCGCGACGGCGTCTTGAACGAAGCCGGCATCCTGCTGACCTCGGGCGGCGCGACGATCGGCGGGACCTTGCCCTCGGCGCGGAACCTCGTTTCCGGAAACGACGTCAACTGCCCGCGCGGCATCGAGATTTTTGACTCGAGCGGAAACACGATCCAGGGGAACTACGTCGGCACGAACGCCGCCGGCACGGCGCCCATCGGCAACCGCTGCGCGGGGATCGCGCTCGATGGCAACCCTGGAGTCGGCTCCGACAACAACCTCATCGGCGGCGCGGTCGCGGGCGCCGGCAACCTCATCTCCGGCGGCATGTCGATGGGCATCTTCCTCACGGTCGATTCGAACACCAACACGATCCAGGGGAACCGGATCGGCGTGAATGCGGACGGCACGGCACCGCTGCCCAACGCCGCCCAGGGGATCCGGATCCTTACCTCCGGCAACATCGTCGGTGGCGACACGCTCGCCAAGGGCAACGTGATCTCAGGGAACACGTTGGCGGGCATTGTCGTCGAAGGCGAGGCCGCCGACGGCAACGTCATCGAGGGCAACTACATCGGCACCGACGTCACCGGCACCCTGGACCGCGGCAATTCACAGACCGGCATCACGGTGTTTGGGGGCGCGGACAACACGCGCATCGGCGGGTCGGCTCTCCTGGGCATCGGCAACGTGATCTCGGGCAACTCTTTCGAAGGCATCTACGTCTTCGACGTCAGCACCACGGGCACGATCGTGCAAGGCAACCGGATCGGGACGAACGCCGCGGGAACCGCGGGGATCGGAAACGGCTATGCCGGGTTCGCGACCGACACCTCCGCAACCGGCACACAGGTGGGCGGCATCAACCCCGGCGAAGGCAACACCATCGCGTTCAACGTCTTCCCTGGCGTGGGCCTGGCCGGCGCCTCGACCACCGCGACCATCGTCGGCAACTCGATCCACAGCAATGGCCAGCTGGGCATCGATCTGGGCTACGACGGCCTCGTGACCGCGAACGACGTGGGCGACGGCGACGCCGGCCCCAACGCGCTGCTCAATTTCCCCATGATCACCGCGGCCTCCCCCAACGGGGCGTCGCTCAATGTGAGCTTCTCGCTCGACGTGCCCGCGGGATCGTACCGGATCGAGTTCTTCAGGAACCCGACGGGTGTCGACCCCTCGGGCTACGGTGAGGGCGAGGTGTTCGCCGGCACCACGAACGTCACCCACCCCGGGGGGGGATCTTCTCCGCCACCATCTCGGGTGCCTGTGGCGACCAGCTCACCGCCACCGCCAGCTTCTGCAGCGACGGGGCGGTCTGCGCCGCCTTCTCCAGGACCTCGGAGTTCAGCTCGGTAGTCAGGCAGGCCTGCTCGACGCCGGGGCAGCCACTCGTCAAGTCGGGGAAGTACACGGGCAACGCCACCGCGGGAAGTCCCATCTTCGTGGGCTTCCAGCCGGACGTGGTGTTCGTGAAGAGGGCGGGCGCCGACCCGCAGGTCTACGCCGTGCTGGCCACTTCCAGCATGCCCGCCGGCAACACCAAGTCGCTCGACGACAACGCCCCCGGCGGAGTCGCCCTGGCCGCGGGGCTCATCCAGTCTCTCGATTCCATGGGCTTCACCGTGGGATCGGTCCCGGCCGTGAACGAGGGCGGGACCGAATACCACTGGGTGGCGTTCAAGGCCGCGCCCGGGGAGATGAAGGTCGGCTTCTACACCGGCGACGGCCTGGCCACCCAGTCCGTGGTCGGCGTCGGCTTCCGGCCCGAGTACGTCATCGTGGCGCCTTCGGTCGGCGGCGACCCTGACGGCGTACCGGTTTCCGTATCCTCCACGTTCCCCCCGGACACCTCCTTCGAGTTCGACGACCAGAACCGGGGGCCGAACGTGATCCGATCCCTCGACGCCGACGGCTTCCAGGTCGGACTCGGTGGTGTCGCGCCCAACCGACCCAACCTGAACGCCAACGGCGTCGTGTTCCACTACATCGCCTGGAACGCGGTCCCGGGGCACGTGGCCGTCGGGTCCTACTCGGGCAACGGAGCGGCCTCCCACATCCGCGACGACGCCGGCTTCTTCGCCGAGTGGGTGCTCATCAAGCAGTACCCCAACGGCGCGACGCCGAGGCCGTGGACCATGAAGTCCGCCTCCACCGGGGTCGGAACCGATGCCGCCCTGCGCTTCTCGGCCGGGTCTCCCGGGTCGTTGCTCATCAACAGCATCGAGGCCCTCCGCCCGCTGGGGTTCGAGCTGGGTTTCGAACCTCGCGTCAACAGCGGAACGGACTGCGCGGGTGGGCCCTGCACCTATCACTGGATCGCCTTCGGCCCCCACGCGCCCCAGACCAACTACCGCTCGATCGGCAGCGCAGGCCCTCACAGCGCGGGGACGATCACCGCCACCGTCGGTTCCACTCTCGTGACGGGTGTGGGCACCGGCTGGATTACCGCGAACCGCGGGCGGGGCGACAGCATCACCTTCGGAGGCTTCACGGGAACGATCCTGTCCGTCGACTCCGAGACCCAGCTCACGCTCACTTCTCCCGCAACCGTCGGGGGCTCGCCGGCCTACACCATCTCCCGCAAGTTCCTGACCCTCGCCTTGTGGGAGAGCTGCATCGACGGCCCCCCGAGTTTATGCGGGCCCGACCCCGTGGTAGCCTCGCCCAGCCTCGTGGCGGACGACCGCAGGGAAGTTGGGATCGCGTACAACGACAGCGTCTTCAACCTCACGGCTACGCTCGTCATCAACAACTCGACGACGGACGCCACTCACGACATCACGCTCACCGCCGACCCCGGCAACCGGCACCTCGGCCTCCCCAGCCCCGCCGGCAACGGGGTCGTGCTGGACAACGGCGCCAACGCCAGCACCGTCCTTGCGATCCAGGACGATTTCGTAACTATCGAATGGCTGGAAATCAGGGGAGGGACCGGGAACGGAATCGAGCCGAGCGGGATCGCCCCGCTCAACAAGCTGGTCGTCCGGAACTGTCTGATCCACAACATAGGAAACGGGCAGGGGTTCCGGTTCACCGACGTCGACACCAACATCGATGTTTACAACAACGTCATCTACGAGGTAGGAGTTGGCATCCGCTCCACCGCGGCGTGCACCTCCAGGATTTTCAACAACACGATCTATAGCAATAACGACGCCTCACTAGGTTCGGCGACCGGAATCCGATTTACGCCAGGCAGCAATCCCAACGTAACCCTGATAAACAACATCTGCCATAGCAACGCCGACAGCGACTTCGGGGTCGGCGGCCCCAATGGGAACAGCCGCAACAATCTCTCGAGCGACGGGACCGCTGCGTCCGCCAATCCGGCGGGGAATAATGCGCTCTGGAACAACGTCCTGATAGGCGCCATGAACTTCGTCAACGCCCCGGCAGGTAACCTGCATATCCAGAGCGTGAGCCGGGCGGAGAACAACGGCTTCGACCTCAGCAGCATCTTCTCGTTCGACATCGACGGAGGCGCACGCGTCAACCCGTGGGACATGGGGGCCGACGACATCCTGGCGACGACGGAGGTCGACCTGCTGTCGTTTGAAGCGCGGCCCTTCGACGGAGCGGTGGAGCTTTCGTGGGAGACGGGATCGGAGCTGAAGAACCTGGGTTTCCATGTCTACCGGGGGTCGTCGCCGACCGGTCCCTGGGAGCGATTGACCGCGAATCTCATCCCTGGACTCGGCTCCTCGCCTCAGGGAGCGCGCTACGTCTATCGCGACTCCTCTCTTTCGAACGGAACCACGTACTACTATCTGCTCGAGGACGTCGAGACCACGGGACTGGTCGAGAGACACGGGCCGGTGGACGCGACCCCGAACGCGCAGGCATCCCCCACCGACGAGACTCTTCCGCGCGCCGCCACGACCTATGGAGATCCGGACGCGACGCTCTTGCGCGTGCTGTCTCGCGGGCCTTCGGGAATGCGCATCGAGCTCACGACCGGCGGCTTCTACGCCTTTGCCCAGGAAGAC
>CAZKNR010000028.1:0-4297 GCA_964553925.1 uncultured Acidobacteriota bacterium
CGTCGTCGCGTTCTCCGGGGGCGAGCCGCTCCTCCGGCCCGACGTCTTCGCCGTGGCGGATCTCTTCCTCGCACGGTCCGTGAAGCTCGAGCTTCTGACGAGCGGAGTCCTCCTCGCGCGGCATGCCCGAGACGTCGCCTCACGCTTCGCCCGGGTGACGCTCTCCCTCGACGCGACGACGAGCGACCTCTATAAGAAGGTACGCGGGGTCGATGCGCTCGCCGCCGTCGAATCGGGGTTCGCGCGGCTCCGCGAGGCCGCGCCCACGATTCCCGTCACCGCGCGCGCGACGCTTCACAAAGCGAACTTCCGCGAGCTCCCGCGTCTCGTTCGGAGGGCCCGTGAGCTCGGGCTTTCCGGGATCTCCTTTCTCGCAGCGGACGTCTCCTCGACGGCGTTCGGGCGAAGTCAGCCGCCTTTGGGCGGCGCTCTTCTTCTCGATCGAGACGAGATCGGTGATTTTCGATCGGTCGTCGAAGAGGTGATCGCGAACGAGAGCGAAGCCTTCCGCTCGGGCTTCATCGCCGAAAGCCCGGACAAGCTTCGAAGGCTTCCCGAGTATTACGCCGCCCTCCGGGACGAGGGTCCGTTCCCGAAGGTCTCGTGCAACGCTCCCTGGGTCTCCGCCGTGGTCGAGGCGAATGGCGCCGTCCGTCCCTGCTTCTTTCACCCGCCGGTCGGAAACGTGCGGGAAGCGCCACTCGATCGGATCCTGCGCGACGACCTCCCGGCCTTCCGCCGAAAGCTTTCGGTCGCGACCGACCCACTCTGCGAGCGGTGCGTCTGCTCGATTCGCTTCCGTCCCGGAGGTATGTCGTGACCCTGGGCCCCCTGGGTCTCGCCGCCCTCGTCGAGACCCGGCGCGCCTTCGACACCGTCGCCGAGACCTATCACGACGAGAATCAGCGCAACCCGGTGATCCGCGAAATGCGGCGCCGGACCGTTGAAGCCATCACCTCCCGGCTCGCTCCCGGGTCCCGGCTCCTCGATCTCGGCTGCGGCCCGGGACCGGATGCCGAGCATCTCGGGCGGCTGGGTTACGACGTCCTCGCGATCGACTGGTCTCCCGAGATGTCCGAAGAAGCCGCCCGAAGGATCCGGGCCTCCGGGCTCGAAGGCCGCGTCGAGGTGCGAAACCTGGGCATCCACGAGCTCGACCGGCTCGAAGCGGGTGGTTTCGACGGCGTCTACTCGGACCTCGGGCCTCTCAACTGCGTCCCCGATCTCTCGGCGGCCGCAGGGTCGATCGCGGAGAGATTGAAACCCGGCGGAATCTTCGTGGCCTCGATCATCGGCCGCGTCTGTCCGTGGGAGATCGCGCTCTGCGGGCTCCGGCGGGATTGGAACCGTCTGCGCGTTCGATTTTCCTCTGACTTCGTCCCCGTGCCGTTCTACGGCCGTACCGTCTGGACGCGATACTACGCGCCGGCCGAGGTGCAGCGGACGTTCGTCCGCGCGGGGTTCGAGCGCATCGGGCTTCGCTCCCTGGGACTCCTCGTGCCCCCACCGTACCTCGACGGTTTCGCGGCGCGACACCCGGGATTCCTGCGGGTCCTCGAGAAGCTCGAGGACCGTGTCGCCTCCTATCCGGGCCTTCGGCAATGGGGCGATCACTTCCTCATCGTGATGAGAAAACCATGATCGTTCTCTACAATCCGCTTTCGACGACGCCGGGGAAGCAGCCGCTCCCTCTGTCCTTGATGTCGCTCGCCGCTGTCCTCGAAGGGCGGGAGCGATTCCGCCTCGTCGATGGAAACCTGGAGCGGGATCCGGCGGCCGCGATCCTCGAAATCCTGAAGGCCGCGCCCCGAGACGAGGTGAACCTTCTCGCCGCGACGGTGATGGCCGGGCCCCAGCTCACCCAGGCGGTCTCGGTCTCGAAGCGAGTTCGAAAGTCTCTCCCCAGGGTCCCGATCGTATGGGGCGGCTACTTCCCGACTCAGCATGGCGAGACGGTGCTGAAGTCCGACTCCGTCGACTTCGTGGTCCGCTCGCAGGGAGAGACGGCTCTCCTCGAGCTCCTCGAAGTCCTCCGATCGGGTGGGTCGTTCTCGAGCGTCTCTAACCTCTCCTGGAAGGACGACCGCGGCATCCACCAGAACCCGCTTCGACCGCTGACGCCGCTCGACGAGCTTCCCGATTTGCCCTATCACCGCGTTGCCATGGACGATTACATCCACGCCGACTACCTGGGCTCGCATACCGCGGTCCACAACTCGTCCTTCGGATGTCCCTTCGCGTGCAACTTCTGCGCCGTGGTCGCGATGTCGAACCGGACGTGGCTCGCCCAGGCGCCAGAGCGCATGGAGCGTGTCGTGCGCCACCTCTCTCGAGTCTACGGCGTCAACGGGGTGCAGATGACCGACATGGACTTCTTCGTCTCCGAGACCCGCACCGCCGAGTTCTCGGACAGGATTGCGGATCTGGGGATCCGCTGGTGGGGCCTCGGCCGTATCGATACGCTGATGCGCTACTCGGACGAGACGTTTCGGAAGATGGCGCGCTCGGGGTTGAAGATGGTGTTCTCGGGGGCGGAGTCCGGCTCCGACGAAACTCTGGCGCGAATGAACAAGGGCGGGACCGCCTCCGCCGAGCTCGCGCTCGAGCTCGCGCGCCGCATGCGCGAGCACGGGATCGTGCCCGAGTTTTCCTTCGTCCTCGGCTCTCCTCCCGATCCCGAAGAGGACACCCGGCGCACATTCGAGTTCATCCGCCGGGTGAAGCGAGTCAACCCCGCGACCGAGGTCATCCTCTACGTCTACACCCCGGTCGCCCTCGATGGCACGCTCTACGACGAGGCGCGCAGGCGGGGATTCGCTTTTCCCGAGACGCTCGAGGAGTGGGCCTCGGGAGACTGGAGGCAGCTCTCGCTTCGGCGCGGAGATCGGCTCCCCTGGATCCAGCCGAAGCTCCGCGGCCGGGTCCGTGATTTCGAGCGGGTCCTGAACGCCTTCTACCCCACGACGACCGACCGGCGGCTCACGGGGCCGCGGCGCGCGCTCCTCCGTGCGGTGAGCTCCTGGCGATACGCTCTCGAGCTCTACGGGGCGTCCTACGAGCTGCGCGTTCTCCAGCGGCTCATGAAGTATCAGCGGCCGGAGACCACGGGATTCTGATGGTTCCGCTTCTCGAGCCCGACCCGGGGTACGCACTCTGGGCCGAGACCTACCCGCCACGCGCTCACAACGAGCTCATGCGGGTCGAACAGTCGGCGATGATGCGCCTCTGGAAAGGACTTCCGGTGGAAAGGGCGCTCGACCTCGGCACCGGAAGCGGGAGGAACCTCGGTCTCCTCGCGGACCAGGAAGTGCCGGCCCGCCTCGGCCTCGATCGCTCTACCGCCATGTTGAATCGCGCCGGCGCGAGCGGCGCAGGTTTGATCTGCGGAGACGCGGCAGCGCTTCCCCTCGCCGGAGACGCCTTCGATCTCGTCCTCGCGTCGCTCATGGCGGGAGACCTCAAGGAGCCTTCCGATTTGGCCCGCTTCACCCGGGAGGCGTCCCGGGTTCTCCGGAGGGGAGGGTCTCTCGTGTACTCGGACTTCCATCCCACCTGGGCCAGCCGGAACTGGGAGCGCACGTTCGATTCCGCCGACGGGAGGAAATGGCGCCTTCCCCTGAATCCCCACGCGCTTGCCGACCATCGGGCCGCCCTCGACGCCGCCGCCCTCGAGACCGTCGCCATCGAAGAGCCGCTCCTCGGGGACGTTCCGGTCCTGGTCATTCTCCGCGCAGTCAAGAGGTGAGGCCCCCGTGTGGCGGCGCGCGGTAGCGCTGGTCAACGCCCGGGTGTCGGCCGGCGGGCGCATCGCCTCTTCCATTCGGTTCTCGAGCCGGATTCTGGGAATCGACTCGCCCCCCGAACGGGGCGACGTCGTGGTCGACGCCGGAGGCGCTTTCGTTCTTCCGGGCCTCGTGAACGCTCACGATCATCTCGAGCTGAATCACTTCGGCCGCGTGAAGTTCCGCGAGTCTTACGAGAACGCATCTTCCTGGATCGACGACATACGCCCGAAGCTACGGGAGGATCCCGCGATCCGGGAAGGCCGGTCCCACCCCCTTCGGGATCGACTGCTCGCCGGAGCGCTGAAGAACCTCCTCGCGGGCGTAACCACCGTCTCTCACCACAATCCCTTCTACCGCGAGCTCGGGCGCGGATTCCCGGTGCGTGTGGTGCGGCGGTACGGCTGGGCGCACTCGTTCTTCCTCGAGGGAGGGCCGGTTGGCGCCGAGGGAGAACGGGGCCCCGAGATCGGGAAGGCGTACCGGAAGACGCCGCGCGACGCGCCGTTTCTCAT